>CAUJJP010000206.1 GCA_963205525.1 Pseudomonadota bacterium | reverse complement strand
CCGGGCTCGCCGCCCGGGCAAGCGGCGCAACACCCGCCAGCGTCCTTGGCCGCCCCGGCGCGGGCATGAGTCATGTCTTCACAGGCTCTGAGGCGCCCAGGAATGCGTGCGGCGTTGACGCCACAAGTGCTTGAGAACACTTGGGCATCCCGCCCAGAAGAGCGGTCAACTGCCGGATCTAGGTTCAGCATTCGGCGATGTAGTGGCCGCTGCGGACCGGCTCGCCGTCGACGACGTAGGAGCGCACGCGTGCCTCCAGCGCCTGGTCGGCCAGGGTCTGGCGGACGCGCTGGTGCAGGTAGTCGGCCCAGGAGCGGACGATGAAGCGCTCGACAAAGCGCGTCGGGTCGGCGAGGTCACGGTAGACGCGCCAGAAGATCGCGCCGTCGCGCCGGCGCGGCGCACGCAGCTCGGCGATGGCGGCGAGGAAGGCCGCGCTGTCGGCGGCGCGCACCTGGTAGCGGAACTCCACCGCCACCGGCCCGGCCTCGGGCTCGGGTTCCTGGGCGACGAACAAGTCCTCCCAGGGCACGGCCTGGGTCACGTCCTGCGTCTGCCCCATGCGCAGCGGGTAGCGCCGCGCCAGCAGCAGCCCGGCGAGCATGAGGGCGGCGGCGCTGGCGAGCGCCGGGCGCAGGCCGACGAGGTCGGACAGCGCGCCCCACAGCGCGGCGCCGAAGGCGAAGGCGCCGAGCGCGCACAGCGTGTGCATGGCCAGTGCGCGCGAGCGCACCCAACCCGGCGCGCTGGTCTGGGTGGCGGTGTTGAATGTGGACATCACCGTCATCCAGGCCGCGCCGGCGGCCACCAGGGCGGCGTAGACCGCGCCGCGCCAGGGCAGGAAGGCGGTGCCCAGCATGGCCAGCGCGAATACCACCGCGCCACCGGCCACCAGCCGCTCCAGCCCGTAGCGCACCCGCCAGCGCCCGATCAGCAGTCCCGCCGCCACCGCGCCGCTGCCCATGCAGCCCATGAGGAAGCCGAAACCGGCCGCGCCCATGCCGAGCTGGTGCGCCGCGATTGCCGGCAACAAGGCCCACAGGGCGGAGCCGGCCGCGGCGTAGGCCACCGTGCGCACGAGCTGCGCGAACACCGCCTGTGAGTGCCAGGCAAAGCGCAGCCCGCTGACCATGCCGCCCCACAGGCGCTCGGCCGGCAGCCGCGAGGGCGGGTGCGGGGCCGGCGGATGACGGTGCACCGACCACGCCATGATCAGCACGCCGACGAAGGCGGCGGCGAAGTTCGGCCCGGCGCCACCGACCGCATAGAGCGCGCCTGCAAACGCCGGACCGAGTGCGCGCGCGGCGTTGTAGGCGATCCCGACCAGGGTGATCGCCTGCGGCAGGTCGTCGCGCGGCACCGACTCGGCGATGCCGGTGTTCCAGGACGGCGACATGAGCGCCGTGCAGCAGCCGGCGGCGAAGATCAGACCCAGCACGCTGGCCGGCCCGGCCCAGCCCAGCAGGCCCAGCAGGGCGAGCAAGGCCACCGCCAGCGCCTGTGCTGCGAGGGCGCCCAGCATCAGGCGCCGTCGGTCGGTGATGTCGCCCAGCACGCCACCGGGCAGCGCGAACAGGAACATGGGCAGGAAAACCGCGGTCTGCACCAGGGCGGCGAGGAAGGACGAGCCGGTCAGCTCGACCATCATCCAGGCCGCGGCGGTGGACTGCATGAAGCTGCCGACGAAGTACAGGCTGCCGCCCGTCAGCAGCGTGCGAAAGGCAGTGTGGCTCAGGGTCGCGCGGATCGAGGGGTCGCGGCTCATCGGCGGCTGCAGATTCTGCGGCAAGCGCGGTCGGGCTGGGCGCCTCGTGCGCCACCGCCGGCCTATGCTCGCGCCATGAACACCAGCCTTGCCATCAGCCTGGGCGACGTCCAGGCCGCCGCCGCGCGTCTGGCCGGCGTGGCGCACCGCACGCCGGTGCTGCGCTCGCGCAGCGCCGACGCGTGCAGCGGCGCCCAGATCTTCTTCAAGTGCGAGAACCTGCAGCGGGCGGGCGCCTTCAAGTTCCGCGGCGCCTACAACGCCCTGGCGCAGTTCAAGCCGGCCCAGCGCAAGGCCGGGGTGATCGCCTTCAGCTCCGGCAACCACGCGCAGGCGATCGCGCTCGCGGCGCGGCTGCTCGGCATGCCCTCGGTGCTGGTGATGCCGCAGGACGCGCCGCCGGCCAAGCTGGCGGCCAGCCGCGCCTACCAGGACGGGCAGCGCGGCGGCGAGATCGTCCTCTACGACCGCTATGCCGAGGACCGGGAGGAGATTGCGCGCCGGCTCGCCGCCGAGCGCGGTCTCACCCTCGTGCCGCCCTACGACCACCCGCAGGTCATGGCCGGGCAGGGCACGGCGGCGCTGGAGCTGCTGCAGGAGGTGGGCACGCTGGACGCGCTGCTGGTGTGCGTGGGCGGCGGCGGGCTGATCGCCGGCTGCGCGGTGGCCGCGCACGGCCTGCAGCCGGGCATCGAGGTCTGGGGCGTCGAGCCCGAAGCCGGCAACGACACCCAGCTCAGCCTGGCGCGCGGCGAGATCGTGCACATCGACACCCCGCGCACGATCGCCGATGGTGCCCAGACCCAGCACAGCGGCAGGCTCACCTTTCCCGTCATCCAGGCCCGGGTGCGCGGCATCCTGACGGTGAGTGACGAGCAGCTGCGGCGCACCATGCGCTTCTTCGCCGAGCGCCTGAAGCTGGTGGTCGAGCCCACCGGCGCACTCGCCGCCGCCGCCGTCCTCGACGCGCAGGGCGCAGGCGGCGCGCCCGCGGGCCTGGACTGGCGCGGCCGGCGCGTGGGCGTCATCGTCAGCGGCGGCAACGTCGACCTGGCGCGCTTCGCGGCCCTGGTCGGGGGCTGAGAGCCCGCGCGGCAAGCGCCGCTGCTGCGTTATCGTGCGCCGGCCCGATCAGGGACGAGATCAGCGACGAGATCGGCGACGAGATCAGCGACAAGTTCAACGACAGGATTGGCGACGAGGTCATCGATGAGCGACAGCACGGCCACCAAGGACGGCGAGGACAAGGCCGCACGCCAGCGCGCCCGGGTCGACGAGCTGCTGGCGCTGTCCGTGCCCGGCAGCAGCGCCCAGGTGCTGCTGGCCGACGGACGGCGCATGCCCTACGCGGTCGGCGCCGCCTTCCTGCCGGTGGCGGCCAAGGGGCCGGATGCGGCGCCAGCGCAGGCCGCCGTGATGGCCACCCACTACCTGCTGCCGGGCGCCGAGCCGGGGCGCCGTCCGCTGTGCTTCGCCTTCAACGGCGGGCCGGGGTCGGCGTCGATCTGGCTGCACCTGGGCGCGCTCGGTCCCAAGCGCGTGGTGGTCCCGGACGACGCCGGCACCGCCGCCGCGCCGCACGCGGTGGTGGACAACCCGCAGACCTGGTTCGAGCACTTCGACCTCGTCTTCATCGACCCGCCGCACACCGGCTGGTCGGTTGCCGCAGGCGAGGACGCGCGCAAGGAGCTGCTGTCGGTGGACGGCGACGTCGCCGCGCTGGCGCAGGTGATACAGGTCTGGCTGACGCGCCACCGGCGCTGGGGCTCGCCGGTCTACCTGGCTGGCGAGAGCTATGGCACGACGCGGGTGGCCGCACTCGCCGACGCCCTGCAGGCCGGCGGCGTGCAGCTCGACGGCCTGGTCCTGGTGTCCTGCGCGATGGACCTGCAAAGCCTGGAGTTCGCGCACGGCAACGACCTGCCCTATGCCCTGTTCCTGCCCGCGTTCGCCAACACGGCGCAGTTCCACGGCCTGCTCAGGGGCGCGCCGGCCGCCTCGCCGCAGGCCGCGCGCGCCGCTGCCGAGGCCTTCGTCGCCGAGGACTACGTGGCGGCGCTGCACGCCGGGGCGCGGCTGGCGCCGCAGCGGCGCACGCGCATCGCGCGCCGCGTCGCCGAGCTCACCGGGCTGCCGCGTGCGCTGGTGGAGGAGAAGAACCTGCGCATCTCCGACCAGACCTTCTTCTTCGAGGCGCTGCGTGCGCGCGGGCGCATCGTCGGCCGGCTGGAGTCACGCAGCACCGGGGCCATGGCCGCCATGCGCAGCCGCGACTGGGAGTTCGACCCCGGCATCGAGGCCATCGCCCCCGCCTACACCATGGCCGGCATGGACTGGTTCGCGCAGGCGCTGGGGCTGCAGCGCGAGACGCGCTACGAGGTCCTGAGCCACGACACCCACAAGCAGTGGAACTGGTCGCGCGGCGCCTCGCGCGGCAACGGCTTTGCGAGCACCGCGCCAGACCTGGCGCGCGCCCTGCGCCGCAACCCGCTGCTGCGCGTGCTGGTGGCCAGCGGTCGCTACGACCTGGGCACGCCCTACAGCGCCAGCGACTGGTCGCTCGCGCAGCTGGACATCCCGCCCGAGGTTCGCAGCCGCATCAGCCACCGCTACTACGACGCCGGCCACATGATGTACACCCGCGAGGACGACCTGCGCCAGCTCAAGGCCGACCTCGACTGCTGGATGGGCGCGTGACGGCGCCCATGCACGTCGGCGTGCTCACCGGCGGCGGCGACTGCCCGGGGCTGAACGCCGTCATCCGCGCCGTCACCCTGGCCCTGCTGCAGGACGGCGTGCGCGTGAGCGGCATCGAGCGCGGCTTCCTCGGCCTGGTGGAGCGCCGCGTGCGGCCGCTGGATGCGGCCGCGGTGGCCGGCATCCTGGCCGAAGGCGGCACCATCCTGGGCACCCACAACCGCGCCAATCCCTTCGAGTGGTACGGCGCCGGCGGCGCCGACGTCTCGGCCGTCGCCATGGCCAACGCGCGTGCCCTCGGGCTGGATGCGCTGGTGGCGATCGGCGGCGACGGCACGATGAGCATCGCGCACCGCTTCCAGCCGCTGGGCCTGCCCATCGTCGGCGTACCCAAGACGATAGACAACGACATCGTGCACAACGAGCGCAGCTTCGGCTTCGACAGCGCGGTGGCGGTGGTCGCCGAGGCGCTGGACCGGCTGGCCACCACGGCGCGCAGCCACGGCCGGGTCATGATCGCCGAGACCATGGGCCGCTATGCGGGCTGGATCGCGCTCGAAGGCGGCCTGGCCGGGGGCGCCGACCTGATCCTGATTCCCGAACAGCCCTTCAGCGTGGAGGCGGTGGCCGAGCGCTGCCGCGCCAACGAACGTGCCGGCGGCTGCACCCTGATCTGCATCGCCGAAGGGGCGGCGGCGGTGGGTGAGTCGATGACGGTGGCGCAGACGATTGCCGGCAGCCACGACCCGCTGCGCCTGGGTGGCGTGGGCCACTGGCTGCAGCTGCAGCTGCAGCCGCGCGTGCAAAGCGAGGTGCGCGCGACCCTGCTCGGCCACGTGCAGCGCGGCGGCACGCCGACCGCCTTCGACCGCGTGCTCGCCACCCGCTTCGGCGTCGCCGCCGCGCGCCTCGTCGAGCAGCAGCGCTTCGGCCACATGGTGGCGCTGCAAGGCGGTGAGTGCACTGCGGTGCCGATCGCCGAGGTCGCCGACCGCAACCGCCGCGTGCCGCCCGAGCACGAGCTCTGGCGTGCCGCGCGCGCGATCGGTGTCGGCATGGGGGTGGACGACAGGGCTGCGAGCCTGGCTGCGCCCATGGGCGAGCCGCCGGCCTGAACCCGGGCCGGTCGCCGCCCGGCCGCGGGTGCGCGCTTCAGCCCGCGGCCTCGGCGCCGAAGCGGTCGGCCGCCCACAGGGCGCGCGCGAGCGGCAGGTCGCCTTGCGCCAGCGGGGCGCGCTGCAGCTCCGCGGCCAGGTCCAGCAGCGCTGGGCTCAGCTCCCAGCCCGCCAGCAGGTGGGCGAACAGGCGGTCCTTGTGACGGTCCAGGCTGGCGTCCATGGCCTGGCTCAGCGGCAGCTGCAGGCTCTGGCCACTGCGGTCTATCAGGCGCAGCAGGGCGAGCCAGCCGCTGTCGTGCAGCATGCCGACCAGAAAGCCCTCGAAGCGGTCGCCGCCCTGGCGCGCCAGGCGGTCGGCACAGCACAAGGCCTTGCGCTCGGTGCGCTGCCACACGCGCGAGGCCACGCGCGCCGCCAGCCCGTCGCCCTGCGGCTGGTAGATGGGCTTGAGCAGCACGCGCGCGGCGGCCGACTGCAGCCCGGTGGTTCCGATGCGGTCGAGCGCCGATTCGATCGTCGCCACCTGCTGCGCGCCGTAGTAGGGGCTGCGCGCCAGCCGCATCACCTCGGCGGTCAGCAGGGGGTCCTTGGTGAGCTGGCGCACCATCGCCGTGCGCGAGGGCACGGGCTGTCGCATCAAGGCCATCAGCTGCGGCAGCACGCCGGCCGCACGCGGCAGCAGATCGCCCGCCTGCTGGGGCGCGGCGAGCGCACCATCCAGCCGCTGCAGCAGGGCTTGCTCCTGGGCGCTGGGCGGCAGCAATTGGACGGGCGGTGCCGCCAGCAGCCAGCTCAGTGCGCTTGGTGCGTCAGACGCATCCGGTGTATCCGCGGCGCCCGTGTTCGCGGCCGCCGCGTCGCTGTCCCTGGCCTGTGAGCGCCCCCAGGACCGGGCTGCGCCCAGCCCGCCCCCCGCGGGGGTCAAGGAAACTTGGGACGGCCCGGCGTTTCCTTGAGAGAGCGTGGCCTGGGCCACGGCGGCGGTCGGCGCCGCCGGGCGTGCCGGCGGCTTGCGGCGCAGTGATCCGATCCAGCCGAGCATGATCTGTCCTCCACCGGGGTGACGAGGTGTTCGAGATCAGGGTGTCGGCCGCCCGGCGGCGCACTTGAGACTGCCGCCACCCGGCCTGCGCGCGCGCCCGCAGGGTTGGCGACATGCCGCACGTCCCGGGCCCCTCGCGCTCGCATGCGCGGCACACCAAGCGACGGCGCGGATGCGGCAGTTCAGGCCTGGCGCACGTCGGCCACCGGTTCGTGGCCGAAGTCGTCGCGCGCCAGGTAGCGCAGCAGCCTGGCCGCCGCCAGCTGCGGGCTGTCGAGCCGGCCTTCGGACTTCATGGCGGCGAACTGCGCGCCGTCCGGGAATCGGCTGCGGTCGGCGCTGCGCAGCTGCAGCTGCATGTCGGTGTCTATCACCCCTGGCGCCAGCGAGACCACGCGCGCGCCCTGCTCGCCAGCCGCTTCCTCCAGCGCCAGCGCGCGCGTGAAGTGGTCCATGCCGGCCTTCACCGCGCAGTAGCTGGCGCTGCCGGCCATCGCGCGCCGGCCCAGGCCGGAGGAGATGTTGAGCACCCGGCGGTCGCTGCCCCAGCCGGTGGTGGCGCGCAGAAAGGCCGCGCACAGCAGCAGCGGCGCTTCGAGCCCGACGCGAATCGCGTTCGACAGGTCGTCGAATCCGCTGTTGCGCAGCGGCGCCGGCTGCGCCAGCGCGGCGGCGTTGTTGACCAGCACCGCATCGCAGGCGGGCTGCGCCGCCAGCCAGTCGGCGAGCCGGCGTGCGGCGGCGGGGGCATCCGCGAGGTCCAGGGCCCAGGAGCTGAGCGTGGCGCCGCGCTCGCCGGCAATGCCGGCCAGCGCCGGATCGGGGCGGCGCGCGATCGCCAGCACGTGGCGGCCCGGCTGCAGGGCCTGCTCCGCGAGCGCCCGGCCGAGACCGCGCGAGGCACCGGTGACGATGAACAGGCTCATGGCGCCAGCCTAGCCGAAGTCGGCAAACGGCGCCACGCTTTCGAAGTGGGCAGGGCGATCGTCCGCCGGGTGCGGCAGCGTGAGCGCGCTGGCGTGCAGCAGCAGCCGCGGCCCGGCCTTGCCGTAGAGGTCGTCGCCCACGATGGGGTGGCCGATCGCCTGCAGGTGCACGCGCAGCTGGTGCGAGCGACCGGTGACCGGCTGCAGCGCGAGCCGGCTGCGCCCGGCGCCGCGCGCGAGCACCCGCCAGTGCGTCAGCGCCGGCTTGCCGCGCGCGTGGTCGACGACCTGGCGCGGGCGGTTCGGCCAGTCGACGATGAGCGGCAGGTCTATCGATCCGCCGTCCTCGGCGAGCAGCCCCTCGACCACGGCCTCGTAGGTCTTGGCGACCCGGCGCTTCTCGAACGCGAGCGAGAGCCGGCGCTGCGCCGGCGCACCGCGCGCCATCACGAACAGGCCCGAGGTGGCTTGGTCGAGCCGGTGCACCACGCGCGCATCGGGCCACAGCGCCTGCGCGCGCGCGCTCAGGCAGTCCGGCTCCAGCCGTCCCGGCACCGACAGCAGGCCGGCCGGCTTGTCGAGCACCAGCAGGTGCTCGTCGATGTACAGCGGCGTCATCCCGCCATCCTAGGCGCAGCGTGCGGGCGCGGCCCGGCAGGCACAATGTCAGCGCGCTCACCCTGCCACCCGGACCGCTTCACGCATGCGCCTCGCGACCTGAACTGTGCATGGGGGTCCCGGGCGATGTCAGGATGTCTCAGGTTGTTCTGAATACCCTATACGTGACAACGACTTAGCGACACGCCTTGTCTCACGCCGTTCCGGCCGATTTCTTGAGATCCCGATCGGCTGGGGGTATGGTTGGGGGTACGGATCGACCGATAC
>CAUJJP010000205.1 GCA_963205525.1 Pseudomonadota bacterium | reverse complement strand
CCTGTGAATGGTGTCGTGCTATCAGGCGTGCGGGGTATCGTGCTATCAGGCGTGGGACTATCGTGCTATCAGGCGTGCCGATCGGCCGCAAACCCGCGCCAGCATTGGGTTTGCGCGCCCTCTAACTTCCCTAACTTAATTTCTCTAACTTTTAGTAGGGCAACGCCGCTGCGGTGGACAACCACCACGCGGCCAGAAACGGCAGGTAATACCAGCCACCAGCCGACAGGTTTTGCAGACCGATCAAAGCAAGGCTTTCCAGCATGGAGGGCCACGCCATGATCGTCGCTCTGCTCAACCAGAAGGGCGGCGTCGGCAAGACCACGCTCGCCACACACATCGCCGGCGAACTGGCAATGCGTGGCCAGCACGTCATCCTGCTGGATGCCGACCCGCAGGGTTCATCGCTCGACTGGGCGCAGCGCAGAAGTCAGCAAGGCTTGCCACGGCTGTTCAGCGCCGTGGGCCTGGCACGCGAAACGCTGCATCAGGAAGCGCCAGAACTCGCCAGTCGGGCCGATCACGTCGTCATCGACGGGCCGCCGCGCATCGCCGCCTTGGCGCGTTCCGCGCTGCTGGCGGCCGAGCGCGTGCTGATCCCGGTGCAGCCCAGCCCCTATGACCTGTGGGCCAGCGCCGAGATGGTGGCGCTGATCCGAGAGGCGCAAGTCTTTCGGCCTGCGCTGCGCGCGGCCTTTGTCATCAATCGGCGCGTCAGCACCACCGTGATCGGGCGCGAGGCACGCCAGGCGCTCGCCGACCAGCCGCTACCTGCGCTGCGCGCGGAAGTGCATCAGCGCATTGTGTTCGCCGACAGCGTGGCCGCTGGCCGACTCGCCCGCGAAACGGCACCTGACAGCGCCGCCGCACGCGAAATCACCGCCCTGGTGGATGAACTGATGCGGTGGCCGACATGACAGCGCAACCGTCACCACGCGCCAAGCGCGTCGGCATTGGCGCGCGTCCGCCCACGAATCCACACGCCGAGGCGTGGATTCGCCAGGGCGATGCCGATGCGCTGAACAAGGGCGACCTCTACACAGCCCGCCTGACCCTCGACATCACGCCCGCGCTGCGGGCGCGTATCAAGGTGTCGGCCTTCACGCAGGGCGTGACCGTGGCCGACTTGCTGCGCGGCCTGCTGGAGCGGGAGTTTCCCCCGGAGAAGATGCCATGAACGCATCCGCTTTACCTGCGGCGCACGCGGCCACGGCTGCGCCGCTGCGCGCGCCTTCGGTACTCGCTGGCCTCGTCGGCAGCGTGCCGCTGACGCGCGTTTCGCTGGCCTACATCGAACCGCAGTTCAAGCTCTACCTGCGCTTCGGCGAACCGGCACGCATGCTGCGGCTCGACCGCTGGCGGCGCTGCGCGGTGTTCCTGCCGGGCGCGATGTTCTGCCGCATTCGCTGGCAGGCCAACGACTACGGAACGATCCGCTGGCAGCTCATGGTGATGCAGGCTGGCACGCCGCTGGACGACGTGCAGCGCATCCCCGGCGTGCGGCCCGGCGCACGCCTGCTGCTGCACGCCGAAGGCGAGAACGCGGTGCGTGCCGTGCTCGAACGCATCGACGGCATCGGCGCGCAGGGCATCGCCGCCATCGACGTTTCGCCCGCGTACTGGCGCACGCTGGGCAACCGTCTGGCGGCCCGTCTGCCGCTGCCCGAATACACCGCCGAGCGGCACGCCGCTTGGCTGACCGGGAGGGCGCTGCCATGACGGTCCATTCCACTGTCGCACGCACGCCCGAAGCCGCGCCGCATCCTCGCTCGCGCCTGCGCGCTCGCATCGTGCTGGCTGGCCTGTCCGCCTGCGGCCTCGCTGCGCTGGCCTGGGCGGCGTTCGTGCAGCCGCTGCCGCGCCTGATCTACAACCCGTCCGACAGCGTGCCGGTCGGCTGGTATCGCGTGAAGCCGCTCGACCATCGGGCCACCTCGCTGCCACGTTCCTTGTCCGTGGGCAGCATCGTCTTGACCCTATTGCCTGCCGACGCTGCCGCGCTCGCTGCGCAGCGCGGCTACCTGCCGGCACACGTTCCGCTGCTCAAACGTGTGGGCGCGGTCGCGCCGCAACACGTCTGCATCGTCGCCGGTCAGGTACGCATCGACGGCGTGCCTACGGCCGCCGCGCTGCCTGCTGATCGGCTGGGCCGGCCGCTGCCATCCTGGCCGCATTGCCGCCCGCTGGCCGAGGGCGAGCTGTTCCTATTGAGCGTGACCAATCCGGCATCGTTCGACAGCCGCTATTTCGGGCCGGTCAGCGCATCCGTCCTGATCGGCGTCGCGCATCCGGTCTGGCTGGAGACCCGCTCATGATGGCCGCCGATTCGCTGCACGTCACCGTGCATCTCATCGTGCCATCTGGCATGTCGTTCTGGATGCTGTTGCCATGTCGTCGCGCGTGCCGCGCGAACGCATCCGCGCCGCGCTTCGCGCAACATCCGGCGCAGCCGTCCAATGTGCAGGCGTCTTGCCTCGAACGCGCCCGGCCTGCGGCCATTGGCGCGTTCGCCGACGGGCTGGCTGCAAGCAGCACAGCGCCGCCGGGCCGCCGACACCCGGAACGACAGCGAAGGGCAAAGGCGGAAGGCAAGACAAAAGGGGGCGGCACCTGTCGGCCCG
>CAUJJP010000204.1 GCA_963205525.1 Pseudomonadota bacterium | reverse complement strand
GGGTGGGGCGGTATCTGGTTGCTGGTGCCGCTGCGGGGGTGGCCGCGGCGCGCCACCAGGCCTTGCAGATCCTGCAGCGAAACCGTGCCCGGCGCCTCGCCGTCCACCAGCACGGTGGCCAGCGGCAGCGCCCGCATCGCCGCCAGGGTGGCGGCGTCCGGGCTGCCGAACACCAGCAAGGTGAAGCCGCCGCCGTCCACGTCGCCCAGGTGCGGCAGCAGCCAGGGGCCGCGCGGGCCTTGCACCGGGGCGTCGTCCATCGGCGCGCCGGGCAGCATCCAGCCCGCGAAGGCGTCCACGTCGGGCGTGTTCAGCGGCGAGTCCGCGAGCGTGCTGGGCACCGACAGGCGGCCGCTGTTGACCAGCACGCGCACCCCCGGCACCTCGCCCGCGAGCGAGAGCACGGCGTCGCGCAGGGTGGTCGCGGCCTTGCTCTTGGGGGTCATGAAGTCGGTCGAGCGGGTGGAGTTGAGCAGGTTCTCGTCCGCTGCCGCCTCGCGCTCGCTGGCGTAGCTGTCCAGCAGCGACTCGGGCGCCTGGCCGCGCAGCACCGCGTCGAGCTTCCAGATCAGGTTGTCGGTGTCCTGGATGCCGGAGTTGGCGCCGCGGGCGCCGAAGGGCGAGACCTGGTGCGCCGCATCGCCGACGAACAGCAGCCTGCCGTGGCGAAACTTCTTCATGCGCCGGCACTGGAAGGTGTAGACGCTGACCCACTCGAGCTTGAAGCCGATGTGCCCGAAGCCCTGCTGGTCCAGCGCCTGGCGGATGCGCGGCTCGACGCGCTCGGGCTGCTTCTCGGCCTCGGGGTCGGCCTCCCAGCCGAGCTGGAAGTCGAAGCGCCAGACGTCGTCGGCCTGGCGGTGCAGGAGCGCGCTCTGGCCGGCGAAGAAGGTGGGGTGGAACCAGAAGCGGCGCTCGGTCCTGGCGAGCGGGAAGGGCTCGCCGTCGAGCACGATGTCGGCGATCAGGAAGCGGTCCTGGAACACGTGGCCCTCGATGTCCAGCCCCATCGCGCGGCGGATCGGGCTGCGCGCGCCGTCGGCCACGATCAGCCAGTCGGCGTGCAGGCTGTACTCGCCCTCGGCGGTCTCGATCTTCAGCAGCGCGCCGTCCTCGCGCGGCTGCACCGCGCTGAGCTTGTGCTTCCAGCGCAGGTCCAGCAGCGGCAGCTCGCGCGCGCGCTCAACCAGGTACTCCTCCAGGTAGTACTGCTGCAGGTTGACCATGCCGGGGCGGTGGTGGCCGGACTCGGGCAGGAGGTCGAAGTGGAAGACCTCGCGCTCGCCCTCGAAGGTGCGGCCGACGTTCCAGGTCACGCCCTTGTCGACCACCCGCTGGCCCACCCCCAGGCGGTCCAGGATCTCCAGCGTGCGCTTGGCGTAGCACACGCCGCGCGAGCCGATGGAGACGGTGTCGTCCTCGTCGAGCACGATCACGGGCTGGCCGCGCTGGGCGGCGTCGATGGCGGCGCACAGGCCCACCGGTCCGGCGCCGACGACGACCAGCGGCACGCGCCGCAGCGGCGCACCGATCTCGGGGGCCGGGCTGGCGGGAAAGCGCGGCCAGGTGTAGGTGCTGAGCATCGGTCAGTTCCCCGCGAATTCCTGCTCGTGCATCCAGGCGGCGTGCTTGGGGGCGCGCTTGGTGCGCGACCATTCCTCCAGCATCTCCCACTTCACGGCGTCGAGCTTGGCGTTCATCTGCGGCGTCGCGGTGTCACACACCAGCTCCAGCCGGTGGCCGTTCGGGTCGCGGAAGTAGATCGACTTGAAGATGGTGTGCTCGGTCGGCCCGATGACCTCGATGCCGGCCGCCTGAAGCCGCGCCTTGGCCGCCAGCAGCTCGTCCATGCTGCCGACCTTGAACGCGATGTGCTGCACCCAGTCCGGGGTGTTCTCGTCGCGGCCCATGGGCGGCGAGTTGGGCACCTCGAAGAAGGCCAGGATGTTGCCGCCGCCGGCGTCCATGAACAAGTGCATGTAGGGGTCGGGGGCGTGCGTGGACGGCACCTTGTCCTCGGCGATGGCGAGCACGAACTCCATGCCCAGGTGCTCGCGGTACCACTGCACCGTCTGCTTGGCGTCCTTGCAGCGGTAGGCGACGTGGTGGATGCGTTCGATGGCCATGCGGGGTCTCCTTGAATCTGTCGGTGGCGGCGCGGGATGCGGGGAAGCGTGGATGCGGGGCGCGGGCCGGGCGCAGCCCGGCCCGGGGGCGCGCAGGACGCGAGCGCCGTCCACATCGCGACGTCGCGCTCGGCGGTCCAGATGCGCGGGTCGCGGTGGGCGGTGGCCTCGTCGTAGGCGCGGCTGACGTCGAAGGGCATGCAGTGGTCGAAGATCACCCACTGGCCGTAGGTCGGGCGCAGCGCGTCCATGGTCTGCCGGTACACGGTCTTCAAGTCCTTGCCGGCGGCCGCGCCCGCTTTCACGGCGGCGAACACGTCGGAGACGAAGGCGCGCGTGCCCGCCAGGCCCTGCGCCACCTGCTCGGGTGTCTGCAGCGCCGGGCCACGGCCGGGCACCAGCTGCGCGGGCTGCAGGGCGGCGATGTTGTCCAGCGTCTGCGGCCAGTCGCTGAAGTAGGCGTCGCCGGCGTAAGGGGTGGCGTCGAACTCGACCAGGTCGCCGCTGAACAGGATCTTTTCCTGCGGCAGCCAGACCACGGTGTCGCCCTTGGTGTGGCCGCGGCCGAGCTGGATCAGCTGCACTTCCAGCTTGCCCAGCCACAGCGTCATGCGGCCGGTGAAGCTCATGGTCGGCCAGGTCAGACCGGGCGGCACGCTTTCCACGGCGCGGAACAGGCGCGGGAAGCGACCGATCTCGCTCGCCTTGTCCTGCTCGCCGCGCTCGCGGATGAGGTCCAGCGTGTCTTCGCTGGCGATGATGTGCTCGGGCTGGTAGGCGCTGGCGCCGAGCACGCGCACCGCGTGGTAATGGCTCAGCACCACGTACTTGATCGGCTTGTCGGTCACCTCGCGGATGCGGCGGATGACGTCGGCCGCCATCACCGGCGTGGCCTGGGTGTCTATCACCATCACCGCGTCGTCGCCGATCACGATGCCGGTGTTCGGGTCGCCCTCGGCGGTGTAGGCCCAGGCGTGCTCTGAGAGCCGGGTGAAGCTGACCTTCTTTTCCTCGAGGTCGGCTTGGCTGGCGAAGGCTTTGCTCATCATCTGCTCCAATTGAATGCGTTCGTCTATGTCGAATCAGGCTTGATCTTAGATCAAACATTCGTTATTGTCCAATGCATTCCACTTACGCGAAACTAGGGATATGAAGGAACAACGAGGCATCCAGAGCATCGAGGTCGGCGGCCGGCTGCTGCTGGCCCTGGTGCACGAGGGCCGGCCGATGGCCTTGAAGGACCTGGCGCAGGCGGCCGACATGACGCCGCCCAAGGCCCACCCCTACCTCGTCAGCTTCGGCAAGCTGGGTCTGATCACGCAAGATGACGTGAGCGGTCACTATCGTCTTGGCCCCCTGACCATGCAGCTCGGCCTGATCAGCCTGCAGCAAAGCGACCCGGTTCGCCTGGCCAGCGAGCAACTGCGCGGACTGGCCGAGGCGGTGGGGCAGACGGTCGGCATCGCGGTCTGGGGTCCGCGCGGCGCCACCATCGTGCGCACCGAGCCGGGGCCGCTGCCCATCCACGTGGCGATGCGCCACGGCACCGTGATGACGCTGCGCGGCACCGCCACCGGCACCTTGTTCGCGGCCTGGCTGCCGCCGGCGCAGATCCGCGCCGCCGACCCCGAGGCCGTGATCGACGCCGCCTTCGAGCGCGAGCTGGCCGGCGTGCGCGATGCCGGGGTGGCCAGCGCCAGCGACGGCGCGGTGGCCGGGCTGTCGGCGCTGGCGGCACCGGTGTTCGATGCCGGCCACCGGCTGGTCATGAGCCTGACCGCGGTCGGCCCGGGCGCGAGCTTCGATGTCCGCCCCGAGGGCGCACCGGCGCAGGCGCTCAAGGCCTGCGCGGCGGAGATCTCGCGTCAGCTGGGCGCGCGCGTGGCCTGATGCCGCAGGCGTCCCGCCGTCGGCGGTCAGGGCAGGACCGCGACCGGGTGAGGACCGGCTACCTCATGGGCCTGCCCGTCGAAACGAAATCGCAGCCGCCAGGTCAGCGACGGAGCGCCAGACGATGACGCTGACGATGACGCTGCCGGTGCCGTTGCCGTGAACCACACCGCCACACGCTCGCCCTCGCGCCCGCTGCGTGTCGGCGCCAGTGCCGCACCG
The DNA here is from genome assembly GCA_963205525.1 of Pseudomonadota bacterium. The sequence goes on along the minus strand of CAUJJP010000204.1, from coordinate 2,023 downwards.
AACGGCTGCCCGTCGCGCAGCAGCTGCAGCGACCAGCCCGCGTAGCGCTGGGCCGGTTCGCGGCCTTTGCCCCAGACGCCGGCCAGCACCTTGATCTCGAAGGCCGTGCCTGCGCGCACCGAGGCTGGCGCAAGCTGGTGCAGGGCGCCGGCCCCAGCCGCGCCGCGCGCCCACCACCAGCCGCCGGCCGCGGCCAGCGCGGCGGTGACGAGCAGCAGCAGGACAAGGGCGCGTCGCGGGGTGCTGACCATCAATGTCCTCTCAAGGGAACGCCGGGCCGTCCCAAGTTTCCTTGACCCCCGCGGGGGGCGGGCTGGGCGCAGCCCGGCCCTGGGGCGCTCAGAATCTCAGGCCGGCCGGTGCTCGGCGGCTCGAACAGGGACTGGATGGTCGCGAGGCCGATGGCGGTGGCCGAAGCTGCTGCGGCGTCAGCCCCGGGATTCGCGCCCCAGGGTGTACTTCAGCCACCCCACCGAGCCGGCGACGATGCCGGCGACGGCGATGAAGGAACCGATCGCCAGCGTCGACAGCCCGCTCAAGCCCTGGCCGATGGTGCAGCCCAGCGCGGTGACGCCGCCAAAGCCCATCAGCACCGCGCCCAGCAGCTGCTGGCGCAGGTCGGCCAGGCTGGCAAAAGCCTCCCAGCGGAAGCGCCGGGTCGCGAGCGCCACCGCCGCCGACCCGGCGACGACGCCGAGCAGCGCCGCGATGCCGAAGCTCAGGTGCAGCGAAGCGTCGGTCCAGCGCATCAACAGCTCCAGCGCGTACGCCGACGGGCCGACGAAGCTCATCGACTCCAGGGCGCGCGAGTTGGTGGCGAAGAACACGTTCTCCAGCGTCTGCGGGTCCTCGCCGTAGCCGAGCTTGCCGCTCACGACCCAGCCGCCGACGATCACGAGGCCGATCGCCACCCCCGACAGCCACTGCACGCGGTTGGCGCGAAAGCGCGCGTCCTTGAGCGCGAACAGCGCCAGCGCGCCGGCCACCGCCGCGGCGGCGATCCAGCGCGCGAGCGCCGGCTCCACGCCGCCCAGCCTGGCCAGCGCGCTGCCCAGTCCCTGGTCCGGCCAGCCGGCGGCGCCGAGGTCTATCGCCACCGGGTCCAGCCAGTCGGCACGCCACTGGGCGAACAGGCCGCGCATCGTCATGTAGGCCGCCAGGCCCATGAACACCATCACCACCAGCGAGCGCAGGCTGCCGCCGCCGATGCGCACCAGGTTGCGGTTCGCGCAGCCGCCGGCCATGGTCATGCCGACCCCGAACACCAGCCCGCCGACGAGCAGCGAGAGCCAGGCGATGCGCGGGCGCTGCACCACCGCCTGCGCCAGGTCCACCAGGCCGGCACTGGCCAGCGCCGTGCTGCCCAGCACCGCCACCGCCACCGCCAGCAGCCACATGCGCATGCGGCCCCAGTGGCCCATGTTGACGATGTCCGAGACCGCCCCCATGGTGCAGAAGTTGGCGCGCTGGGCGACGGCGCCGAACACCGCGCCCAGCAGCAGGCCGCCGACGACGACGATGTGGGACAGGTCTGCGGGATCGCTCATGGGGCTCCTTGGCGGGCGCGTGGTGGCGGCGCCATCATGCACCGGCGCTGCCACTTCGACAGGCGTGTGTCCCCACGCAGGTGGGGTCGGTGCGATGCCACCCACGCCCCGGCAAGCATGCCGGGACGATTCGGCAGGCGTGTGTCCCCACGCAGGTGGGGACCCACGTCCAGCCTTAGCCCTTGCGGATCAGGAAGACGTAGCGTTCGCCTTCGTCGGTGGCCGAGATCAGGGTGTGGCCGCCGCTCTCGGCCAGGGTCGGCATGTCGTCCAGCGAGCCGGGGTCGGTGCCGACGATGCGCAGCACCTGGCCGCTGGCCATGCCGTCCAGCGCCTTGCGCGCCTTCACGATCGGCATCGGGCAGGCCAGGCCCGAGGCGTCGATTTCCTTGTCGATCTGCATGCCGGGATTGTCGCGTAGCAGCGGCAGACTCATGGCACGGCCTGCAGCACCGGTGCCAGCCGTGCCGCCAGTT
>CAUJJP010000203.1 GCA_963205525.1 Pseudomonadota bacterium | reverse complement strand
TACATCGCCATCGCCTACCTGCGCCTGGGCAAGCTCACACATCTGCCAGCCTCCCCGTTCGTGCCGGCCTCGGCCTTGTCAGCAGGCGTCACGACACATCGGATGTGAAGTCAAGTTCCACACGGAACGGCATAGAGCCCGGTGACATGGCTGCGGAAGACGAAATACACCGCGCCCAGCAGGCACAGCGCGGCCCAGAGGTAGTCGAGCTTGATCGGCTCGTGCATGTAGAGCACGGCAAAGGGCACGAACACGGACAGCGTGATCACCTCCTGCAGGATCTTGAGCTGGCCCAGCGACAGCACGCCGTAGCCGATCCGGTTTGCCGGCACCTGCAGCAGGTACTCGAAGAAGGCGATGCCCCAGCTCAGCAGCGCCGCCAGCAGCCAGGGCTTGTCGCCGAGGTTGCGCAGGTGCGCATACCAGGCGAAGGTCATGAAGACGTTGCTCAGGGCGAGCAGTCCTATCGTGAGCCCGATCTCGCGCATGAATCTGGTGGTTGGACAGCCGTGGTGGCGCGGCGGCGGCGGCCAACACGGGCGCCGATCTTGCCACGGCGCTGATACGCTGCCGGGCGCCGCCTGGCGCGGCCGGGCGCGGCGCGCGCCGCGCCGGGATGCGCCTTCGCTGCGTCCCCGTATCCGGGTGCAACGCTGCCGACGGCGGCGCGCCGCAGGCGCGATTTGCGCCATCATCGGCGCTGGCGCGCTACCGAGAGATCCATCCATGGCCGACGAGCCCCGCGCAGCATCACCCGCATCGCCGCACATCCGGCTCACCTCGCACCCCGGGCCGGGGACGGCGGCGGCGCCGGTCATCCACTGGGGGGCGGCCGATCCGGCGCAGCGCGGCCCGGTGGTGGGCACCACCACCCAGCGCGCGCAGCGCAACGTGATCGGCACCCACAGCGGCAGCTACGGTGTCTACCGCGCGCTGGCGGTGGCGGCCGGCAAGATGCCGCGCGGCCACCGCGCCGACCTCACCGACACCGCCCCCACCGACGCCGTCGGTCCCCACCCGCAGTGGGCGGATGCCGAGCGCATCGTCTCCATCGACCCCTGGGGGGCCTCGGTGCAGCAGGTGTTCGCGCCCCAGATCGCGGCCGGCATCGACGTGCGGCCCACCATCGCCGTCACCAAGGCGCACATCCACCTGCCCGAGATCCGCCAGGCGCTGGCCTTCCAGCGCCTGCAGGTCGACGGCCGCATCCTGCTGGAGGACGGCAGCGCGGCGGTGACCAAGGTCGCGCTCGAGCCGGTGTGGTGGCTGCCCGGGGTGGCGCGCCGCTTCGGGGTGTCGGAGGCCGAGCTGCGGCGCAGCCTGTTCGAGGAGACCGGCGGCATGTACCCCGAGCTGGTGACGCGCAGCGACCTGGAGGTCTTCCTGCCGCCGATCGGCGGCCAGACCCTGTACGTCTTCGGTCGCGTGGCCGACCTCGCCGACCCGGCGGTGACGCTGACCGCGCGCGTGCACGACGAGTGCAACGGCTCGGACGTGTTCGGCTCCGACATCTGCACCTGCCGGCCCTACCTGACGCACGCGATCGAGGAGTGCGTGCGCGGCGCCCAGGCCGGTGGCGTGGGCCTGATCGCCTACAGCCGCAAGGAGGGCCGGGCGCTGGGCGAGGTGACCAAGTTCCTGGTCTACAACGCACGCAAGCGCCAGCTCGGCGGCGACTCGGCCGACAAGTACTTCCTGCGCACCGAATGCGTGGCCGGGGTGCAGGACATGCGATTCCAGGAGCTGATGCCCGACGTCCTGCACTGGCTGGGGATACGCCGCATCCACCGCCTGGTGAGCATGAGCAACGACAAGTTCGACGCCATCACCGGCAGCGGCATCACGGTCGGCGAACGGGTGAAGATCCCCGACGAGCTGGTGCCGGCCGATGCGCGGGTGGAGATCGAGGCCAAGATCGCGGCCGGCTATTTCAGCGACCGCGCGGCCGCCGATGCCGACGCCCTGGCCGACGTGAAGGGACGCAGCCTTGACTGAGCACACCAGCTTCACCGGCCTGGAAGGCGCGGACAAGGACGCGCTGGCGCAGGCGGTGCGCCTGCTGCGCAAGCCGCAGCTGGTGCGCGAGCGCTGCGCCAACATCACGGCGGCGGTGGCGGGCGGGCGCTCGGCGCACCACCAGCTCGACCGTTCCCGGCTGCCGGAGGTGGTGCGCCGCGTCGCCCGTCTGACGCAGGAACGCTTCCCCGGCGGCCAGGTGCCGCTGCACAGCCGCTGGCGCCACTTCGAGGCCGGCGGCGTCGACCGCAAGGCGCTCATGGACGCGCGCTGCGGCGACTTGTCGGCCGCCGAGCTGGCACGCACGCGCATCGACCTCGCACTCGTGAGCGTGCTGCTCGATGCCGGTGCCGGCGAGCAGTGGCGCTGGGTCGAGCCCGGCACCGGCCGGGCCTGGGCGCGCAGCGAGGGGCTGGCGCTGGCCAGCTTCCATGCCTTCGTCGGCGGCGTCTTCTCGTCCGACCTGCGGGTGCCGATGCGGGTCGACGCGCAGGCCCTGGAGCGGTTGGACGCAGCCCAGCTCGCGCGCGCGCTGCAGGTGCGCGACGACAACCCCCTGGTCGGGCTGGACGGCCGGGTGGCGCTGCTGCGCCGGCTCGGGGCGGCGCTGGCCCAGCGGCCCGACGTGTTCGGGCGCCCCGGGCGGCCCGGCTACCTGTTCGACCTGCTGACCAACCCACTCGTCAGCGCGCCGGGGGCAACGGTGCAGCGCATCGCGGTCAAGCGGGTGTCGGCGACGCAGATCCTGCGCGCCCTGCTGAAGGCCTTCGGCGGCATCTGGCCGGGCGGCCAGATGCTGGGCAAGCGGCCGGTGGGCGACACCTGGCCGCACCCGCTGGCCGGCGGCGAGGGGCCCAGCGCCCAGCGCGTGCCCTTCCACAAGCTCAGCCAGTGGCTCAGCTATTCGCTGGTCGAGCCCTTCGAGTGGGCCGGGATCGCGGTCGAGGGCCTGGACGAGCTCACCGGCCTGCCGGAGTACCGCAACGGCGGGCTGCTGCTGGACGCCGGCGTCATCGTGCCGCGCGATGCCGGGTTCGCGAGCCACACCTACACCGTCGCCGACCCCTGGGTCGTCGAATGGCGCGCGCTCACCGTGAGCCTGCTCGACGAGGTGGTGCGCGGCGTGCGCGCCGAGCTCGGCCGCCCGGCGCTGCCGCTGGCGGCGGTGCTGGAGGGCGGCACCTGGCTCGCCGGCCGCCAGATCGCCGCCGAGCGCCGTCCCGGCGGGCCGCCGCCGGTGCGGGTGGCCAGCAACGGCACCGTATTCTGACAACCCCGACCCCGGAGCACGCGTGATACACCACGTCAAGCACCCGCTGGTGCAGCACAAGCTGACCCTGCTGCGGCAGAAGGACCGCAGCACCTACAGCTTCCGCCGCCTGCTGCACGAGATCGCGATGCTGATGGCCTTCGAGGTCACGCGCGACATGCCGACCCAGCTGATCGAGATCGAGACCCCGCTGGCGAAGATGCGCTCGCCGGTGATAGACGGCAAGAAGACCGTCTTCGTCACCGTCATGCGCGCCGGCAGCGGCTTTCTGGACGGCATGCTGGAGGTGGTGCCGGGCGCCCGCGTGGGCCACATCGGCCTGTACCGCGACCCCAAGACCCACGTCGCGGTCGAGTACTACTTCAAGATGCCGCAGGACATGCACGAGCGCGAGGTGATCGTCCTCGACCCCATGCTGGCGACCGGCAACTCGGCGGTGGCGGCGGTCGACCGCCTGAAGGAGACCGGCCCGAAGTCGATCCGCTTCGTCTGCCTGCTCGCCGCCCCCGAGGGACTCGCCCACTTCCAGCGCCAGCACCCGGAGGTGCCGATCTACACCGCGGCGGTCGACGAGCGGCTGGACGAGCACGGCTACATCGTCCCCGGCCTGGGCGACGCCGGCGACCGTCTGTTCGGCACCCGCTGAGCGCCCCCTGGGCCGGCCTGCGTCCCGGCCACCATCGGGCTCGCAGGCCCGATGGCCCTCGCCAGGCGAATCGCCGTCCGCAGTGGACGGTGATTCGTCCGGGCTCGGCCCCTGGGGCGGATCCGGGGGCGGCCTGTGCGCCGCGCGCCGGACAATCCGCCCCACCCTGGACGGAGGAGACGAGATGAGCCTGCTGAACTGGCGCGAGGTGCGCGCCACCCCCGGCGCCGTGGTCGCGCCCGACGAGCGCCTGCCCTGGCTGCAGACCACCGCGCTGGGCATCCAGCACGTGATCGCGATGTTCGGCGCCACCGTGCTGGCGCCGCTGCTGATGGGCTTCGACCCCAACATCGCGGTCCTGATGTCGGGGGTGGGCACCCTGATCTTCTTCCTCATCGTCGGCGGCCGGGTGCCGAGCTACCTGGGGTCGAGCTTCGCCTTCATCGGCGTCGTCATCGCCGCCAGCGGCTACGCCGGCAGCGGCGCGAACGCGAACATCGCGCTCGCCCTGGGCGGCATCATCGTCTGCGGCGCCCTCTACACCCTGATCGGCCTCGTCGTCATGGCCACCGGTACCGGCTGGATCGAGCGCCTGATGCCGCCGGTGGTCACCGGCGCCGTGGTGGCGGTGATCGGCCTGAACCTGGCCGGCATCCCGATCAAGAACATGGCGCCGACCAGCTTCGACGCCTGGATGCAGGGCCTGACCTTCCTGTGCGTCGGCCTGGTGGCGGTGCGCGCCAGCGGCATGGTCCAGCGCCTGCTGATCCTGGTCGGCCTCATCCTCGCCAGCCTGATCTACGGCGTGCTGACCAACGGCCTGGGGCTGGGCAAGCCGATCGACTTCTCTGGCATCGCCAGCGCGGCCTGGATCGGCCTGCCCACCTTCACCGCGCCGGTGTTCGACCCCGCGGCGATGCTGCTCATCGCCCCGGTGGCCATCATCCTGGTGGCCGAGAACCTGGGCCACATCAAGGCGGTGAGCGCGATGACCGGACGCAACCTGGATCCCTTCATGGGCCGCGCCTTCGTCGGCGACGGCATCGCCACCATGGTCTCGGGCAGCGCCGGCGGCACCGGCGTCACCACCTACGCCGAGAACATCGGCGTCATGGCGGCCACCCGCGTCTACTCGACCGCGATGTTCGTCGTCGCCGCGCTGATCGCCATCCTGCTGGGCTTCAGCCCCAAGTTCGGCGCCCTCATCCAGGCCATCCCGCTGGCGGTGATGGGCGGCGTGTCCATCGTCGTCTTCGGCCTCATCACCATCGCCGGCGCCAAGATCTGGGTCGACAACAAGGTCGACTTCAGCGACCCGGCGAACATCGTGGTGGCGGCCATCACCCTCGTCCTGGGCACCGGCGACTACACCCTGAAGTTCGGCGGCTTCGCCCTCGGCGGCATAGGCACCGCCACCTTCGGCGCCGTGCTGCTGTACCTGTTGCTGGGCAAGCGGCGCTGAGGCTCGCCGACTGAGCGCCGGGCTGCCGGGCAGCCGGGCGCCTGCCGACGTTCGGCGCGGCCGCGGCGGTGTACCGTGGCGCATTTCGTGCACCACCCCGACCCGCCATGACCCGAGCGCTGCTGATACGCCACGCCACCCTGCCCGACGGCCGGCACGACCTCGACCTGCTGCTGCAGGACGGCCGCATCGCCGCCATCGGCCACGCCCTGCCGCTGCCGGCGGGCGCCGAAGAGCTGGACGCCCAGGGCTGGCTGCTCAGCCCGCCCTTCGTCGACGCCCACTTCCACCTCGACGCCACCCTGTCGCACGGGCTGCCGCGGGTGAACGCCAGCGGCACCCTGCTGGAGGGCATCGCCCTGTGGGGCGAGCTCAAGCCGCTGCTGACCGAGGAGGCGATCGCCGAGCGCGCACTTGCCTACTGCGACTGGGCGGTGGCGCGCGGGCTGCTGGCGATCCGCTCGCACGTCGACGTCTGCGACCCGCGGCTGCTCGCAGTGCGCGCCCTGCTGCAGGTGCGCGAGCAGGTGCGGCCCTATCTGGACCTGCAGCTGGTGGCCTTCCCGCAGGACGGCGTGCTGCGCAGCGCGGGCGCACTGGCCAAGCTGGAGCGCGCCCTCGATCTCGGGGTGGAGGTGGTGGGCGGCATTCCGCACTTCGAACGGACCGCCGAGCAGGGCGCGGAAAGTGTGCGCCTGCTTTGCGAGCTGGCCGCACAGCGCGGGCTGCGCGTGGACATGCACTGCGACGAGAGCGACGACCCGCAGTCGCGCCACGTCGAGACCCTGGCGCTGCACACCCAGCGCCTGGGGCTGCAGGGGCGGGTCACCGGCTCGCACCTGACGTCCATGCACTCGATGGACAACTACTACGCGAGCAAGCTGATCCCGCTCATCGCCGAGGCCGGGCTGCACGCGGTGGCGAACCCGCTCATCAACATCACCCTGCAGGGCCGGCACGACAGCTACCCGCGCCGGCGCGGCATGACGCGGGTGCCCGAGCTGCTGGCGGCCGGCGTCAACGTCGCCTTCGGCCACGACTGCGTGATGGACCCCTGGTACGCCCTGGGCTCGGCCGACATGCTGGAGGTGGCGGCGATGGGACTGCACGTGGCGCAGATGACCAGCCTGGCCGGCACCCGCCAGTGCTTCGACGCCGTCACCGTCAACGCCGCGCGCGTGCTTGGCCTGGAGGGCTACGGATTGGAAGTGGGCGCTCGCGCCGACATGGTCTTGCTGCAGGCGCGCAGCCCCGAGGAGGCGATCCGGCTGCGCGCCGCGCGGCTCGCGGTACTGCGTGGCGGGCGCATCGTCGCGCGCAGCGCGCCGGCGAACGTGGAGCTGGCGCTGCCGGGCCGCCCCGCGTTCGTGGACTTCACGCGACACCCCCCTCGATAGAATGATTCGCGACTGAACAGCCTCCATAACATGCCGTCCATGAAGCTCATCGGATCGCCGACCAGCCCCTACGTGCGCAAGGTGCGCGTGGTGCTGGCGGAGAAGAAGCTCGACGTGCAGCTGGTGTTCGAGGATCCCTGGAGCGCCGGTGATGCTGTCATCAAGAGCAACCCGCTGGGCAAGGTGCCCTGCCTGGTGATGGAAGGCGGCGAGGCGGTGTTCGACTCGCGCACCATCGTCGAGTACCTGGACACCCTGAGCCCGGTGGGCAAGCTGATCCCGGCCAGCGGCCGCGAGCGCGTCGAGGTGCGGACCTGGGAGTCGCTCGCCGACGGCGTGCTCGACGCCGCCGTGCTGGCGCGGCTGGAAGCCACCTGGTCCGGACGGGCCGAGGGCGAGCGCTCGCAGGCCTGGATCGAGCGCCAGCTGCGCGCCGTGAATTCGGCGCTGAAGGCGATGAGCCAGGGCCTGGCGGACCGGCCCTGGTGCCACGGCAACAGCTTCACGCTGGCCGACATCGCGGTCGGCTGCGCGCTCGGCTACCTGGACTTCCGCTTCCCGCAGATCGACTGGCGCGGCAGCCACCCCAACCTGGACCGGCTGCACGACAAGCTCGCCGCGCGCCCGAGCTTCATCGACAGCGCGCCGCCCGGCGCCTGAACGCCGGCCGTCGGCCAAGCGCGCTAAACGCGCTAAACGCGCTAAACGCGCAATACGCGCAATACGCGCAAAACCCGTATACCGCGCATTCAGCCGTCCGCGTGCGCCGCTGTGCGCCTGCGCCGCAGCGTGGTGGCCCGATCCTCGGTTGCGGCGCTGAAGCTGCCGCTGCGCGCCAGCGGCCAGTAGAGCTCGTAGACCTTGTGCGGCCAGTCGGCGCGGCCCTCGGCGGCGGCCAGCAGCTCGCCCGGCGCCATGCGCGGCAGCAGGTTGGACAGCAGCCGCACCTCGCTCTTGTTGACCCGGCGCACGATGTGCGAGAGCGTGAACTCGCGCGGGTGGCTCAGCCCGGCGGCCTGGGTCAGCTCCTGCAAGGCGTGCAGGGTGTGGCGGTGGTAGCGCCAGACGCGCTCCAGCTTGTCCGGCACCACCAGGGCGCGCTGGCGCCAGCGGTCCTGGGTCGCGATGCCGGTCGGGCAGCTGCCGGTGTGGCAGGCCTGGGCCTGGATGCAGCCCAGGGCGAACATGAAGCCGCGCGCCGCATTGCACCAGTCGGCGCCGAGCGCCATCGCGCGCGCGATGTCGAAGGCGCTCACGATCTTGCCCGCGCAGCCGATGCGGATCTGCGCCCGCAGGTTCAGACCGACCAGGGTGTTGTGCACCAGCAGCAGGCCTTCCTGCAGCGGCGTGCCAACGTGGTCGGTGAACTCCAGCGGCGCCGCGCCGGTGCCGCCCTCGGCGCCGTCGACGACGATGAAGTCGGGCCGGATGCCGGTTTCCAGCATCGCCTTGCAGATCGCGAACCACTCCCAGGGGTGGCCGATGCAGAGCTTGAATCCTGTGGGCTTGCCGCCCGCCAGGCGGCGCAGGGTGTCCACGAACTGCAGCAGCTCCAGCGGGGTGGCGAAGGCGCTGTGCGCCGCCGGGCTGATGCAGTCCTCGCCCAGCGGCACGCCGCGTGCGGCGGCGATCTCCGGCGTCACCTTGGGCCCCGGCAGCACGCCGCCGTGGCCCGGCTTGGCGCCCTGGCTGAGCTTGATCTCGATGAGCCTGACCTGCGGCTGCGCGGCCTGCTCGGCAAAGCGCCGGGGGTCGAAGCGGCCGTCGTCGTCGCGGCAGCCGAAGTAGCCGGAGCCGATCTCCCACACCAGGTCGCCGCCATGCACGCGGTGGTGGCGGCTGATCGAGCCTTCGCCGGTGTCGTGCATGAAGCCGCCCTTGGCCGCGCCGCCGTTGAGCGCCAGGATGGCGTTGGCCGACAGCGCGCCGAAGCTCATCGCCGAGATGTTGAACACGCTGGCCGAGTAGGGCTGGGCGCGGTGCTCGCCAATCGTGAGGCGGAAGTCGTGGCCCGCCAGCGCGGTCGGCGCCAGCGAATGGTTGATCCACTCGTGGCCCTCGGCCTGGACGTCGAGCTGGGTGCCGAAGGGTCGCTTGTCGGCCTCGGACTTGGCGCGCTGGTAGACCAGGCTGCGCTGCTGGCGCGAGAAGGGCGCGGCCTCGCGGTCGGACTCGATGAAGTACTGGCGGATCTCCGGCCGCACGAACTCGAGCAGGAAGCGCAGGTGCCCGATCACCGGGTAGTTGCGCAGCACCGAGTGGCGGCGCTGGCGGCTGTCGCGCCAGCCCAGGCCGGTGAGGAACAGGCCCAGCAGCGCGAGCGCACCACCGACGTCGAACGCGACCCAGGTGAAGCTGGCGAGCAGGCACAGCACCGCGCTCGCCAGCCAGGCCCACCAGCGCACCGGGAAGGTGGCGTCCAGACGTCGCAGCCATTCGTGCACGGCAAGGCCCTTTCACACCGGGGCGACGGCCCCGCGCGAGCATAAGCGCGAGGGCTATACTGGCCATGCGCCGATTTGTTCCGGATTGCGGGCGCATTTACAAATGCCGCTAAAAGGGGACGCCAGCCCGGTGTCCGCTTTTGGAGGCGGCAGCGGGCATTTTTCATGGCCTCCGTCGGACCAGTCACACCCCAGCGCATGCATTTCGACGAGCCGCTGGCGCTGCAAAGCGGCGCCCGGCTGGCCGCCTACACCCTGGTCTACGAGACCTACGGCGAGCTGAACGCCGCGCGCAGCAACGCCGTGCTGGTGTGCCATGCGCTGAACGCCAGCCACCACGTGGCCGGGGTGGACGCCGACGGCCAGACCGGCTGGTGGGACAACCTGGTCGGTCCCGGCAAGCCGCTGGACACCGACCGCTTCTTCGTCATCGGCGTCAACAACCCAGGCTCGTGCTTCGGCTCCACCGGCCCCATGCACACCAACCCGGCCAGCGGCCAGCCCTGGGGTGCGGACTTCCCGGTCATGACGGTGGAAGACTGGGTGGACGCGCAGGCGCGGCTGCTCGACCGGCTCGGCATCCGCCAGCTCGCCGCCGTGCTCGGCGGCAGCCTGGGCGGCATGCAGGCGCTGAGCTGGAGCCTGCGCCACCCGGCGCGGCTGCGCCACTGCGTGGCGGTGGCCACGGCGCCCAACCTGTCGGCGCAGAACATCGCCTTCAACGAGGTGGCGCGACGCGCCATCGTCACCGACCCCGACTTCCACGGCGGCCACTACCAGCGCCACGGCGTGGTGCCGGCACGCGGGCTGCGCGTGGCGCGCATGATCGGCCACATCACCTACCTGTCGGACGACTCGATGGAGGCCAAGTTCGGCCGCCAGCTGCGCGAGTCGCAACTGGCCTACAGCACGCAGGCGATCGAGTTCCAGATCGAGAGCTATCTGCGCCACCAGGGCGAGAAGTTCGCCGGCTACTTCGACGCCAACACCTATTTGCTGATCACGCGCGCGCTGGACTACTTCGACCCCGCGCGCGCGCACGGCGGCAGCCTGGCGCGCGCCTTCGCCGCCGCGCAGGCGCAGTTCACGCTCGTGAGCTTCACTACCGACTGGCGTTTCGCGCCCGAACGCTCGCGCGAGATCGTGAAGGCGCTGGTCGACAACCGGCACCGCGTCAGCTACGCCGAGATCGCCGCCCCGCACGGGCACGACGCCTTCCTGCTCGAGGACCCGCGCTACCACGAGGTGATGCGCGCCACCTTCGACCGCATCGCCGCCCACCTCGCGCCGGAGCCATGATGGACAAGCGCAGCGGACTGGACCACATCGCCGCCCTCGTGCCACGCGACGCCCGGGTGCTGGACCTGGGCTGCGGCAGCGGCAGCCTGCTGGAGCGGCTGCGCCAGGAGCGCGGCTGCCGCGGCATCGGGGTCGAGATCGACGACGCCCTGCTCGCCCAGTGCATACGGCGCGACGTCGAGGTGCTGCAGCTCAACCTGGAGGACGGGCTGCAGATCTCCGACGACGACAGCTTCGACCTCGTGCTGCAGCTCGACACGCTGCAGAACCTGCGCCACACCGAGCCGTTGCTGCGCGAGACCGCGCGCGTGGGCCGGCAGGCGATCGTCAGCTTCCCCAACTTCGCGCACTGGCCGAACCGCCTGAACGTGCTGCGCGGGCGCATGCCGGTGACCAAGGCCCTGCCCTACCAGTGGTACGACACGCCCAACATCCGGGTTGGCACCTTCGCCGATTTCGAGGTGCTGGCGCGCCAGTGCGGACTGCGCGTGCTCGACGCCTTCGGGCTGCACGAGGGGCGGCGCATCGACCGCTGGCCGAACTGGCGCGCCAGCACGGCGGTGTTCCACTTCGAACGCGCCTGAGCCAGCGCTCAGGCGTGCGCCAGCGGCAGCCGGATCCAGAACCGGCTGCCGGCGCCGGGCTCGCTGTCGACCCCGATCTCGCCGCCCATCAGCTCAACCAGACTCTTGCTCAGCGCCAGCCCGATGCCGGTGCCCTCGATGCGCCGCTGCTCGGCGTCCAGGCGCTCGAAGGGCACGAACAGGCGCGCCTGTTGCGCCGCCGTCAGGCCGGGCCCCTGGTCACGCACGCCCAGGCGCAGCCAGCGCTCGCCCGCCGCGCCTTCCTCGGTGCTGCATTCGATGTCGATCCGGCCGCCCTCGCGGTTGTATTTCAGGGCGTTGCCCAGCAGGTTCAGCAACACCTGCTTGAGCCGGGTGCGGTCGGCCTGCACCTGCAGCGCGGCGCAGCCGGGCAGCTGCTCCGGCAGCTGGATGTGGCGTTCCTGCGCCTGCGTGCGCAGCAGGCCCATGCATTCGGCCAGCAGCGGCTGCAAGGCCAGTGCCTGGGTGCTGACCGCGAGCGCGCCGGACTCCACGCGCGCGAGGTCCAGCACTTCGTTGATCAGATCCAGCAGATGGCGGCCGGCGCCCAGGATCTCGCGCAACTGCGCCGCACTGCGCTCGTCGTCCCGCAGCTGCAGCAGCAGGAGCTGGCTGAAGCCGAGGATGGCGTTCAGCGGCGTGCGCAGCTCGTGGCTCATGCGCGAGAGGAACTCGCTCTTGGCGCGGTTGGCGCGCTCGGCCTCGGTCTTCGCCGCCAGCAGCTCGGCGGTGCGCTGCTGCACGCGCTGGTCCAGCTCTTCATTGGTCTGCAGCAGCTTCTGTTCGGCGAGCTTGCGTTCGCTGATGTCGCGCGAGAAGGCCACCGTGTGGTCCTCGCCGTCGAAGCGCAGCAGGCCGGTCGAGATCTCCACCGGGTAGATGCTGCCGTCGCGCCGCCGATGCCGGCTCTCAAAGCGCATGAAGCGATCATGCTGCAGCCTGGTCATCATCTGCGTGAACTCAGGCGTGTCGAAATCGGGGTCGAAGACGGCCACCGTATGGCCAAGGATTTCGTCGGCGCGCAGGCCCAGGTTGCTGCAGATGCGCTGGCTCACACTGACGATGCGACCCCGGCTGTTCACGGTGATCACCTCGTCGGGGGCGCTGTCGATGGCGAACTCGAGCATGCGCAGCGTGCGCTCGTTGGCCTTGCGCGCGCTGATGTCTTGCATGGTGCACTGCAGCAGGGTGCGCCCGTCGGACTCGAAGCGCATCATGTGCACCTCCACGTCCCACAGGCTGCCGTCGGGGCGGCAGTGCCGCCATTCGAAGACCGTCGATCCGTCGGCCAGCGCGCGCGCGGCGTGTGGTGCGTTCGCCGAGGGCGTGCCGTTGGGCTGCAGTGCGGGCGAAAGTTCGGCGCCCGTGCGGCCGATCAGGCTGCGCGCATCGGGCCAGCCGAACATCCTGGCCGCCGCCGGGTTGCAGTCGATGATGCGCACCTGCTCGTCGACGACGGTGATGCCGACCTGCGAGCTCTCGAACAGGCGTCGGCGAAGCTCGCGCCCCGCCGCCACGGCGCGCTGTTCGCGCGCCAGACGCAGCAGCAGCCACACCACGGCCAGCCCCAGCAGGGCCAGCGGCGCAGCCCACGCAGCGCCCAGCATGCGTTCGCGCGCCAGCGCCGCGTCCAGCGGCGCGAGCACCGTGTCCCGTGCAAAGCCGACCAGCACGATCGCACCGCCCGCGCTCAGGCGACGCCAGGCGTACAGGCGCTCCACGCCGTCCAGCGCGCTGCGCAAGCGAACGTTGCCGAAGGGGCGCTCGGGTGCAACGAGAAAGGGGCGGCTGATCGGCACCGTCTGCCCCACGGTCTGCTCCAGCGCCGTGCTGCGCGCCAGGATGCGGCCCTCGGCGCTGATCAGGCTCGCGACGTCGCCGGCCGAGTGGCGCACCGCGGCCAGCCGGTCGGCCAGGAAACGCACCGAGACGGCGGCGCTGACGCGCCCCGCCGCCTGTCCCTGGCGCCACAGCGGGCGCGACAGCTCCAGCATCCACGCGCCGTCGGGGCCGGACGGCGTGGGGCCGTCGATCGCAAGCTGGTTCGCCGCCGGCCGCAGCGCCGGCAGCGCAGGCGGGCCGGCCGCGTCGAGGCCGGCCTGCGGCGCCAGCGAGTCGTAGGCCAGGCCGCCCGCCGCATCCAGCACCGTGATGCGGCCGATCGCGCCGACGGGCAAGGTGGCGAGCTCGGATCGCACCAAGAGGTCGAAGTCGCCGCCCACGTCCCAGTGCGCCTGCAGCACGCGCAGGCTGTGGTCGATGCCGGCGAGCAGGCTCTCGACCTGGCCCGCGGTGGCGTCGACGAACTGCAGCGCGCGCTGCTCGGCCTGGGCCAGCACCTGCTCGCGCATCACGCTGCGCGAACGCTGCGCCTGCCAGGCCGACCAGGCCAGCAGGCCCAGGGTGAGCGCGCCGACGAGCGCGGCCAGAGCGCCGGCGCGCAGCTTCACCGCCGGCTCCCTGCGGCCAAGCCCTCTTGCCTCCAGCGCTGGCGGCGCTGCTCCCTGCGGTGACTGCTGGCGTGCATGTCCGACAACCTTCTGCGGCACCGCCGAACCGCCGCGGCAGCGTGCACCCGGCCATCATGACCGAGCGCTGCTCAGGCAAAGCGCGGAGATGGCCCGGGAGATACCCGCGATTGACGCTGGCCGCGGGGGCGTCGAAGCTGCGGGGTTCAGCGCAGCGACAGCCACCAGCCGCGCAGCGCCTGCGTCACCGCCTGCGGCTGCTCCCAGCTCGGCATGTGGCCGCATTGCGGCAGCACCTGCAGCACGGCCTGTGGCGCCGCGGCGGCGATCTCGCGCGCGCACTCGGGCGGGGTCAGCCGGTCGTCCTCGCCCACCAGCAGCAGCAGCGGGCAGGCCAGGCCGCCGAGCGCCGGGCGCAGGTCCGCGCGCGCCATGAGGGCGCGGTTCTGCATCACCAGCTGCGCGGCACCGGCGCGCCTGAGCATGGCCGCGTAGTCCGCGGCCAGCGCCTGCGCATGAGAGGGGTGGAAGGCGAACATCAGGCTCGCGGCCAGCACCTCGTCCAGGCGCCCGGCCTCGAAGGCGGCGATGCCCTCGCGGCGCAGGCGCAGCTGCTGTGGCGTGTCGGCGCGCGCGCTCGCGCCCAGCAGCGCCAGGCCGCGCACGCGGTCCGGTGCCTGGCGCCAGACCTCCAGCGCCAGCATGCCGCCCATCGACGCGCCGGCCAGCGCCAGCGGTCCAAGGTGCTCGGCCAGCAGCCGCGCCGCCATCGCCGGCAGGCCGACCTCGCGGGTGTGCACGTCCGTCACACGGACATCGCCCAGTGCCGACAGCGGCGGCAGCTGGTGGCGGAACAGATCGGCGTCGCAGCCCAGGCCGGGGAGCAGGACCAAGGGCGGCAGCTGGTGCGTGGCCGTCATCGCGTCCGCCGTCACGCGGCCGGCGGGAAGTCGATGTAGCCGGCGTCGCCGCCGCCGTAGTAGGTGTGGCGCTCGGCCACCGCCAGCGGCAGGCCTTGCTGGAGCCGGCGCACGAGGTCCGGGTTGCCGATGAAGGGCCGGCCGAAGGCGATGAGCTCGGCACCCTCGGCCAGCGCCGCCTCGGCCAGCGTGCGGTCGTAGCCGTTGTTCACCATCCAGGCGCCGCGGCCGCCGGCCTCGCGGTAGGCCTGGCGCAGGGCACGGAAGTCGAATGGGCGCTCGGGCAGCTCGCGCGGGCCGCCGGTGGCACCTTCGACCAGGTGCACGAAGGCCAGGTCCAGCGCCGCGAGCAGGCCCACCAGGGCCTCGAACAGCGGCTGTGCGTCGTCGGTCGCGGCGTCGTTGGCCGGCGTCACCGGCGACAGGCGGATGCCGGTGCGCGCGCCGCCGATCGCCGCCGCCACCGCCTGCGCCACTTCGACCGCAAAGCGCAGGCGCTGGGCGATGGGGCCGCCGTAGTCGTCCTCGCGCCGGTTGCTGCCGGTCTTCAGGAACTGTTCGATCAGGTAGCCGTTGGCGCCGTGGATCTCCACGCCATCGAAACCGGCCGCCAGCGCGGCACGCGCGGCGCGCGCGTAGTCGGCCACGATGCCCGGGATCTCGGCGCGCGACAGGGCGCGCGGCGCCGACACCGGCACCAGCTCGGCCTGGCCGTCGCGCAGCAGCACGGTCTTGGAGCGCGCCGCAAGCGTCGAGGGCGCGACCGGGTCGCGCCCCTGCGGCTGCAGGCTGGTGTGCGAGATGCGGCCCACGTGCCAGAGCTGGCAGACAATGCGCCCGCCGGCGGCGTGCACCGCGTCCGTCACGCGCCGCCAGCCAGCGAGCTGGGCCGGGGTGTACAGCCCCGGCACGTCGGCATAACCCTGGCCCTGCTGGCTGATGGCGGTGCCTTCGCTGATGATCAGCCCGGCGCTGGCGCGCTGCGCGTAGTAGGTCGCCACGCTCGCCGTGGGCACGCCGCCGGGGCTGCGGTTGCGCGTCATCGGCGCCATCACGACGCGGTTGGGCAGCTGCCAGGCACCGACGGTGCAGGGCTCGAACAGGGGCGAGACGGGGGCGTTCATGGCGCTATGCTGCCAGCATGGACATGCCCGCGCTGACCGGGGCCGTTGCGACGGCCAATCCCACAGGATTCTTCGGCACTTGCCGTCTGCGGCGCGCAGCGGCGCCCGCGGGCGGTGCCAGCGGGCGCTGAGCGCCGATGCGCTGGCCCGACCTGCTCGCCAGCCGCTTCGGCCGGCTCCTCACCTTCTTCTTCCTCTACGTCACCGAAGGCATCCCGCTCGGTTTCGGCGCCGTCGCCATCGCCACCCAGCTGCGCCGGCAGGACGTGGGGCCGGCCGAGATCGGCGCCTTCGTCGGCGCCCTGTACCTGCCCTGGGCCTTCAAGTGGGCCTTCGGTCCGCTGGTGGACGTGTTTGCGAGCGAGCGCCTGGGCCGGCGTCGCGGCTGGATCCTCGGCACCCAGATCGGCCTCGTGCTGACCCTGCTGGCCTGCGCGCCGCTGGACCCGGCGACCCAGCTCGGCGCCCTGAGCGCGATCCTGCTCGTGCACAACAGCTTCGGCGCTGTGCAGGACGTGGCGATCGACGCCCTGGCGGTGCAGACCCTGAGCGCCGACGAGCGCGGGCTGGCCAACGGCGTGATGTTCGCCGGTGCCGCGCTCGGGATGGCGCTCGGCGGCTCGGGTGTGCTGTTCATGATGAGCTGGATAGGCGTCGCGGGCGGATTCCTGTTCGTCGCCGCCTGCATCGCCGCGGTGACGCTGTTCATCGTGCTGCCCCTGCGCGAGCCGCTCGCGCCAGACGCCAGGCGCCGCGCGGCCGGCTTCGCCGCCGCCCTGGGCCAGACACGGGACTTCGCGGTCGACGCGCTGCGCGCCTTCCTCGGCACCCGCGGCGCCTTTGCCGGCCTGGGCTTTGCCCTCCTGCCGGCGGGGGCGATGTCGCTCGGGCTGGCGCTGCAGTCCAACCTGGCGGTCGAGCTCGGGCTCTCGGACGACAGCCTGGCCTGGCTCAATCTGTGGAGCCAGCTCATCTCCGCGGCCTGCATGGTGGGCGGCGGCTGGCTGTCCGACCGCTTTGGCCGCCGGCGCACGCTGGCGCTCTACATCGCGCTCATGAGCCTGCCGGTGCTGTGGCTGGCCTGGCAGCTGCAGCTGCACGACTGGCTGATGCCGGTGCCGGCGGCCGAGCGCAGCGCGCGCGCGGTGCCGGCCGCACTGGTGGGCGCGCTGTGGATCGCAACCCTGAGCTATGCCGTCGGCCAGGGCCTGATGTACGGCACGCGCTCGGCGATCTTCATGGACGTCACCCGGCCGCAGGTGGCGGCGACCCAGTTCACCGCCTACATGGCGATGATGAACCTGGCGATCGCCTACTCGTCGACCTGGCAGGGCATTGCCGCCGAGGCGCTGGGCTATCCGATGACCCTGCTCATCGACGCCGCCAGCGGCCTGCTGTGCCTGCTCCTGCTGCCCTTCATCCGCGCCGACGCGCGGCCGCAGGGCGACGGCGGCGGCGCTGCGCGGGCGCGCTGGCTGGCGGCGGGGCTGGCGCTGGGCTGCCTGGCCTGGGCCCCGCTGCGGCTGGGCTGGTGGTCCGCGGGGGCGGCGGCGCCGGTCGTCGAGACCGCCTTCACGCTGGTCTTCGTCGCCAGCGCGGTCTTCCTCGCCGCCGGCGCCCTGCTGCCCGGCACCCCCACGCTGCTGCGCCGCGCCAGCGTGCTCGCGGCCCTGCTGCTGCTGGCGATGCAGCTGCGGCGCTGGTGGCCGGCGCCGGAAACGGTCTACCTGGTGCTGCCGCTGCTGGCGGCGGCGGTGCTGGCGCTGCAGGTCCGCCGCTCCTGGCGCGGCCTGGCCGCAGCCTGATCGATCGCCGAGCGATGCCGGGGGGCCATGCGCCCCGACCCTGGGGGCGCTCAGAGCCTGTGAAGATATGCATCATGCCCGCGTAGGCCCCCACAGAGGGCCCAATCTAGGCGTGAAGCACAGCCGGGGTTGGGCCCCGGCGAAGCTTCGCAACGACGAGTGGGCCCTCTGTGGGGGCCTACCCGCAGGG
>CAUJJP010000202.1 GCA_963205525.1 Pseudomonadota bacterium | reverse complement strand
GGCGCTGGCGTAGGCGCGACGCGCGGCCCGGGCTCGCCGCCCGGGCAAGCGGCGCAACACCCGCCAGCGTCCTTGGCCGCCCCGGCCCTGCGGGTAGGCCCCCACAGAGGGCCCACTCGTCGTTGCGAAGCTTCGCCGGGGCCCAACCCCGGCTGTGCTTCACGCCTAGATTGGGCCCTCTGTGGGGGCCTACGCGGGCATGATGCATACCTTCACAGGCTCTCAGCGCTCGTCGGCGTCGATCAGCCCGGTGCGGATCGCCAGGCGCACCAGCGCCGGCACGTCGGCGACCCCGAGCTTGGCCATCAGCCGGCTGCGGTAGGAGTCCACCGTCTTCGGCGACAGGTGCAGCAGCTGGCCGATCTCGGTGCTCGAACGGCCGCGCACCACCAGGGCGGCGATCTGGCGTTCGCGCACCGACAGCGAGGCCAGCGCCGCCGCTTCGTCGCGCGTCGTGAAGCCCTGCACCGCGAGCTCCGCCACCTCGCCGGCCAGATGGCGCCGGCCGCTGGCGACGGCGTCGATGGCGCGCAGCAGCTCGGCCGAGGGTGCGCCCTTGAGCAGGTAGCCGACCGCACCCAGGCGCAGCGCTTCGGCGACGTGGCGCGGCTGCAGCGACATCGTCAGCACCACCGTGCGCAGCGCGATGCGGCGGCGCTGCAGTTCCTGCAGCAGCTCGAACCCGGAGCGCTCGCCCAGGTGCAGGTCCAGCAGCAGCAGCTCGGGCGCCAGGCGCTGGATCTCGGACAGCGCCACCGTCGGGTCGGCCGCCTCGCCCACCACCTCGTGGCCGGCGGCAGCGAGCACCGCGGTCAGCCCTTCGCGCAGCATGGCATGGTCGTCGACGAGGTAGATCCGGGCCATCAGACGCTCCCATTGAACGGCCCGGCCGCGCCGGACGCAGCCGCAGCACCGGGCCCATCAGCGGCCAGCGCCCGTGCCGCCGGCCAGTGCAGGTGCACCCGGGTGCCACCTGCGGCGGGCGTGTCCAGCACGAGCCGGGCGCCGATCGCGAGCGCACGCTCGCGCATGCCGGCCAGCCCGAGGTGGCCGGGCCGGCCGCCGTGCAGCGCAGTCGGGATGCCGACGCCGTCGTCCACCACCTCCAGCTGCAGCCGGGCGCCGTCGCCCTCGACGATCACGCGCACCAGCGTGGCACCGGCGTGGCGCTGCGCGTTCACGATCGCCTCGCGCGCGATCATGAAGGCGGCGTGCTCGACCTCGGCCGGCCAGCGCCGGGCGAACTGCCCGTCGTCCAGCTCCAGCAGCACGTCGACGCAGGCCGCATCCTGGATGCGCATGCGGATCTCGTTGTCCAGTGCCGCGATCAGGCCCTGGTCCTCGAGCATGGGCGGGCGCAGGTCGCCGAGAACGCCGCGCACATCGGCCATCGCACGGTCCAGCGCCTCGGCCACGCGCCGGTACTCGCCGTGCAAGTCCGCCGGCAGCGCGCTGCCGGCGCGGGCGATGGCGGCATCCAGGCGCAAGCGCGCCACCGTCAGGCTCTGGCCGAGCTGGTCGTGCAGGGTCTGCGCCAGGTGGCGCGCGGTCTCGCGCTCCTGGTTCAGCAGGCGCTGGGTGAGCTCGGACAGCTCCACCTGGTGGCTCATCAAGGCACGCTGGGCGGCGCGACGCTCGCTGATGTCGCGCAGCACGACGACGATGCGCCGGTCGCCGACCGCACGCGCGCTGACCTCGGCCGCAAAGCCGCTGCCGTCGCGCCGCCGCTGCTCCCATTCCGCCAGCCGCGCCGGGCCTTCGCCGGGGACGAGCAGCCCGGCCAGGGTGCGGTCGACCTCGGCCGCGTCCTGCCCGTGCACGAAGTCGGGCAGCCGGTGGGCCGCCAGCCCGCTGCGCTCCAGCCCCAGCATGGCGAGCGCCTTCGGGTTGGCGTCCAGGATGGTCAGCCCGCGGTCGAGCAGCAGAACGCCGTCGCCCATGGCTTCGAACAGGCTGCGCTGGTAGGCCTCGGCCTCGCGCAGGGCGGCCTCGTCGGCGACGCGCTGGCTGATGTCCTCGCTGTAGATGAGGATGCCGCCGATGCGTCCGCTTGCCGGCTCCAGCCAGGGCAGGACCTCCCAGCGCAGCCACTGCACGCTGCCGTCGGCACGCTCGAAGCGGTCGGCCTCGCAGCGAACCACCTCGCCCGCCAGGCCGCGCCGCTCGATCTCCTTCCACTCGGGCTTCATGTCGGGCACCACCTCGTGGTGGTGGCGCCCGGCGAGATCCGCCTCGCCGAGGCGAAAGCTGGCGTGCCAGTGCCGACTCGCCGCGATGTAGTGCATGCCGCGGTCGAACATCGCCAGCGACACCGGCGCCTGGGCGACGAAGACACGCAGCCGCTCCACCCGCTCGCGCAGCGCGGCCAGGGCGCGGTCGCGCTCGGTCTGCGCACGCAGGCGCTCGGTGACCACGGTGGCCACGGTCAGGCGCGCGGCGCGGCCGTCGAACTCCATCTCGCGGCTGACGATCTCGACGTAGAACAGGCTGCCGTCCTTGCGCCGGTGCCGACGCGGCGCCGCCGGCCGGAAGACCGCCTGCCGGTCGGCGTGCATGTGCGCGACGTCGGCGCGCAGCTGCGGCAGGTCGGCGGCCGGAACCAGGTCGTACAGGCTCAGGGCGAGCATCTCCTCGCGGCTGTAGCCGTGCGCGTCCAGTGCTGCCTGGTTCACCGCCAGCAGGCGCTGGGTCAGGGCGTCGCGCACGAACTTGGGGTGCGGGCTGAGCTCGAACAGGTCACGGTAGCGCTGCTCGCTGGTGCGCAGCTCCTGCAGGCCGCGCCGGCGCTCGCTGACATCGGTGAAGAAGACCGATACCCCGTCGGCCGAGGGGTAGATGCGCGACTCGAACCAGCGTCTGCTGCGCGGCGCCTGGTGCTCGACGACGCAGGGCTGGCCGCTGGCCAGGGCCTCGCGCAGGGTGACGATCTCGGGCGCGTCGTCGGCCGCGCCGTACAAGGCCTCGAAGCGGCGGCCGATCGCCTCCCCGGCCGCCGCAACGCCCAAGGCCGGCAGCGCGCGCTCGTTCACGTAGCTCAGCCGCAGCTCGCGGTCGAGGGCGAAGAAGCCGTCGCTCACGCGCGCCATCAGCTCGCGCAGGCGTGCTGCGGCGGCCTCGCGTTCCCGCTCCGCAGCGAGCCGGGCACTGACGTCGACCGCCGCCACCAGGCCGGCACGCCGGCCATCGAAATCGACCACCGTGCGCGTGATCTCGACATCGATCAGGCGCCCGCTCTTGGTGCGATGGCGGAAGATCCCGGCGCCAAAGACCGGCGCACAGTCATCGGCGCGCGCCGCCTGGACATCGGCACGCATGGGCGCCTGCTCGGCGGCGGGCCGGATGTCGGCGATCGTCAGCGCCAGAAACTCGTCGCGGCTGTAGCCGTAGTGCCGCACCGCCGCTTCGTTGACGTCGAGGAAGCACAGCGTGTCCAGGTCGCACACCCACATCGGAGTCGGGTGCGACTCGAACAGCAGCCGGTAGCGGCGCTCCCCATCCTGCGGTGCGGGCAGCGTGGCGGGCGGCGGGTGGGGTTCGGGCATCGGCGGCGGCGGATCGCAGGAGCTGCCTCGGCAGTACAGGCCTGCCGTGGCGCGGATCGATCATAGGCAGCCGCCGCTGCCGCGGCACGCCGCGGCGCGCACCGACACGATCTCCCTACAGCCGTGCGTCGTGGGTGCGCCGTAGGAACGCCGTAGGAACGCCGTAGGAACGCCGTGGGTGCGGTGCGAGTGCGCCGCGCGCCACGAGCCCCACCCGCTGCGACCTCAAGCGGCCGCGAGCCGGAATGCGCTCACCGCCTGCACCAGATGCTGGGCCTGCTGGCGCAGGCTGTCGGCGGCGGCGGCCGATTCCTCCACCAGCGCCGCGTTCTGCTGCGTCACCTGGTCCATCTGCGCGACCGCGTCGCCGACCTGGCCTATGCCCTGCATCTGCTCGCTGCCGGCCGCGCTGATCTCGGCGATGAGATCGCTCACGCGCCGCACCTGGCCGACGATCTCGTCCATCGTGCGGCCGGCCGCCGCCACCTGCTCGGAGCCGCTGCTCACCTTCTCGACCGAGGCGTTGATCAGGCTCTTGATCTCGCGTGCGGCCTCGGCGCTGCGCTGCGCCAGCACGCGCACCTCACCGGCCACGACCGCGAAGCCGCGCCCCTGCTCGCCCGCGCGTGCCGCCACCACCGACGCGTTCAAGGCCAGGATGTTGGTCTGGAAGGCGATGCCGTCGATGACGCCGATGATGTCGACGATGCGCCGGCTGGCGCCGCTGATCTCCTCCATCGTCGCCACCACCTGGCCGACCACCTGGCCGCCCTGGGTGGCGACGCCGCTGGCGGTGTGCGCCAGCTGCACGGCGGTGCGCGCGGTGTCGGCGTTGTTCTTCACCGTGGCGCTGAGCTGCTCCATGGACGCCGCGGTCTGCTCCACGTTGGCGGCCTGTTCCTCGGTGCGCTGCGACAGGTCGGCGCTGCCGGTGGCGACCTGCGAAGAGCCGGTGGCGATGGAGTCGGCGCTCGTGCGCACGTCGCTCACCAGGCGCACCAGGTTGTCGTTCATGCGCCGCAGCGCGCCGAGCAGGCGGCCGGCCTCGTCGTTCGACCCGACTTCGATGCGCGAGCCGAGGTCGCCCGCCGCCACCGCCTCGGCCACCGCCACCGCACGGCCGATCGGCCGGGTGATGGAGCGCGTGATGAGCCAGGCCAGCAGGGCGCTCGCAACGGCCATCGTGGCGGCGAGCACGATCAGGGTCCAGCTGGCGCGATCGTGAACCTCGTCGACCTGCTGCACCGCCTCGTGCACCAGGTCCACCTGCGCGCCCGAGAGCTCGTCCAGGGTCTGCATGAGCGCGAGCTGGACCGGGCGCAGCTGGGCACCGAGCAGCACCCGCGCCTCGTCCCTGCGGCCCTGCTGCAGATGCCCGACGCAGGCCTGCTGCAAGCCCCCCAGCTTGTCGAAGTCGGCCTTCAGCGCCGCGAACTGGGTGCGCTCGCGCTCGCTGCGCAAGCCCGGCGCGATCTGCGTCAGGCGCGCGGCGTTCCTGGTGCGCGCCGCAGCCAAGGTGTCGAGCGAGGCCGCCAGCGTCGCCGGCTCCTCGAAGATGAGGGCGTTGCGCAGCTCGCGCGCCGCGAGGTTGAGGTCGTTCTCGAAGTCGCTGAAGGCGCGCAGCTGCGGCAGCAGCTCGCGCTCGATGAGCGCCGCCTCGTCGTTCATGAAGGCCATGCGCGAGACCGCGATGCCCACCAGCAGCACCGCCAGTGCGACGACGGCGGCAAACGCCAGCGCGAGTCGGGGACCGATGTTCAGACGGGAAAGCGTGTTCATGTTCCGGCTCCAGTGCAGGCGGTGCAGGCCGTGCAGACCGTGTCGTCTGCCGCTGCAGCGCGGGTTGATGAAGGCAATCGGCGGCGGACGACGGGCGGCGATCACGAAGCCATGGCGTCAACCAGACCCGTCCTCACCCGCCGGGGCTCCTGCCCCGAATCCACACGCCCGACGCCAGGGCGTAGGCGCAACTACGGCCCGCAAGAGGTCGGGGTGATCGGTTTCGGCGTGATCAGCATCACGCTCTGGTGTTCGCCGTGGCCTGGCCCTTGATCTCGCGCAGACGAGGATCGCCGACGGGCCGCATGCGCTTGCCCAGGGCCAGCCAGCGCCGAGGCGGGCAGATGCAGCAGGGAATGCCAGGCGTACAGCGGCGCGCAGGCGCGGCCGCGGCGGCAAGTGCCGCCGGGAAGCAAGGGGATGGAACGGATCGCGCCCTGCGGGCCGATGGAAGGCGGGCTGCGCGGCGCAGCGCCGCGGGCGCTGTCGTGGCGCGGCCGGGATCCCGGGATCCCGGCCGCTGCGCCATCACCGGCGCCGGCGACCGGCCGCCGGCACGGAGCCGGCAGCGGTCGGGGCGGCGATCAAGGCGTGCGGGTGGCGACGCTCAGTGGACGAGCGTCCAGGTGCCGTTCTTGACCTCGAGCATGCGGAACGCGCTCAGGTCCAGGCCCATGTGGTCGGTGGGCGACATGTTGACCACGCCACCGGTGCCGACATAGCCCTTGGTCGCTTCAAGCGCGTCGCGCACCTTGGCCTTGTCGGTGCTGCCGGCGGCCTTGACGGCGTTGACGTACAGCATCAGCCCGTCGTAGGCGTGGCCACCGAAGGTCGAGACGTCGCTCTTGTACTTGGCCTCGTAGTCGGCGCGGTACTTGGTGACGACCGCCTTCTGCGGGTCATTCGCCGCCAGCAGGTCGGACACCAGCAGCGCCGCGGCCGGCAGGCGCACGCCTTCTGCGGCCTGGCCGGAGAGCTTGATGTACTCCTTGGAGGCGACGCCGTGCGACTGGTACAGCGGCTGCGTGAGGCCGACCTGGCGGTAGTTGCGGGTCACGATCGCCGGGCCCTGGCCGAAGCCGGGGTTGAGCACCGCCTGCGCGCCGCTGCCCTTGATCTTGGTGAGCTGGGCCGTCATGTCGGTGTCGGACGCGCCATAGGTCTCGTCGGCGACGATCTGCATGCCGTAGTTGGGTGCCACCTTCAGGCACTCGGCGCGCATCGACTTGTCGAAACCGCCGCTGCCGGAGATCAGCGCCACCTTGGTTGCGCCACGCGCCTTCATGTCGACGAACACCTTCTCGCAGGCCATGCGGTCGGTGTGCGGGGTCTTGAAGACCCACTTCTTCACCGGCTCGATGATGACCACCGCCCCGGCCAGCGAGATGAAGGGCACGCCGGCCTGCTCGACCAGCGGCACCGCGGCCATGGTCTCGCCGGTGGACGAGCCACCGACCAGGACGTCGACCTTGTCCTGGTCGATCAGGCGCTTGGTGAAGGTGCGCGCCTTCTCGGCGTCGCCCGCCGAGTCGTAGGCCACCAGCTGCAGCTTGCGGCCGATGACGCCGCCGCTGGCGTTGATCTGCTCGACCAGCATCTCCAGCGTCTTGTTCTCCGGGTCGCCGAGGAAGGAGGCCGGGCCGGTGATGGCGAGGAAGGAACCGATGCGGATCGGTTCCTGCGCCTGCGCCTGGGTGCCGGCGACCGCCAGCGGCAGGGCAAGGGCGCGCACGAGGTGGCGTGCAAAGCGTGCAAGTTTCATGGTGAGCTCTTGGGACGAGGCGCTGAGGCCGGTTGTGACGAAAAGCCGGGATGCGCACCACCCGGCGCCGGAGCCGGCCGGCTGCGATGGCACGCTGACCCGCCGATTCATTCTGGTCATGCAAAACAGCCCCGCATTTGATCTGGATCGCCTCGCCCCGGCCATGGGGGCTGGGGAAAGCGAGCATGCCACCCGCCTCGGCGCCCGCCTCTGCATCCGACCCAGGCACCGCCACAGCGCCACCCGGCGGCGGCCCTGCACGCAAGCTCCGCACGCAAGCTCCGCACGCCAGCCCCGCAGGCGAGCCCTACCAAGCAAGCCCGGACGCAAAAAAGGCTTGCAGGCACACGGCCTGCAAGCCTTGCGGTGATACACGGTGACTGGTGGCGCTTCAGGGACTCGAACCCCGGACCTGCGGATTATGATTCCGTCGCTCTAACCGACTGAGCTAAAGCGCCTGAACTCCGCATTATAGCGGGATGCGGCCGGCCGCGAAGTCTGCATCCATCCGCATTCGCCATGTTCAGCTTTTTCCGAAAGAAGGCGCCGCCATCAGCGCCGACCACCGCCTCGGTATCGCCGGCTGCGCCGCCGGCCGGCACATCGGCCGTGCAGGCCGGTAGCGCCAGCCCGATCCCGCCCGTCGCCGTGCCTGCCACCGCCAGCGCGGTCACGACCGCCGCCATCCTGCCCGCCGCGTCGCCCGCGACCGAGGAGCGCCCGGGGTGGCTGCGCCGGTTGCGCCAGGGCCTGGCGCGCACCGGCAGCAGCATCACCCAGGTCTTCACCGGCACCCGCATCGACGATGCGCTGTACGAGGAGCTGGAGGCGGCGCTGCTGATGGCAGACACCGGGGTGAAGGCGACACAGGCCTTGCTCGACGACCTGAAACGCCGCGTCAAGGCGGCCAAGGCGACCGACCCGGCGCAGGTGAAGTCCTTGCTCGCCGACGCCGTGACCGACTGGCTGGCGCCGCTGCAGCGCCCGCTGGAGATCGGCGGCGCGACGCCGACGGTGATGATGGTCGCGGGCGTGAACGGCGCCGGCAAGACGACGACCATCGGCAAGCTGACGCGCCACCTTGCCGAAGCCGACTGCAAGGTGCTGCTCGCCGCCGCCGACACCTTCCGCGCCGCCGCGCGCGAGCAACTCGGCGTCTGGGCCGACCGCAACCGGGTGGAGATCGTGGCGCAGGAGGGCGGCGACCCGGCGGCGGTCAGCTTCGACGCCGTGAACGCCGGCCGTGCGCGCGGCTGCGACGTCGTGATCGCCGACACCGCCGGCCGGCTGCCGACCCAGCTGCACCTGATGGACGAGCTGAAGAAGATCAAGCGCGTGATCGGCAAGGCGATGGACGGCGCCCCGCACGAGGTGCTGCTGGTGGTGGACGGCAACACCGGCCAGAACGCGCTCGCCCAGGTGCAGGCCTTCGACGCCGCCTTGCAGCTCACTGGGCTGGTGGTGACCAAGCTCGACGGCACCGCCAAGGGCGGCGTGCTGGCGGCCATCGCCGCCTGGCAGAAGGAGGCCGGGCGCGCGGTGCCGGTCTACTTCATCGGCGTCGGCGAGAAGCTGGAGGACTTGCAGCCCTTCGACGCGCGCGAGTTCGCGCAGGCGCTGCTGGCCTGAGAGCCACGCCTAGCGCACCGGCTCCAGTTCATCGAAGAAGGCCGACGCCACCGGCTCCATGCCGGCGCCGTAGTCCAGGCGGTCGCCGGCGGCAAGGACGTCGTCGATCTCAGCCGCCTCGGCGACCGGGATCAGCGGCATCGGGCGCGAGGCGCTGGCTGCGCGCGGCGCGTTGTCCACCAGCACGGCGCCGATGGCGCTGCGCACCTCGCTCGCCGACGGCAGGTCGCCGTCGCGCCAGACGTGCACCCGGATCCCGGCCGCTTCGAGCACGCGGCGCATGCGCTCGTGGCGCTGACGGCTGCGTGCGGTCTCGTCGGCACCCCGGATGTCGACCACCGCCAGCACGCGCGAGCCGACATCGCACACCACCAGATCGGCGCTGAGCTGGCCGACGCGCTGCAGCCAGTCGTTGTAGGAGTGGCGCGTGGGCACGCGCACGAAACGCGACAAGGGCACCTGCGCCAGCACCATGAATCCGGGCAGCGCGCGGCGCAGCAGTTCGTAGCCCTGGCGCTCGCTGACGCTGAGGATGCGCGCGGCTTCGGGCGGCCAGGCGGCCAGCGTGTCCAGGGCGTCCTGGCGCGCGCTGCGACCGCCGTCGCCACGCTGGCGGCGGCGCACCGCCATCAGGCTGAGCATGAGCAGCCCGGCGGTGACGAGGGCGGCAGCGGAGATCGGGTCGAGGTGGTCCATGCGCGCGTGATCCGGGGTTGGTGCCGGACCTTACGGCCGTTGCCCGGGCGGCTGGATGGTGGCGGCGGGAACAGCCGTATCCAGTCGCAACAAACGCTGGCTGCGGTGGCGGCAGGCGTGAAGCCCGTCACGCGTGGCCGGCTGCGATGCGCCCGGCGCTGCGCCCGTCGATCAGCGCGGCAGGCCGGGCGTGCCGCCCATGCCGCCCATCCCACCCATGCGCTTCATCATCTTCATGAGGCCGCCGCCCTTCATCTTCTTCATCATGCCCTGCATCTGCTCGAACTGGTTGAGCAGGCGGTTGACCTCCTGCACCTGCACGCCGGAGCCGGCGGCGATGCGGCGCTTGCGGCTGGCCTTGATGAGCTCGGGCTTGCGCCGCTCCAGCGGCGTCATGGCGCTGATGATGCCTTCCATGCGCCGCACTTCGCGCTCGGCACGGCCCATGTCGGCACCCTGCGCGCGCTGCGCGATCTGGCTCGGCAGCTTGTCCAGCAGGCCGGAGAGGCCGCCCATCTTCTTCATCTGCGAGATCTGCTCGCGGAAGTCGTCGAGGTCGAAGCCGCCGCTCTTGACCTTCTCCGCCAGACGCTGCGCGGAGGCGATGTCGACGCCTTTTTGCACCTCCTCGACGAGGGCGACGATGTCGCCCATGCCGAGCACGCGGCCGGCGTGGCGCTCGGCGTCGAAGACCTCCAGGCCGTCGATCTTCTCCGACACGCCGGCGAACTTGATCGGCGCCCCGGTGACCTGGCGCACCGACAGCGCGGCACCGCCGCGCGAGTCGCCGTCCAGCTTGGTCAGCACGATGCCGGTCAGCGGCAGCGACTCCTTGAACGCGCGTGCGGTATTGACGGCGTCCTGGCCTTGCATGGCGTCGACCACGCGCAGAGTCTCGACCGGGTTCAGCGCTCCGTGCAGGGCGCGGATCTCGGCCATCAGCGACTCGTCGATCGCCAGCCGGCCGGCGGTGTCGACCAGCAGCACATCGAAGTGATGGCGCCTTGCATGGTCCAGCGCCGCGCGTGCGATGTCGGCCGGCTGCTGCTCGGGGCTGGACTCGAACCAGCTCGCGCCGGCCTGCGCGGTGACGGTCTTGAGCTGTTCGATCGCGGCCGGCCGGTAGACGTCGGCCGAGACGGTGAGCACCTTCTTCTTGCGGCGCTCGATCAGGTGGCGCGCGAGCTTGGCGGTGGTGGTGGTCTTGCCCGCGCCCTGCAGGCCGGCCATCAGGATCACGGCCGGAGGCTGGGTGGCGAGGTCGATCTCGGCCACGCCCTCGCCCATCGTCAGCGCGAGCTCCTTGTGCACGATGCCGACCAGCGCCTGGCCGGGGTTCAGCGAGCCCACCACCTCCTGGCCGAGCGCCTTGTCCTTCACGCGCTGGATGAAGTCGCGCACCACCGGCAGTGCGACGTCGGCCTCGAGCAAGGCCATGCGCACCTCGCGCAGCATGTCCTGCACGTTGGACTCGGTGATGCGGGCCTGCCCGCGCATGGTCTTGACCAGGCGCGACAGGCGATCTGAAAGGGTGGATGCCATGTCTTGGACGGGCTCTGGTCGGGGGTCCGGCGCAGGGCCGGATCGCTACACTCGGGCGCATGATTCTATCGACCGGGCCTGCGGCATGGACCGGGTCGGCGCCGCTGGCGATCGCGGCGGCGGCATTGCTGGCCTACCTGGCGGTGGCGCTGCCGCCGCTGGCCCGCACCGCCGCCTGGTCGGCGCCGGCCTTCGTGCTCGCGTGGCTGCTGCACCTGCTGCTGCTGGCCATGGACATCGGCGGCTGGGGCCAGAGCGCGCCGGGCACCCGGCTGGGTTTCGGGCCGGTGCTGTCGGCCACGGTCTGGATGGTGATCTCGGTGCACGGGGTCGAAAGCCGGCTCGTCCCGCTGCCCGCGGTACGGCGCGTGCTGGCTGCAGCGGGTGCAGCCGCGGTCGCCCTGGCCTGGCTGTTCCCCGGCGAGACGCGGCTTCCAGCCTCGCCGTGGGCGCCGCTGCACTTCGTGCTCGGCGTCGCCTGCTACGGCCTGTTCGGCGTCGCGGTCCTGCACGCACTGCTGCTCGACGGCGCCGAGCGCCGCCTGCGCGCGCGCAGCGCCGGCCCGGGCGTGCCGCTGCTGCAGCTCGAGCGCATGACTTTTCGCTTCGTCGAGGCAGGCTTCGCCGTGCTCTCGGCCACGCTGCTGATCGGCGCCCTGACCACCAGCCACTGGGTCTGGGACCACAAGACGGTGTTCTCCCTGCTCGGCTGGGCGGTGTTCGCGGCGCTGCTGGCGGGACGCCTGCGTTACGGCTGGCGCGGCCGGCGCGCGACCCGCTGGCTGTACGTGGGTGCCCTGCTGCTGCTGCTGGCCTACGTCGGCTCGCGCTTCGTGCTCGAGGTGATGCTGCAGCGGCCGGTGGCGGCGGGCACGGCACAGGCACTGCCGGCGGCACTCGCGGAGCGCCTCGCATGAAGTACCTGCTCGTCCTGCTGGTGGTCGCGATCGGCGTCTGGGCCCTGCTGCGGCCACGCCGCACACCGCCGCCTGCGGCTCCGCGCAAGCCGCGCTCCGAGCCACCCTCTGCGCCGGCCGACATGGTGGCCTGCGCGCATTGC
This sequence comes from Pseudomonadota bacterium, assembly GCA_963205525.1. The sequence continues at coordinate 3,683 of CAUJJP010000202.1, read as the reverse complement.
GACCTGCGCCTGCCGCGCAGCGAGGCCTTGCTCGACGCCCAGGGCCGCAGCTACTGCGACGACGCGCACCGCCGCGCCGGCCCGCGCTAGCCGGGTGCGCCAGCGATGAGCGCCGACGGCGTCGACCGGCGCTTTGCCGACCGCCGGCAGGGCGACCGCCGCCGCAACGATCGCCGCGCCGGCGACCGCCGCCTGGCTCGGGCCGAGGACAGGCAGGCGCTGGCGATCGGCCCCGACACCCAGGCCGCCGACTCGCGCTTTGCGCCGCGCGAGGACGCCGACAGCGCGCCCGGCGACCTCGCGCTGGTGCGGATCGCGCGCACCTATGCCGGCGCGCGCGCCCTGCTGGGACTGGCGCTGGTGCTGGTGCAGGCCGCCGCCAGCCTGATCGACCAGGGCAGCCGGGCGCTGGTGGCCACCCTGTGCGTGGCCTATGCGGTGCAAGCCCTCGTGGTCTGGCTGCTGCCGCGCTATCGGCGGCTCACCGACGCCATGGTGCATGCCAGCGCCGACAGCCCGCCGCGCCGCCACGGCCTGGCGACGATAGGCGTGGACATCGCCACCTTCGTCGCCCTGCACCTGATGGACCGGGCGTCTAGCTTCAACTTCGCCGCCCTGCTGGTGCTGCCGGTGCTGATGGCCGGGGTGCTGCTGCCGCGCATCGTCGCCCTCGCCACCGCCGCGGTGTCGGCCCTGCTGCTGCTGGCCGGGGCCTGGGAATCGGCGGCCAGCATGGAAGCGGCGACGGTGGCGCTCACGCGCGCCGGGCTGGCCGGCATCGGCCTGTTCGCGATCGCCGTCCTCGCCGGTGAGCTGGCGTCGCGCCTGCTGCGCGAGGAGACCGCGGCGCGCGAGAGCCTGGAGCTCGCGCGCCGCCAGGCGCAGCTGAACCGGCTCGTGATCCAGGAGCTCGCGGACGGGGTGCTGGTCATCGACCGCGCCCTGCGCGTGCGTGCCGCCAACCCGGCCGGTCGCGCGCTGCTGGTCCTGCAGGGCAGCGGCCCCGCCGCCCCCTTCGGCCTCGAGGACAGCCGGGCCTGGCAGGCGCTCGCCGACGCCGCGCGGCAGGCGGTCGCCGACGGCCGCTGGCCGAGCGCCGGGCGCGAGCTGAGCCTGGTCTTCGGCGATGGCCAGATGCGTCAGCTGCGCTTGCGTGTGCGCTACACGCCGGGTTCGGGCGCGCCGGCCGACAGCGACGCCTACTGCGTGCTGTTGCTGGAAGACCTGCACACCGCCCAGATGCGACTGCAGCAGGAGAAGCTGGCGGCGATGGGTAGGGTCTCGGCCGGGATCGCGCACGAGATCCGCAACCCGCTGGCGGCGATCTCGCAGGCGAACGCGCTGCTGCTGGAAGACCTGGTGCAGCCCGACCAGCAGCGCCTGGCACGCATGGTGGCCGACAACGTGCGCCGGCTGCAGCGCATCGTCGACGAGGTGATGGAGCTTGCACCCACCCGCCATGAAGGCGACAGCGTGACAGACCTGCGCGCCATGGTCGCCGCCGCCGCCGTCGACTGGGCGCAGACCGCCGGCCTGGACCTCGGCCCGGACAGCCCCTTGCACACCGAGCTGCCGCACGGCCCGCTGGGCGGCCATTTCGACGGCGAGCACCTGCGCCGAGTGCTGGTGAACCTGCTAGACAACGCGCTGCGCCACGCCGGCCGCCAGCCCGGTGCGGTGCTGCTGCGCCTGCACGCGCGCGACGCGCACAGCGCCACGCTGCAGGTGCTCAGCGAGGGCGACCCCATCCCGCCCGAGGTCGACCGCCACCTGTTCGAGCCCTTCTTCTCCACCCGCAGCCGCGGCTCCGGCCTCGGTCTGTATATTTGCCGCGAGCTCTGCGAACGATATGGCGCCAGCATCGAGTACCGGACACGCCCCGCAGGCGAGCGGCGCCGCAAGGAGTTCCTGGTCACGCTGCGACGCGCCGCGCTGAACGCCGCCGAGGCCGAGTTGCCGCTGTCCTGATGCCATCCACCGCACCGCCCCGCCTGCTCGTCGTCGACGACGAGCCCGACCTGCGCACGCTCTACGAGCTGACCTTGGTGCGCGAGGGCTACCACGTCGACAGTGCCGGCTCGCTCGCCGAAGCCTGGCAGGTGCTGGGCGAGTCGAGCTACGACCTGCTGATCACCGACATGCGGCTGCCCGACGGCCTCGGGCTGGAGTTGCTGGCCCGGCTCGAGTCCACCCAGCGCGCAGAGAAGGCGATCGTCATCACCGCCTACGGTTCACCGGAGAACGCGGTGGAGGCGCTGAAGGCCGGCGCCTACGACTACCTGACCAAGCCGGTGGACCTGCGCCAGTTCCGCAGTGTCGTCGCTTCGGCGCTCGGACGCACGCCGACACCTGCCAGCGTCGCCGTGCCGGCTGCAGATCGCGCAGATGCTCCGACATCGGTGGCGCTGGAGCGCCTGGTCGGCGAATCCCCCGCCATCCAGGGTGTGCGCAACCTGGTGCGCAAGGTGGCGCGCAGCATGGCGCCGACCCTGATCCACGGCGAGTCGGGCACCGGCAAGGAACTGGTCGCACGCGCGATCCACGAGGTCTCGCCGCGCGCGGGCGGCCCCTTCGTCGCCGTGAACTGCGGCGCAATACCGGAGCAGTTGCTGGAGGCCGAGTTCTTCGGCTACCGCAAGGGCGCTTTCACCGGTGCACAGGAGGACAGGGCGGGCTTCTTCCAGGCCGCCCATGGCGGCACCTTGTTCCTCGACGAGATCGGCGACCTGCCGCTGGCCATGCAGAGCAAGCTGCTGCGCGCGATCCAGGAGCGCGCCGTGCGGCCGGTGGGCGGCGTCCACGAGACCCCGACGGACGCGCGCCTGGTCAGCGCCACCCACCGCGATCTCGGCCAGGAGGTGCGCGAAGGCCGCTTCCGGCAGGACTTGTTCTACCGCCTGAACGTGATCCACGTCGAAGTGCCCGCGCTGCGCGAGCGGCGCGCCGACCTGCCCGCGATCTGCGTCGCGCTGCTGCGGCGCATCGCGCACGATGCCGGCGTCGAGGGTTCGCCGTCCCTGACCCCGGACGCGCTGCAGCGCCTGGCCCGGCATCCCTTCCCGGGCAACGTGCGTGAACTGGAAAACCTGCTGCACCGCGCGCTCGCCCTCACCGGCCACGACCAGATCGGCGCGGCCGACCTCGATCTTTCGAGCGCAGCGGAGTTGTCGCCCGGCGAAGCGAGCGCTGCGCCAGCAGCGGACGCCGCAGCGATGGCCGACGCCGGCGCACCCGCACAAGCCCTGCCCACCGACCTGCAGGCCCACCTGGATGCGGTCGAGCGCGAAGTCCTGCTGCGAGCGCTGGACCAGCACCGCTACAACCGCACCGCGGCCGGCGCGAGCCTGGGGCTGTCGCTGCGCCAGATGCGCTACCGCATGGCACGCCTGGGCATAGACGGTGGCGGCGCCGACTGAGAGCCTGTGAAGATATGACTCATGCCCGCGCCGGGGTGGCCAAGGGCGCTGGCGTAGGCGCGACGCGCGGCCCGGGCTCGCCGCCCGGGCAAGCGGCGCAACACCCGCCAGCGCCCTTGGTCGCCCCGGCCCTGCGGGTAGGCCCCCACAGAGGGCCCACTCGTCGTTGCGAAGCTTCGCCGGGGCCCAACCCCGGCTGTGCTTCACGCCTAGATTGGGCCCTCTGTGGGGGCCTACGCGGGCATGATGCATATCTTCACAGGCTCT
>CAUJJP010000201.1 GCA_963205525.1 Pseudomonadota bacterium | reverse complement strand
GCCGCCCTCGACCTTGCGCGCGCTGGTGCGTATGCCGTCCAGATCCGATCCGGCGTTGGGCTCGGTCATGCACACCGCGCCTATCTTCTCGCCGCGCAGCGCGGGCTTGAAGAGGCGCTCGACGATGTCGGCGTTGCCCAGCAGCTGCAGGAACTTGGTGCCCATCAGCGACTGCATGGCCGCCGCGCCGGCGAGCGACATCGAGCCGCGCGCGATCTCCTCCAGCGCGAGCGCGAACTCGGGCAGCGCGAGCCCGGAGCCGCCCACCTCCTCCGGGTAGCGCAGGCCGAAGAAGCCGAGCGCGCCCAGCTCGTCGAACAGCGCGCGCGGGAAGCAGCGCGCCTCGTCGATCGCCGCCGCCTGCGGCGCCACGCGCTCGTCGACGAAGCGCGCGAAGGCCTCGCGGATGGCGCGCTGGTCGGCGCTGAGCTCGAAGTCCATGCCGGTCGTCCCGCGTCGCTCAGTCGGCCGGGCCGAGCTCGGCCTCGGTCATGCCGTAGTCGCGCAGCGCCGCCGCGCGCGAGATCACGCCGTTGCGCACCTCCTCGCGCAGCACGGCGCGGTCGCGCTGGCGCGGGTCGCCCCAGCCGCCGCCGCCGTTGGCCACCTGGTGGTAGACCGTGCCCTTGGGCACGCCGGTGAGGAGGTCCTTGTTCTTCGGCACCACCACGCTGCCGTCCGGGTAGGTCAGGCGGATGAAGTTGAGCCCCGCGCCCTGGCCGCCCGCGAGGCCGAAAGCGCCCTCGAAGTCGCCGTCGCCGAAGGTGACGAGCTGGGTGTCCTCGGAGCCGATCTCGAACACCGTCTCCACCCCCAGGCCGCCGCGCCACTGACCGGCGCCGGCCGAGTCGGGCAGCAGCTCGTGCTTGAGCAGGCGGTGCGGGGTCTGCTGCTCGAACATCTCGTAGTCCTGGTCGAGCACGCCGCCACTGGCGTCGATCATGCCGATGTGGTCGTAGCCGTCGCAGCCCGGCAGCGCCCCGGAGCCGCCCTTCAGGCCCATGAAGCCGATGTCGACATAGGCCTCGTTGCGGCCCGGGTCGGTGCCGGTGGTGAGCGAGCACAGCAGGTTGTTCCAGCCGGCGGTGACGCGATCGGGCATCACCGGGCTGAGGGCACGCTGGATCGCGTCCGCGTTCGGCGGGCACAGGTGGTTGCCGAAGGTGGTGGCCTTGGGGTAGGCCGCGTTCAGGATGGTGCCTTCGGGGATGATGATCTCGATCGGCTCGACCATGCCCTCGTTGTGCGGGATGTCGGGGTTCACCATCTGCAGCAGGGTCAGGATGGTGGCCGAGGCGCTGGAGGTGTAGGTGCCGTTGACGAAGCCGTTGGTCTGCGAGTCGGTGCGCGAGTAGTCGAAGGCGATGGACTTGTCGCGCACCCGCACGTCCACGCGTATCGTGTACTTGCTGCCGAGGTTGCGGCCGTCGTAGTAGACGTAGCCCTCGCCCGCGTAGTCGCCGTTCGGGATCTTGGCGATCTCGGCTTCCATCATGCGCCGGGTGGCGTCGAACAGCGCCTGCTTGTGGGCCTCGAAGCTCGCCAGCCCGTACTTCTCGATCAACTCGAGCAGCCTGCGCTCGCCGACCGCGCAGGCGCCCATCTCGGCCTTCATGTCGTGCTGCACGATTTCGAGCCGGATGTTGGCGAAGATCAGGTTCCAGACATCCTTGCGCAGGCGCCCGCGCTCGACCACCTTCACCGCCGGGATGCGCAGCGCCTCCTGCCAGACCTCGACCGCGTTCGGGTTGTAGCCGCCGCGCACGTTGCCGCCGATGTCGGCCTGGTGACCCTTGACCGCCGTCCAGCCGACCAGCACCTCGCCGTGGAACACCGGCTTGAACACCGCGACGTCGTTGTTCTGGTTGCCGAGCGAGAACACGTCGTTGTGGAAGAACACGTCGCCGGGGTAGATCTCGCCGTCGAAGGTCTGGCGGATGTGCTTGCACACCGGCGCCAGCGAGAACGCCAGGATGGGCAGGTTCTCGGTCTGCTCGAGCATGCGGCCCTCGGCGTCGTACAGGCCGGTGACGTAGTCCTTGGCCTCGCACAGGATGGGGCTGCGCGTGGTGCGCTCCATCGAGATGCTCATCTCGTCGGTGATGGCCTTGAAGCTGCGCGCGTAGACCGACAGCAGGATGGGGTCGATGGCGGCGGTGTTCATGCCTGCACCTCCGTGGACGATGAAGGACGCGCCAGCAGGTCTTCGCGACCCTTGGCGTAGAGGACGAAGGAGCCCACGCTATCGACCGTGCAGTCGAAGGAGTCGCTCACGAAGATGGCGGTGGTCTGCTGCTCGATCAGCGCCGGCCCGCTGACGCGGTGGCCGCAGCGCATGCGGTGGCCGTCGTAGACCGGCACCGGGGCGAAGGCGTCGCGCTCGTGGACGTAGACGCGGCGCTCGCCCTTGCGCGCGGCGCTGGCGTCGGCGCCGCCGGGCTGCTCGCGCTGCAGCGGCGGGCGCTCGGTGGCGCCTATGGCCTGCAGCCGCAGGTTGATGATCTCCACCGGGCTGCCCTCGGCCTCCAGGGTGTAGCCGAACAGGCGCTGGTGCTCGTCGTGGAAGGCGCGCGCCACCGCCGCCGCGTCGCGCGCGGCGATCGCCGCCAGCGGCACCGGCACCGAGACCTCGTGGTACTGCTTGAGGTAGCGGCAGTCCAGCCGCAGCTCGAAGCGCTGCGCGGCGCGCGGCACGCGCTCGTCGGCCAGCAGCGCCGCGCCCTCGGCCTGCATGCGGCCCACCAGATCGGCCAGACGCGGCCAGTCCAGATGCTCCAGCCGAGCGACGAAGGTGCGCACGAAATCGTGCTTGAGCTCGCCCATCAGCATGCCGAAGGCGCACAGCACCGAGGCCTCGCGCGGCACGATCATGAGCGGCACCTGCAGCTCGGTGCAGATCAGGCAGCCGTGGATGGGGCCGGCGCCGCCGCCGGGGATGAGCGGGAACTCACGCGGGTCGAAGCCGCGCTTGATCGTCACCTCGCGCACCCCCTGCGCCATGTTGTTGCAGGCCACGCGGTACATGCCGGCGGCGGCCTGCTCCACCGTCAGCCCCATCGGGATCGCGATGTGCTGCTCGATCGCGCGCCGCGCCGCCGCCACGTCCAGCGTCATGCGCCCGCCGGCAAAGTAGGCCGGGTCGAGGAAGCCGAGCACGACGTTGGCGTCGGTGGTGGTGGGCAGGCTGCCGCCGCGGCCGTAGCAGGCCGGCCCGGGGTCGGCGCCGGCGCTTTGCGGTCCCATGCGCAGCAGGCCGCCGTCGTCCAGCCAGCCGATCGAGCCGCCGCCCGCGCCTATGGTGTGGATGTCCAGCATCGGCAGCGCGATGCGGTGGCGCGCGATCTCGCCGTCGTTCTTCAGCAGCGGCGCGCCCACCGCGACCGAGGCCTCGAAGCTGGTGCCGCCCATGTCGGTGGTGATGCAGCGGTCGGCGCCCAGCGCCCCGGCGTAGTACAGCCCGGCGCCGGGGCCGCCGGCGGGGCCGGACAGCAGGGTCAGCGCGGCCTTGTCGCGCGCCGCCTGCGGCGTGATGACGCCGCCGTTGCTCTGCATGATGAGCAGCAGGCCGGCGAAGCCGGCGCCGTCCAGCCGCGCCACGAGCTGGTCCAGGTAGTGGCCGAGCTTGGGCGTCACGTAGGCGTTCAGCGCCGTGGTGCTGACGCGGTCGTAGAAGCGGATCGAGGGCAGCACCTCGCTGGACACCGACAGCGCCACCTGCGGCCAGGCCTCGCGCACCAGGGCGGCGGCGGCCTGCTCGTGCGCCGGGTTGGCGAACGAGTTCATGAAGCAGACCGCCACCGCCTGCACGCCCTGCGCCTTCCATTGCGCCAGGTGGGTACGCACCGCGTCCAGGTCCAGCGCCTGCACTTCGCGGCCATCGCGGTCGATGCGGCCTGCGACCCCAACGCGACGCGCGCGCGGGATCAGCGGCTTCACGTTCTGGTAGCGGTTGTCGTACTGCTGCTCGCGGATGCCGCGGCGCATCTCCAGCGCGTCGCGCAGGCCTTCGGTGGTCAGCAGGGCACACACCGCGCCGGTCGAGGTGAGGGTGGCGTTGGTCGCCACCGTGGTGCCGTGGACGATGGTGTCCACGCCGGCCAGGAAGTCGCGCAGGCTCAGCGCCGGCTCGAGCATGGCGGCGATCTGCTCCAGCCCCTGGACGACCGCGATCGACGGGTCCGCGGGTGTGGACAGCGCCTTGTGGATGAGCGGCGGCTGGCCGGCGCGGGCGAGCACGAAGTCGGTGAAGGTGCCGCCGACGTCGATCCCGAGTTGGGCATTTTTCATTCGCTTGACCCCTGTGCGGCGACCATCTGCCGCAGCGTTTCCTTGCGCACCTTGCCGAGTGCGGTGCGCGGCAGCGCGTCGACCACGATCAGCTCGCGCGGGTGCTTGAAGCGCGCCAGCCGGCCGGCGAAGCCGGCGAGCACGCGCGAGCGATCGATGCGCGCGCCGTCGGCGGCGACGACGAAGGCGACCACCGCCTCGCCCCAGCGCGCATCGGGCCGGCCGACCACCGCCGCTTCGGCGATCTCCGGCGTCTCCAGCAGCACCGCTTCCACCTCGGCCGGGCTGACGTTCTCGCCGCCGCAGATGATCATGTCCTTCAGCCGGCCGTCTATCCACAGATAGCCGTCGGCGTCCAGGTGGCCGGCGTCGCCGGAGTGAAACCAGCCGTCTGCGAGGGCGCACGCGCTCGCCGACGGGTCGCGCCAGTAGCCGCTCATCAGCTGCGGGCCGCGCACCAGCACCTCGCCGCTGGCACCCACCGGCAGCGCGCGGCCGTCCACGTCGGCGATGCGCAGCTCGGCACCCAGCGCGGCGCGGCCGGCGGAACCGGCGTGCGCCAGCGCCTCATCGGGGTGCAGGCAGCTCGCCACCGGCCCGGTCTCGGTGCCGCCCCAGACCTGGATCAGCGGCACCCCGCGCGCG
>CAUJJP010000200.1 GCA_963205525.1 Pseudomonadota bacterium | reverse complement strand
TGCCGAGCGCCTACGTCGCGTGGTCGCAGCCCTGCTTGCGCTGTTTCGCAGCGGCAGCGAGATCCAGCGTCAGGCGGTCGAGCTGCAGCCGCTGCTGGCGCGCTTCCCGGTGCCGGGATTGCAGCTGCAGGTGGCGCCCGGCGCGGTCGTCGAGGCCGACCCCGACCTGCTCAGCGCGGCACTGTTCAACCTGCTGGACAACGCCTCGCGCCACGGCGCCCGCAGGGTCGACCTGGATCTGCCGGACCGCCACTGCCTGCGCCTGCGCGACGACGGTCCGGGCGTCGATGCAGCACGCCGCAGCGCGCTGCGGGCTGGCCTCGAAGCCGACGCAGCGCAAGACACAGACCGTCCCGGCGTGGGACTGGGCCTGGCGATGGCACAGGCGGTGGCGCGCGCCCATGGCGGCCGCATCGAACTGCCGGCCACCGAGCACGGCTTCACCGTCCTGCTGCGGCTGGCGCCCGACCCCTCATCCCCATGAGCGAATCGCCCTTCAAGAGCCGCGGCGCACTGCGCCGCATCGCCGCCGCGGCGCGCTACTCCTGGGCCGGGCTGCGGGCGGCGATGCACCACGAGGCGGCGTTCCGCACCGAGCTGGCGATCGGGCTGCCGCTGATCCTGGTCGCGCCCTTCCTCGCCCCCGGGCGCTGGCAGCTGCTCGCCATGGTCGCCAGCGTCGTCCTGGTCTGGATCGTCGAGCTCCTGAACTCCGCCATCGAGGCCCTGGCCGACGCGCTGAGCCTGGCGCCCAACCCGCTGCTGGGGCGCGCCAAGGACCTCGGCAGCGCGGCGGTGTCGCTCGCCCTGGGAGGAGTGGCGCTGAGCTGGGCGGTCGCGCTCTGGCCCTGAAGTACATTGCGTGCATGGGGCACCTGGACCGCCGCGGCCTGCCCACCGGCAGCCAATCTGCAGCAGCGCGCGACGCCGTCGAGACCGCGCTGTGGCGGATGATGACGTGCTACGACACCCCGCTGGCGGACCTGGCGGCGGCGCGCAGCGCCGACGATCGCTGGTGCCTGCCCCACCTCATGCACGCCGGCCACCTGCTCGGCCTGGGCGAGGCCTCGCTGCTGGAGGTGGCTGCCGAGAGCCTTGAACAGGCGCGTGCGCGCATCGTCGGCGCCACCCCGGCGCGCGAGCGCGCCCATCTCGACGCCCTGGAACGGGTGCTCGCCGGCCGCTGGGCGGCAGCCGGACGAGTCTGGGACCAGCTGCTGCTGGAGCATCCGCGCGACGCCCTGGCCCTGCACTGGGCGCAGCAGTGGGACCTGTGGCGCGGCGACGCGCAGCAGCTGCGCGTGCGCCCGGCACGCGCGCTGCCCGAGTGGGATGCGGCCGACCCGCTGTACCCGGGCGTGCTCGGCCTGTACGCCTTCGGCCTGGTGGAGGGGCGCGAGTACGCCGCCGCCGAGGACGCCGGCCGCCAGGCGCTGGCCGCCGACCCGCGCGTGCCCTGCGCGGTGCACGCGGTCGCGCACGCGATGGAGATGCAGGGCCGTTTCGACGACGGCGCCGCCTGGCTGCGCCAGCAGCAGGGCCAGTGGGCCGAGGGCAACCGTGGCGCAGTCCACCTGTGGTGGCACATGGCGCTGTTCAGGCTGGAGGCGCTGGACCACGCCGGCGTGCTGCGCCTGCTGGACAAGCACCTGTGCGGCGATGCCCTGCAAGGCAGCCTGGCGCGGGTGGACGCGGCGTCGCTGCTGTGGCGGCTGCAGCTGCAGGGCCTGGAGGTGGGTGCGCGCAGCCTGCGCTTGGTCGAGGACTGGGCGCCCGACCCGGCGCAGGCCGGCATGCACGCCTTCATCGACCTGCACATCGTGCTGGCGCTGATCGCCGCCGACGAGGTGGCGCGCGCCGAGCACTGGGTGGCGCGCTGCGCCGAGCGCGCGCTGGCCGGCGCCGACCTGCGGCGCGACAACCACACGATGGCGCGTGAAGTGGGCCTGCCGCTGATGCGCGGCGTGCTGGCGCTGGCGCGCGGCGATGCCGACGGCGCCGCCGACGCCATCTACCCGGCGCGCCACCTCGCACGCCGGCTCGGCGGCAGCCAGGTGCAGCGCGACCTGGTCGACCAGACCCTGCTCGCCGCTGCCGCGCGCGGCAGCCGGCGCGCCCTGGGCCGCGCCCTGCTCAACGAGCGTCGCATGGCCAGGCCCGCCTCGCCGCTGACCCGCCACTGGGCCGAGCAGCTGGGGACTGCAGATGGACCGGCGCGCGCCTGAACACCGGCGCCGCGGCGTTGCCGGCAAGCGCGTCGCAGCGGCCTAGAATCGCGCCCTTTCGCATCCCTTCGCCGGCGCGCACCGTCCGCGCAGCGCACTTGCAGAACCCGATGCCCCGGTGGTGACGGGTCGCCACCCCATGGAAGCCTTTCTCGTCTCCACCGGCATCGTCGCGCTCGGCGAAATGGGCGACAAGACCCAGCTCCTGGCCCTGTTGCTGGCCGCGCGCTGGCGCCGGCCCTGGCCCATCGTGGCCGGGATCGCGCTCGCCACCCTGGCCAACCACGCCGCCGCCGGTGCGCTGGGCGGCTGGGTCGCGGCCCAGCTCGGCCCCACGCTGCTGCGCTGGGTGGTGGGCGCCGGGTTCATCGCCATGGCGGCCTGGATGCTGGTGCCGGACCGGATCGACGAAGACCCCGCCGCCACCGGCGGCCGCTGGCGGCTGGGCGTCTTCGGCAGCACCGTGATCGCCTTCTTCCTCGCCGAGATGGGCGACAAGACGCAGATCGCCACCGTCGCCCTGGCGGCGCGCTTCGCCGATCTGTGGGCGGTGGTGGCCGGCAGCACGCTGGGCCTGCTGCTGGCCAACGTGCCGGTGGTCTTCTTCGGCGAGCGCATGGCACGCGCCCTGCCGATGAAGCTGGTGCATGGCGCAAGCGCGCTGGTCTTCGCCGCGCTGGGGCTGGCGGCGCTGCTGGGCCTGGGCGCCGCGCCGTAGATGCGCCCCTGCGCTGCGCGCCTCAGGCTTCGACCAGGGCGCTGAACAGCGGGTCGCGCCGGCTGCGCGGGCGGTAGGCCGAGACCTGCTGGCGGATCGCCGCGATGTGCTCGGGCGTGGTGCCGCAGCAGCCACCGGCGATGTTCAGGAAGCCGCTGGCGGCGAACTCGGCCATCAGGCCGGCGGTGACCGGCGGCGTCTCGTCGAAGCCGGTCTCGCTCATCGGGTTCGGCAGCCCGGCGTTCGGGTAGCAGCTGATCCAGGTGTCGGCGGCCACCTTGCCCAGCTCCTCGATGTAGGGCCGCATCAGCGCCGCGCCGAGGGCGCAGTTCAGCCCCACCGCGAGCGGCCGCGCGTGGCGCACCGAGTGCCAGAAAGCGGCCACCGTCTGGCCGCTGAGGATGCGGCCGGAGGCGTCGGTCACGGTGCCGCTGACGATCACCGGCAGCCGCTGGCCGCTGTCCTCCATCAGCGCGTCGAGCGCGAAGATGGCGGCCTTGGCGTTCAGGGTGTCGAAGATGGTCTCGACCAGGAAC
>CAUJJP010000199.1 GCA_963205525.1 Pseudomonadota bacterium | reverse complement strand
CCCTGCGGGTAGGCCCCCACAGAGGGCCCACTCGTCGTTGCGAAGCTTCGCCGGGGCCCAACCCCGGCTGTGCTTCACGCCTAGATTGGGCCCTCTGTGGGGGCCTACGCGGGCATGATGCATATCTTCACAGGCTCTGAGTGGCGCGGCGACTGGTGGCGGCACGCGCGCCGCGTGCGCTCGCCGCACCACGACGCCAGGCCGCCGCTGGCCACGATCGACCTCGTGGTCCTGCACTCGATCAGCCTGCCCCCCGGTGAGTACGGCGGGCGCTGGATCAGCGACCTCTTCCTCGGTCGCCTGGACCCGGGCGCGCACCCCTATTTCGCGACGCTCAAGGGCTTGCGCGTGTCGGCGCATTTCCTCGTCCGGCGTGATGGCGGCGTGCTGCAGTACGTCGCCTGCACGCGGCGCGCCTGGCATGCGGGTGCATCGCGCTGGCGCGGTCGCACGCGCTGCAACGACCGATCCATAGGCATCGAGCTCGAAGGCCTGGAGGGGCAGACCTTCAGCGCCGCCCAGTACAGCGCGCTGCAGCGCCTGCTGCGCGCACTCTGCGCCCGCCATCCCATCCGAGACGTGGTCGGGCACGAGCACGTCGCGCCGGGTCGCAAGCAGGACCCCGGACCCGGCTTCGAATGGAAGCGGCTGCGTGCGCTCATGAATGCCTGGACGGATCGGCCACGGCCCTGGGTGATGGGCGATCGCGCGCCGGCATGGCGACCCGTGAAAGCCTCGCGCCGCCGCTGAAGCGGCAAGGCGCCGGATACGGCGCACACGCTAGCCCTAGTGGCTTGTAGCGCCAAGACCCCACAGATATAGTGTGCGCAAGCGTGAACGCTTGAACCGCATCGGCGTCACGCGCAAGGCCTGCAATAGATGCGCAGGCGGCTCGATGCGCATGCAGGCCCCATCCGGGAAGGCATGAATGACTCACGCACGATGCGAGCGTGCAACAGCGCACACCGATTGCGCCGCGCAAACACTTGGAGTGTCTGCGCATGGCCCGGATAATCCGGCCAACAGAAAGCGCCTCCATGTCGGTCCGGGAAGAAGACAACCGTGTTTCCCTGCTGCAGCCGACCGTGATGACCACGGTCGCCCTCGACGCCGGCATCCAGGCCATCAAGGGCATGCGCTCGACACCGAGCAGCGCTGCCCACCGCGCACTGCAGCCAATCTGCGCCGCACATCAAACGGCATCGACCACCAGGCCTCGGCTCGGCCCGGATCGACTGCGCCGAGTGCCGATGCAGAAGGTCCGGGGTTTCCTGCTGACGCACGTCGCCCGGCACCTGAGTCCCCTCATTCACGCGCAAGCCGCCGGCGTCCCGTCGTGGCACTGAGGCAGCGTACTCCCGGCCATCGCCCGGGCCTCACCCCGTTCCTGCGAAGCCCTGTCCGTGCCGCCAGAAGCACGGCAGGTCTTCGCAACCGCATCGTCAGACGTCGGTCCATGCCGGCGCTGGCGACCAACCGCGTTGTTCATGGCAACGCGGTGCTCTTTGCAACTTGATCAAGGAGATCGTGATGGCAACTGCGAAGAAGGCCGCTCCGGCCAAGAAGGCGACCCCGGCGAAAAAGGCTGCACCCGCCAAGAAGGCTGCACCGGCGAAGAAGGCCGCGCCCGCCAAGAAGGCTGCGCCCGCCAAGAAGGCCGCTCCGGCGAAGGCGGCTGCGCCCGCCAAGAAGGCAGCCCCGGCGAAGAAGGCCGCGCCCGCCAAGAAGGCCGCTCCGGCGAAGAAGGCCGCGCCTGCCAAGAAGGCAGCTCCGGCGAAGAAGGCTGCGCCGGCCAAGAAGGCTGCGCCGGCCAAGAAGGCAGCCCCGGCGAAGAAGGCCGCTCCCGCCAAGAAGGCCAGCGCCAAGAAGGAGGCCGCCCCGGCTGCGAAGACCGCCCTCAGCCCCGCTGCGGCCTGGCCTTTCCCGACCGGCAACAAGCCCTGACCGCGGTCGGGCCGGCTGCCCGGGCCCACCGCAAGCCGGTCATCCGCAACGCCCGCCGCGCTGTGCGCTGCGGGCGTTTTTCATGCCTGACCTTCCCTGCGATCAAGCCGCCAGCAGGCGCTGCGCCGCTTCGTCCAGGACATGGTTCTGCGGCCCGTGCGATGCGATCTTCAGCGCACCCAGGCGGTTGCCGAGCTCGGCGCAGCGCTGCAGCGACCAGCCCCGCTCCAGGCCATACAGCAGCGCCGCGCGGAAGGCGTCGCCACAGCCGGTGGGATCGGCCACCGCAGTGGGCGTCACCGCGGGCACGTGGCTGCGCTGGCCGGACACCCACAGCTCGCAGCCGTCGGCGCCAAGGGTGACGACCACGCCCTGCAGGCCGGGGCTGCGCGACAAGGTCTGCAAGTCCACCCCGAGCCGGTCACACAGCATCCGCCCTTCGTAGTCGTTCACGGCCACCCAGCGCGCCATGTCGACGAAGCGGCGCAGCTCGCCACCGTCGAACATGGGCAGGCCCTGTCCGGGGTCGAAGATGAAGTCGATGCCCGCGGCCTGCATCTGCTGCGCATGCGTCAGCATCGCCTCGCGGCCGTCGGGGGCGATGATGCCGATGCCCAGGTCGCGGCGTCCGGCGGGCAGCACGGTCTCGTGAGCGTGCTGCATGGCGCCGGGGTGGAAGGCGGTGATCTGGTTGTTGTCCTGATCCGTGATGATCATCGCCTGCGCGGTGTAGCTGTCGGTCACCGTGCGCACCAGCGTCGACTCCACCCCCCAGGCACCCAGGCGCGAGAGATAGTCGCCGCCGTCGGAGGCGCCGAGTGCGGCCATGATGACCGGCGTGCCGCCGAGCAGGCGCAGGTTGTAGGCGATGTTGCCGGCACAGCCGCCGAACTCGCGGCGCATGGTCGGCACCAGGAAGGACACGTTGAGGATGTGGACCTGGTCGGGCAGGATCTGCTGCGCGAAACGGCCGGGAAAGTTGGTGATCGTGTCGTAGGCCAGCGAGCCGCAGATCAGTGCCGCCATCGGGTTCTCCGGATTGCGGCCGTGGCCGCGGTGGTTCAGGGATAGAAGAGTTCGATCGTATAGCCGACCACCGGCGCAGCATCCACGCGCAGGCGTGCCGCGATGCCCAGTTCGGCACCGGCGGCGATGGCCTCGCTGTGCACGCCCAGCTCGGCCAGGCTCAGCACGCGGCGCGCACTCGGCTGACCGCTGGCGTCGCTGAGTGCGAGCTCGATCGCGGGCAGGCGGGCCGCCGTGTCCGAACGATTGCGCAGGCTCAGCGCGAAGCGATAGATGCCCGGCTGACCGGTGCGCAGCAGACCGCTGCTTTCCACCACCAGGGCGTCGATGCGCCGCGGCGGCCTGATCACGCAGGCGCGCTGCTCGCACAGCCAGCGCACGCCGGGCTCCAGCGCCGGCCAGCGCGCCGCCAGCCAGTCGTGGTGCGAGCGGTGGACCTGCAACCCCAGCGTGCCGGTCAGCAGCAGGCAGCCCAGCGCCAGCAGCGCGCGCACCGCCGGATGCCGCCAGCGCGCCGCGCGGTCCACCTGGCGCACGAAGCCCGGCACCGCCTGCGGCGCCGCATCGTCGGGCTGCAGATTCGGATCGACCCACTCCGGCGCAGGCTCCGGCGCAGGCATCGGCGCCGCCATCCCCGGTGCAGCGGCAACCGGCGGGTCCGGCGTCACCACGACCTGCGGCGGCGGATCGCCGTCCACCACCGCGTCCTTGCGGTCGGCGTCCGTCGGTGGCGTCGCGGGACCGGTCTGCGCCCCCGGGCCGACATCGTCCGCGCCCGGCTCGACGATGTCGCCGCCGCCTGCGTGGGGTGCCGACGCCGGCCGCGGTTCGAGGTCCGGCGAAGTCACATCCTGCACCGGCGATGGCGACGCCGCCTGCGGCGCCACCGCGGCTGGCGGATCGGCGCCGACACCGGCGACGCCGGCCAGGGTGTCCATGACGCGCGACGCGTGGGCGCTGGGCGGGCCGGGGTCGGGCCACTGGACGCCGAGGTCGACCAGGCTCTCGATGGCGTTGAACACTTCGCCGCAGCGCCCGCAGCGCACCCAGCCGGTAGACACGCGCAACTGGTCTTGCACGACCCGGAACACCGTGCCACAGGCGGTGCAGCGGGTCGCCAGGCTCATGGCCGTGTGGCCTGCGCGCCCATCAGGATCCAGCCGTCCTGCTCGTCGATGATTTCCAGCGCCAGCCAGGGCGCATAGGCCTGCTGGAGCTCCTGCGCCTGGCGCTGCAGGATGCCGGCCAGCAGCAGCTGGCCGCCCGCCTCCAGGTGCTGGCACAGCAGCGGCGCCAGCAGCTTCAGCGGCTGCGCCAGGATGTTGGCCAGCACCAGCGGGTAGCCCCCGGCGGCGAGCGCCGGGTCGTCGGCACGCAGCAGCACGCCGTTGGCCGCCGCGTTGGCCCGCGTGGCCTGCACCGCCGCCGGGTCGATGTCGACCGCGTCGACCTCGCGCGCGCCGTGCAGCGCCGCCGCGATGGCCAGGATGCCCGATCCGCAGCCGTAGTCCAGCACCCGCGACCATGGCTGGGCATGGGTGGCCAGCCAGCGCAGGCACATGCGTGTCGTCGGGTGGGTGCCGGTGCCGAAGGCCAGGCCGGGGTCCAGCCGTATCACCCGGCGCGCGGCGGCCGGTGGCTGGTGCCAGCTCGGCACGATCCAGAAGTCTTCCGTGATGGGCACGGGCTCGAACTGGGACTGGGTCAGGCGCACCCAGTCCTGCTCGGCCACTGGCGACAGCGCGATCACGCGCAGGCCCTCGGTCCAGTCCTGTGCCAGCAGCAGCGTCGCCGCCGCTTGCGCCTCGGCCTCGCTGGCGAACAGCGCGCGCAGGGTGGACTGGCGCCAGCCCGGCTCCGGCGCCGGCAGGCCGGGTTCGCCGTACAGCGCATGCTCGGCGTCGGTGCCTGCGTCCGCGTCTTCCACCGAGACCGACAAGGCCTCCAGCTCGTCGGCCAGCGCGTCCGACACCGGCTCGACGAGCGCCTGCGGCACGCCCAGAACGAGCTCGATCATCGGCGGCGCTGCTGCAGCCAGCCCTCGAGATAGTGGATGCTGGTGCCGCCTTCGACGAACTTGGCATCGACCAGCAGCTCGCGGTGCAGCGGCACGTTGGTCTGTATGCCTTCGATCACCGTCTCCTGCAGCGCGGTGCGCATGCGCGCCAGCGCCTGCTCGCGCGTGTCGCCGTGGGTGATGATCTTGCCGATCATCGAGTCGTAGTTCGGCGGCACGAAGTAGTTGGTGTAGGCGTGGGAGTCCACGCGCACCCCCGGCCCGCCCGGGGCGTGCCACATCGTGATGCGCCCGGGCGACGGCACGAAGCTGTACGGGTCCTCGGCGTTCACCCGGCACTCGATGGCGTGACCGCGGCGCTCGATGGCGCGCTGGGTGAAGGGCAGCTTCTCGCCGGCGGCGATGCGGATCTGCATCTGCACGATGTCGATGCCCGTCACCAGTTCCGTCACCGGATGCTCGACCTGGACCCGGGTGTTCATCTCGATGAAGTAGAACTCGCCGTCCTCATAGAGGAACTCGAAGGTGCCCGCACCCCGGTAGCCGATCTTCTTGCAGGCGGCGGCGCAGCGCTCGCCGATCTTCTCGATCACGCGCCGCGGAATGCCCGGCGCCGGCGCTTCCTCGATCACCTTCTGGTGCCGGCGCTGCATCGAGCAGTCGCGCTCGCCGAGCCAGACCGCGTTGCGGTGGCCGTCGGCAAGGATCTGGATCTCGATGTGGCGCGGGTTC
This sequence comes from Pseudomonadota bacterium, assembly GCA_963205525.1. The sequence goes on along the minus strand of CAUJJP010000199.1, from coordinate 20,442 downwards.
TGCAGGAAGCGCTCCATGTAGACCGCGGGGTTGCCGAAGGCCGCCCCGGCTTCCGCGCGCGTCATCTGCACCGCGTTGAGCAGCGCCGCCTCGGTGTGCACCACCCGCATGCCGCGCCCGCCGCCACCGCCTGCGGCCTTGATGATGACGGGATAGCCGACGCTGCGCGCGATGCGCACGATCTCCTTCGGATCGTCGGGCAGCGCGTCCTCCGAGCCCGGCACGCAGGGCACGCCGGAGCGGATCATCGCCTGCTTGGCCGACACCTTGTCGCCCATGATGCGGATCGACTCCGGCGTCGGGCCGATGAAGGCGAAACCGCTGCGCTCCACCCGCTCGGCGAAGTCGGCGTTCTCGGACAGGAAGCCGTAGCCCGGGTGGATGGCCTCGGCGTCGGTGACCTCGGCGGTGGCGATGATCGCCGGCATGTTGAGGTAGCTCTGCGACGAGGCCGCCGGCCCGATGCAGACCGCCTCGTCGGCGAGCTTGACGTATTTGGCCTCGCGGTCGGCCTGCGAGTACACGACGACGGACTGGATGCCCATCTCGCGGCAGGCGCGCTGCACACGCAGCGCAATTTCGCCCCGGTTGGCGATCAGGATCTTCTTGAACACCGCAGCTTCGCTTACTCGACGATGAACAGGGGCTGCCCGAACTCGACCGCCTGGCCGTTCTCGCACAGGATCTGGACGATCTTGCCGCTGCAGTCGGCCTCGATCTCGTTCATGATCTTCATCGCCTCGATGATGCAGACCGGCTCGCCCTCCTTGACCGTGCTGCCGACCTCGACGAAGGGCTTGGCCCCTGGATTCGCGGCGCTGTAGAAGGTACCCACCATGGGGGCCTGTATGACCTTGCCGGCCGGCGGGGTGGCGGGTGCCGGCTCGGCCACCGCCGCAGCGGCCGGGGCGGCGATCGGCGGCACCGTCGGCGTCGCGGTCTGCCACATCGGCGGCATGGGCGCGGCGAGGACGGTCGGCACCGCACCGCTCTTGACGATGCGGACCTTGCCCTCGGCCTCGGTGATCTCGAGCTCGGAGATGTTCGACTCCGACACCAGGTCGACGAGTGTCTTCAGTTTGCGCAGATCCATGGAATTCCTTGTGGCGCCCCGCGCGGTCGCGCGGGAGGCGATGTGAGGTGGGCCTGGCACTCGCCCGCGGCCGTAAAGCCGTCGGCGGGCGCCGTGCACGCGGCCGCGGAGGCCGGTCAAAAGAGCGCTGAATGTATGTGATTTGACAGGTTTTGTCGATTTTGAGCGAACTTGATGCAAGTTCAGATCAAGAACCTGATAGTTCGCCGACCCACTGCTGCAATTGCCCGTCTCGCAGCTCGCCCACATGACGGTCGTGCAGGATGCCCTGGCGGTCGAGCACCGCGGTGAACGGCAGGCCACCACCGTCGTTGCCCAGCGTCCGGCTGAGCGCCACCCCGTCGGGCCCGGCGAGCCCGATCTCGAAGCTGGCCGGCTGGCGAAGCAGGAATTCTCGCACGGGCTCCAGCTTGTCGACCGCGAGGCCGACCACGGCCCAGCCGGCAGCCTGCTGCTGACGCGCGAAGCGGTCCAGCAGCGGGATCTCGCGGATGCAGGGCGGGCACCAGGTGGCCCAGAAGTTCAGCAGCAACGGCCGCCCGCGCAGCTCGGCCATCACCAGCGTGCGGCCGTCCGGTCGCTGGAAGCGGGCGTCGAACACCGGATGGCGCACGCCGGTCGGGGGGCGCCTGGCCACCTGCCAGGCCACGCCCGCACCCAGCGCCACCACGCCGACGCCGGCACCGATGAGCCACCCTCGGCGTCCGGCGCTCATGCGGAACCCGCCGCGCCGTCGTTCGACGTCGCTGCCACGCTGTCGGCGTCGCCTTCGGCCTCGCCACCGGCCAGCAGGCGCTGCAGCGCCTGGGCGTCGCCGCGCCAGCTCCGGCCACCCCGGTCCGGCTTCAAGGCGCCGCGCAGGGCGTCCAGGTCGTTCACCCGCAGGTGCATCTGGACCGGCTCCGGCCAGGCCGGGCAGCGCACGCTCAGGCTCAGCACGTCCACCGCCTCGCGGCCGTGCACGCCGGCAGCCGGCGCACCGGCGTCGAAGCTCAGCCCCTGGTTGAGCAACATGATCTCGGCCATCTTGGGATCGTCACAGTACAAGTCCATCAGCAGCGCCGAGCGCCGGGTCGCGGTGCCGCGCCAGGCGGCCCCGGCGAGATGCGGGCGCAGCGCCGCCAGCCGCTGCATCCATTGCAGGGCAAGCTCGCGCAGGGCGCGCAGCTCGGCGGGCTGGGTGTCGGCGTGGAAGATGGCGATGTGCTCGCGCACCGCCGCCTCCAAGCCCTCGTGGTCGGGCTGCGGACCACGCCAGCGCAGCTCGCGCGTCGCCTTGTGCCTGGCCGCGGCGAACTCCATGCCTTCGTCGACCACCAGGGCAGCCGCCCGCGCCAGCAGTTCACGCACATCGTCACCCACCCCTGCCTCCCGCACGGCGATCCTCGCCCTCATGGGCTGGCCACGTCGCCCATGCGGGCGAGTATGGTCTCGGTGCGCGCATTCACGTAGGCCGAATCGGGCCGCTTCTCGAAGCGCTTGGGCGCCGGCAGCATGACCGCCAGCCTGGCCGCCTGGCGCGCGCTCAGGCGCGCCGCATCGACGCAGAAGTAGCGCTGCGCCGCCGCCTGGGCACCGAACACGCCCTCGCCCCATTCAACGTGGTTGAGGTAGATCTCCAGGATGCGCCGCTTGTCCAGCCACAGCTCCAGCCACAGGGCGAGCAGCGCCTCCTGACCCTTGCGCAGCACGGTGCGCTCGCCCGAGAGCAACAGGTTCTTGGCCAGCTGCTGGGTGATCGTGGAGCCGCCGACCAGCCTGGCCGCGACCGGCTTATCCGGCCGTGCCGCCGACCGCCGTTCGGCGCGCGCCTGGGCACGGCGATTGCGCTCGCGGGCCCGCTCTATGGCCTCCCACTCGATGCCGTCGTGGTCGACGAAGCCCGCGTCCTCGCTCGCGATGACGGCGCGGCCGAGCGCGGGCGAGATTGCGCCGCCGGCCACCCACTGCTGGCGCCAGCGAAGCTCCTGGCCGGCGCGCAGCAGGCGCCAGGCTTCGCTGCGCTGGAAGGCGGTGGAGGTCGGATCCAGCCAGGCCATGGCGGCGATGCGCAGGGCAAACGTGGCCTGCAACGCGAGCGCGCACAGCGCCAGCAGGACGAGCAGACGCCACAGTCCCCGCATCACCGGCCCGCGCAGCATCCGCCCCCGCAGCCTCAGCCCTGCAGCCGCGCCCGCAGCGCAGCGAGCACCGGTGCGGTGTCGGGCCGCAGGCCGCGCCAGGCGAGAAAGGACTCGGCCGCCTGCTCCACCAGCATGCCCAGCCCGTCGCGCACGCTCGCCCCGCGGTCGGCGGCCCAGTCCAGGAAGGGCTGCGCCGCCGGCCCGTACATCAGGTCCACGGCCAGCGACCCGGCGCCCACACAGGCGTCGGCGACCGGAATCGCGGCTGCGGCCAGGCTGCTGGCGCTGGCGTTGACGACGAGGTCCTGGCCATGCGGCGCGGCGTCCAGGCCGCCGGCCTGCAGGCGAACCCCTTCCTGCAGCGCCAGATCCTCATGGCGCGCGGCCAGGGCCAGGGCGCGCTCGGGGCTGCGGTTGACCAGCCACAGCGCCGCCGGGCGCGCCTGCAGCAGCGGGCCGAGCACCCCGGCCCCGGCTCCGCCCGCGCCGACGAGCAGCACGCGCTTGCCGGCCAGGCGCAGGCCGGCGCCTTGCTCGATGTCGCGCACCAGGCCGACGCCGTCGCTGTTGTCGGCCCACCAGCCGTCGCCGTCCAGCCGCAGCACGTTCGCCGCCCCGGCCTGGCGTGCGCGCGCGCTGGCGCGATCGGCCAGCGCCAGGGCCTCGAACTTGAAGGGCACGGTCACGTTGCAGCCGCGCCCGCCAGCGGCGGCGAAGGCGCGCACGCCGGCCGCAAATTCGTCCAGCGGCACCAGCACGCGCTCGTAGCCGATGTGCTCGCCGGTCTGGCGCGCGAACTCGGCGTGGATGAAGGGCGACTGGCTGTGCGCCACCGGGTTGCCGAGCACCGCATAGCGATCGGGTCCGGGCTGGGCGACGGGGCTCGTGTTCATGACGTTGCGGGCAGGCATGCCCGGCTTCAGCGCGCCGGATCGGCGCTCAAGGTGGTCTCCAGGCCCTCTTCGCGCGTGAAGCGAAAGCGAGAGGTGACGACGATCTGGTCGGCCTGCTTGCGCATCGCGTCGCTGAAGCGGCCGTAGGGCGCGGCGGCGTGGACGATGGCGAGCGCGCGCTGGTCAAGCAGCCGCGAGCGCGAAGGCCGCAGCACCTCGGCATCGACCACCCGCCCTGCAGCGTCTATGGTGACGTTCATGGTCAGCTCGCCGTAGAGCTTGCGTCCGCCGGCCTCGGGGAAGTCGCGCGTGCCGCGCTCTTCGATGCGCCGGCGCAGGGCGTCGTAGTAGATGGCGTAGACCGCCTCCTGCGTCGCCGGGCTGATGTAGCGCTTCTTGGGTCTGGCGTTCTCGCTGTTGATGCGTTTCTCGATCTCCGCCAGCTGGCGCACCAGCTGGCGCTGCCGCTCCAGCAGCGCGCGCTCCTGCGGCGTGCCCGACTCGCGCTGCGGGTCGGGCGCCGGCAGCAGCGCCAGTTCGCGCCGCAGCGCGGCCAGCAACTGCTGCTGTTCGGACTGCAGGGCCTGGACGCGGCGGCGCGCGTCCTGAGGTGCGTCACCGAGCTGGAAGGCATCCGTGGGCGGCAGGGGCGAGGTGGCGCGCCCGCGCTCGGCCTCGCCGCCGCCGGCCAGCGCCGCCTGGGCGATCGCCTGCGCCTGGGTCGGCGCCTCGTCGGAGCGCGCGTTGACGAGGATGACCTCCAGCGGCGTGTCGCGGAACACGCGGTTGAAGCTCTGCGGGTCGACGAAGCGCAGCGTCAGCAGGCCCGCGTGCAGGCCCACCGAAACCGTCAGCGCCCACTGCAGGGGCCCCAAGCCCTGCAGCGCGCTCGCACACCGGGCCCAGAGCAGGCTGCCCACGTTGCGTCAGGGCTCAGGCTGCCGGCGGCGCGCCGTCCGCGGTGCCGGCCTGCGCCTCGTCGAGGTCGACCGCGATCGTGAGCGTCAGCGCCTGGTCTGCCTCGTCACCCTCATCGCCCTCGTCGCCCATGTCGGTTTGCGCGGCGGCGGCGTCCGCTGCCGCCGCGGTCTGCGCCAGCAGCGTGGCGTGCGCTTCCAGGGTCAGCAAGTCGGTGCGCACGATGCGCATGCGCACCGGCGTGCCGCGCGCCAGGCTTTCGGCGCCGCCCACGCGCAGCACCAGCGGCAAGGTGTCGGCGCGCACCAGGCCGTCCTTGAGCACCACGCCGTCCAGCGTGTCCACCCCCTCCTGTGCCAGCCAGCGCAGGGTCCAGAAGCGCTCGATGGCGTGCTGGAAGTCGCCGTAGGCGCCGTAGGTGGCGTCGAAGGACGAGATGATGGAGAACAGGGTCGCGTCCTTGGGCCGGAAGGGCGCGGCGAGCGCCGCGGTGCGGCCGTGGCGCACGCAGGCGACGATCTGCCACTGGTTGACGAGGTCCACGTAGCGGCGCAGCGGCGAGGTCGCCCAGCTGTACTGCGCCACCCCCATGCCGGCGTGCGGCAGCGGCTTGGTGCCCATGCGCACCTTCACCCCCGGCAGCAGGCTGGCCTGGCTGCGGTAGATGGCGGGCACGCCGCACTCGGCCATCCAGCCGCCCCAGTGGCTGTTGGCCAGGATCATGGCCTCGGAGACGATCAGGTCCAGCGGCGCGCCGCGCCTGCGCGTGCCGATGAGCACGCGCTCGCTGCCGTCGGGCTCGTGCTCGCCGTCGCCGTCCAGGCGGAAGCTGTAGTCCGGCCGGGTGAAGGTCTCGGGCTTGCCGCGCTGCTGTTCACGCACGCGCTTGCGCTCGCCGGCAAGCCGGAAGGCGAACGCCAGCTCGTGCGCGAAGGGGTACTCGGCCTGCGCCTGGCCGGTCAGCGCGGCTTCGGTGACCACCTCGTCGAGCTGGTCGTGGCGCAGGTTGGCGGCGATGGGCACCCGCTCGATGCGGGTCTCCGCGCCCAGGATCTCCAGCGTCGCCTCGTCGATGCGCAGGTACAGGCTCAGCGCCGGGCAGGCGCGGCCTTCGTCCAGGGTGTAGGCCTGCACCACCTCGGCGGGCAGCATGGTCAGCTTCCAGCCCGGCATGTAGACGGTGGACAGGCGTTCGCGCGCCAGCTTGTCCAGCGCCGAACCGGGCGCGATCGCGAGCGCCGGGGCGGCGATGTGGATGCCGAACTGCACCACACCCTGGCCGAGGCCGTTCACCGACAGCGCATCGTCGATCTCCGAGGTCGACGAGTCGTCGATCGAGAAGGCCTGCACCGGCGCCAGCGCCAGTTCCTCCTCGATCTTCGGCGCTGCCAGCGCCGGGAATCCGCTGCCCTGCGGGAACTGGTCGAACAGGAAGCGGCGCCAGTGGAACTGGTAGGGGCTGTCGATCGCGCCTGCGGCCTGCAGCAGGTCCAGCGGCGCGCGCTGCGCCGCTTTCGCCGCCTGCACCACCGCCTTGTACTCCGAGCCGTTCTTGTCCGGCTTGAACAGGATGCGGTAGAGCTGCTCGCGCACCGAAGGCGGGCAGCGCCCGGCCTGCAGGTCGGCCGCCCAGGCGTCGACCTGCAGCGCGAGCTGCTTCTTGCGCTCGATCGCCGCCAGCGCCGCCTGCACCGTCTCCTGCGGCGCCTTGCGGAACATGCCCTTGCCGGCACGCCGGAAGTAATGCGGCGATTCGTGCAGCCGCAGCAGCGCGGCCGCCTGCTGCACCGGCCCGGCGCTGGCGTCGAAATAGTCGCGCGCCAGGTCGGCGAAGCCGAACTCGCCCTCGGGCGAGAACTCCCAGGCCAGGTCCAGGTCTATCCCGGCGGCCTCGCCGGCCGCCTGCGCGAGCAGCTCCGCGGGCGCCGGCTTGAGGAACTTGAGCAGCACGTTGGCCGCCTTCACCTTCACGCGTTTGCCGGAGTCGAGCTCGATCTGCAGCGAGCTTTCGGCCTCAGACAGCACGCGCCCGGCGTGGAACTTGCCGGCGTCGTCGAACAGGGCGTAGGTCACGGCCGCGATTGTCGCCCAGCGTCCGGCGAGCGGCGCGCAACCCCGGTCAGACGCTCATGCCGCCGCTGACCTCGATCACCGCGCCGTTGATGTAGCTGGCGTCGTCGCTGGCGAGGAAGGCGTAGACGGCCGCGATTTCCTCTGGACGCCCCAGGCGCTGCAGCGGCACCTGCTCGCGCAGCTGCTGCAAGACCTTCTCTGGCACCGTCTGCAGGATGGGGGTCTCGACGAAGCCGGGCGCCACCGCGTTCACGCGCACGCCCTTGGGGCCGAGCTCGCGGCTCCAGGTCTTGGTGAAGCCGATGACGCCGAACTTGCTGGCCGCATAGTTGGTCTGGCCGTAGTTGCCGTAGATGCCGACCACGCTGCTGGCGTTCAGGATGACGCCGCGGCCCTGCTCGATCATGGCCGGCGCCACCGCCTGCGCGCAGTGGAAGACGCCGCGCAGGTTGACGTCGATGACGGCGTCGAACTGCTCGATCGTCATCTTCACCAGACGCGCGTCCTTGGTGATGCCGGCGTTGTTGACCAGCACGTCGATGCGCCCGTGGCGGCCGAGCACGCTCGCCACCACCGCGTCCACCGCCTCGCGGTCGGTGACGTCCAGCGCCAGGCACTCGCCGGCACCCGGGACCTGCGCCGGTCGGCGGTCGCAGGCCACCACCCAAGCCCCTTCGGCGGCCAGCCGGGCCACGGTGGCGGCGCCTATGCCTTGGGCGGCGCCGGTGACGATGCAGATTCGGTCTTTCAGTCGCATAGGTGCAGGAAGTCCAACAGGATGGGCAGGTGGTGGTCGAAGTCCGACAGCGCGTGGTCGCTGCCCTCGATCAGGTGCAGCCGCGCCCCGGCGTCGCGCGCCGCCATCTCGCGCCCGTCCAGCAACTCGTCGCCTTTGGCGACGATGGCCAGGTAGCGCTCGGGGCGGCTGATCGCCGGCAGCGTCAGGGCGCGCAGCTCGTCGACGTACTCCGGGCGGAAGAAGAAGTGCTGCGCCGGGTCGTGCCAGGCGGTCTGGTCGCCGATGTGGGCCGCCAGATCGCGCGCCGGGTCGACCGCAGGGTTCATCACCACCGCCGGGCAGCCGCGGCGTTCAGCCACCGCGGTGGCGTAGAAACCGCCCAGCGAGCTGCCGCAGACCGCCATGCCCGGCGCCGGCCAGCCGGCGGTGGCGTCCTCGATCAGCGCCATCGCCGCGCGTGGCGAGGGCGGCAGCTGCGGGCAGCACCAGACCTGCTGCGGCCGGTGCGCCGCCAGCCAGGCCTGCAGCCGGCGCGCCTTGAACGAGGCCGGCGACGAGCGAAAGCCGTGCAGGTACAGCACATGGGTGGGCGCGTCCGATGCTCGCGTCATGCCCGCAGTCTATCGGTGGTCCCGATGCGCGGCGGCGGCCCAGGGCCGGAGAATCGCCGCTTTTGTCAGCTTCGAGGCCCCATGCCCGCATCCCTTCTTAGACTTGCTCCGGTGGCGGCAGCGGTGCTGCTCGCCGCCTGCGCCACCCCCGGCGGACCGTCTGCGCCAGGCGCTGCCGGCAGCCGGCCCGCAGCCTCTCCTGCAGCCCCGGCCGCAGCGCCGACCGCCGCCGCGGCAGCTGCGGCCGGCGCCGCCAGCGCCGCGGCCGCCGGCGAACGCCCCGACCCCGGCGCACCCAAGCCCTTCGAGGTCGTGATCAAGGGCGCCGAGCGCAGCGAGGGCTTCATCCCGGTCTGGCGCAAGGACGACAAGACCTGGCTCGAGCTGGCGCCGGCACGGCTGGGCAAGCCCATGCTGCTGAGCCTGAGCATCGCCAACGCGGTCGGCGAGCGCGGGCTGTACGCCGGCCAGATGGTGGGCGACCAGATGGTGGAGCTGCGCCTGGTCGGCCGCACGCTGCAGCTGCGCGCCCTGAACACCGCCTACCGCGCGCACGGCGACGCGGCGATGGCGCGCACGGTGGCGCAGGCGTTCTCCGACAGCCTGCTCGCCTCCACCCCGGTGCTCAGCGCCGGACACAAGGACAGTCAGGCGGTGCTGGTGGACGCCGCCTTCCTGGTCGGCGACCTGCCCGGCGTGAGCACCGCCGTCGAGGCCGCATTCCGTCTGCCCTATGCGCTGGACAGCCGCAACTCCAGCATCGAGAGCACGCGCGGCAGCGCGCGCGCCCTGGCGGTGAACACGCAGCTGCACTTCGCCACCCCGCGCATCCCGGCGCCGCCAGCCACGCCGCTGCCGCCGAGCGCCCCCAAGCCCAACCCGCCCACCACCACGCCCGACCCGCGCAGCTTCTTCGTCGGGGTGGCGATCAACCTCATGGCCCTGCCCGAACAGCCGATGGCCGCGCGCACGGCCGATCCGCGCATCGGCCACTTCAGCGAATCATTCACCGAGCTGGGCAACGACCTCAAGCCCAACCCGCGCGTGCACCAGGTGCGCCGCTGGCGGCTGGAGAAGAAGGACCCGGCGGCGGCACTGTCGGAGCCGGTGCAGCCCATCACCTACTGGCTGGACCGCAACATCCCGCCGCGCTACCGGGCATCGGTGACGGCCGGCATCCTGGAGTGGAACAAGGCCTTCGAGCGCATCGGCTTCAAGAACGCGGTGGTCGCCCGGCAGCAGCCCGACGACGCCGACTTCGACACCCTGGACGCCGAGCACACGTCGATCCGCTGGTTCACCGGCGCCGACGTCGGCTTTGCGCGCGGCCCGAGCGTGGCCGACCCGCGCAGCGGCGAGATCCTGGATGCCGACATCACGATGAGCGACATCTTCGGCCGCGGCGCGCGGCGCTTCATCAGCGAGGACGTGGGCCGCGCCAGCGCCGGGCCGCTGACGGGCGAGCAGGCCCTGTGCAGCTACGCGCTGGAGGCCGCGGTGGAACGCAGCTTCGCCGCCGACTTGCTGGAAGCGCGCGGCGACATCGACCCCGACAGCCCCGAAGCCGAGGCCTTCGTGCAAGCGCAGATCAAGGACACGATCATGCACGAGGTCGGCCACACGCTGGGGCTGAAGCACAACTTCCGCTCCTCCACCGTGATCACGCGCGAGCAGCTGCGCGACAAGGCCTTCACCGACACACACGCCATCACCGGCTCGGTGATGGACTACAACGCCTACAACATCCCGCTGCAGGGCGAGGCGCGCGCCAACCTCAACGTCACCACCCTCGGGCCCTATGACTACTGGGCGATCGAGTACGCCTACGCGCAGTTCGACCCCAAGGACGAAGCGGCGGCACTGGCCAAGATCGCGGCGCGCAGCAGCGAGCCGCTGCTGGCCTTCGCCGACGACGCCGACGCCGGCGGCTTCGGCGGCGCCACCGGGCTGGACCCGCGCGACAACCGCTTCGACCTCGGCGACGACCCGCTGGCCTGGGCGCAAAAGCGCCTGGCGCTGTCGCGCGAGCTCTGGCAGCGCCTGCAGGAACGCGGGCCGCGGGCCGGTGACGATCCGCTGCGCCTGCGCCGCAGCCTGCTGGCGGGGTTCCGCCAGCTCGGCCGGGCGCCCGAGATCGCCGCCAAGTACGTCGGCGGCATGTACACCGAGCGCGACCTGCCCGGCCCCGAGGCCAGGCCGCCCTACCGCCCGGTGGAGCCGGCGCGCCAGCGCGCGGCGCTGCAGTTCCTGACGCGCCAGCTGTTCAGCGTCGACAGCTTCCAGTTCCAGCCCGAGTTCCTGACCCGCATCGGCGTCGACTACGGCGAATGGCGGCGTGCCGAGCCGGTGTCGGTGCCGGACGCGGTGCTCGCGCTGCAGAAGCAGGCGCTGGACCGGCTGCTCTCGGCCGGCACCGCGCAGCGCCTGCTCGAGCTGCCCTACTACCTGCCGGCCGCGCAGCGCAAGGGCGCGTTCTCGCTCGCCGAGGTCTACGCCAGCCTGCAGTCCGCGGTCTGGAGCGAGCTGCGCAGCGGTGGCGAGATCGACCCCCTGCGCCGCCAGCTGCAGCGCGAGCACCTGCGCCAGCTGCAGACCCTGCTCACGCGCGGCGCGCCGGGGCTGCCGGCCGATGCGCTGAGCCTGCTGCGCCTGCAGGCGGGCGAGCTGCAAACGGCCTTGAAGCAGGCGGCGGCGCGCGGCGCGCACTCGGTGAACACGCGCGCGCACCTGCAGGACAGCCTGGGCGCGCTGACCGAGGCGCTGCGCGCGACCATGCAGCGCGCGATCTGAGCGCCCCCCGGGCCGAGCTGCGCCCGGCCCAGGGGTCAAGAAGACCTGGGGCGGCCCGGCGTCTTTTGGAGCGCCTGAGGTGCCGGCGGGCGAAGGCCGGGGCCGCCCGCCGCCGCTTTCAACCCTCGGAGCGTCCGGCGCGCCCGGCCAGGGCGGCGAGCAGCTTGTCGTGCACGCCGCCGAAGCCGCCGTTGCTCATGCACAGCAGCTGGTCGCCGGGACGCGCAGCGCGCACGACGGCCTCCACCAGCCGGTCGATGTCATCCCAGACCTGCGCCCGGTCGCCCATCGGCGCCAGCGCCGCCCGTGCGTCCCAACCCAGCTTGGCGGCGTGACAGAAGGCGAGGTCGGCCTCCTCAAGCGCCCAGGGCAGCAGCGCCGCCATGTCGCCGCGCTTCATGGTGTTGGATCGCGGCTCGAAGATGGCGAGGATGCGCGCACCGCCGACCTTGCGCCGCAGCCCGTCTATGGTGGTCCGGATCGCGCTCGGGTGATGGGCGAAATCGTCGTACACCGCCACCCCGGCGGCGCTGCCGCGCAGCTCGAGCCGGCGCCGTACGTTCTCGAAGCGCGCCAGCGCCGCCGCCGCCTGTGCCGGATCGACGCCCAGGTGCTCGGCGGCCGCGATCGCTGCCAGCGCGTTGAGCTGGTTGTGCTCGCCCAGCAGCGGCCAGCTCACGTGCGCCACCTTCAGCGCCCCGCGCAGGACGTCGAAGTCATGCGGCTCGCCGCGCGCGCGCAAGGCGCCGGGCTCCTCCTTGCGCGCGCCGAACAGCTGCACCTGGCTCCAGCAGCCACGCGCGAGCACGCGCGCCAGCGCCTCCTCGCGCGCGTTCACGACCAGCCGGCCCGCCGCCGGCACGGTGCGCACCAGGTGGTGGAACTGGGTCTCGATCGCCGCCAGGTCGGCAAAGATGTCGGCGTGGTCGAACTCCAGGTTGTTCAGCACCGCGGTGCGCGGCCGGTAGTGGACGAACTTGCTGCGCTTGTCGAAGAAGGCGGTGTCGTACTCGTCGGCCTCGATGACGAAGGCCGCACCCGCGCCCAGCCGCGCCGAGACGCCGAAGTTCAGCGGCACGCCGCCGACCAGGAAACCGGGCTGCAGCCCGGCCTGGTCGAGGATCCAGGCCAGCATGGCGGTGGTGGTCGTCTTGCCGTGGGTGCCGGCCACCGCCAGCACGTGGCGACCCGGCAGCACCTGCTCGGCCAGCCACTGCGGGCCGCTGGTGTAGGGCAGGCCGGCGTCGAGGATGGCCTCCATCAGCGGGTTGCCGCGCGTGACCACGTTGCCAACCACGAAGACGTCCGGCGCGAGGGCGATCTGGTCGGCCGACCAGCCGTCGATGAGCTCGATGCCGAGCGCGCGCAGCTGCTCGCTCATCGGCGGGTAGACGCCGGCATCGCAGCCGGTGACGCGGTGGCCGGCTTCGCGCGCCAGCGCCGCCAGCGACCCCATGAAGGTGCCGCAGATGCCGAGGATGTGGATGTGCATGGGGCGAAGATTGTGATCGGCGGAGGTGCGCCGCAACTCAGTTCGGGCGGTCGGCGCGCTGCCAGCGCGCGCGCGAGGCGAACACCATGTCCGGGTAGGCGCGCTTGCCGCGGCTGCCGTTGTAGCGGCCCAGCGCCAGGAACAGGTCGCCGCCCTCGGTGTCGAGGTAGTGGCGCAGGATGACGCAGCCGAAGCGCAGATTGGTCTGGGTGTGGAACAGCCGGCTCGCCACCCCGTCGCCGATCAACCGGCTCCAGAACGGCATCACCTGCATGTAGCCGCGCGCTCCGGCGCTGCTGATCGCGTACTTGCGAAAGCCGCTCTCGACCTGGGTCAGGCCGAGCACGAGCGCGGTCTCCAGCCCGGCGCGCCGGCTCTCGTACCACAGGGTCTGCAGGAACTCGACCCGCGTGTGGTGCTCAGCGATGCGCGCGCGCAGCAGCTCGCTCGCACCACCCAGCCAGCGCAGATAGGCCAGGCGGTCCTCCATGCGCTCGAAGCTCGGCCGCGGCGGCGCGGCCTGCGCCACCGCCGCGGCGAGCGCGCCGCGCACGCGGTCGGCCAGCGGCTCCTCGATCTGCCGCCCGGCGCGCGCCGGCGTCTGCGCCGACCCCAGCGCCAGCCCGAGCGGCAGCGCGAGCAGCGCCCGCCGCGCGTTCATCCGCGCAGGCGCGCCTTCAGGGCCGGCAGCGCTTCGGCCAGCGGCAGCACGCTGGCCGCCGTCTCGCGCCGCCCCTGCAGCTCCACCGTGCCGGCCTTCAAGCCGCGGTCGGAGATCACGAGGCGCCAGGGCAGGCCGATCAGTTCCCAGTCGGCGAACATCGCGCCCGGGCGCTCGCCACGGTCGTCGAGCACGACGTCCAGGCCGAGCGCCGCGAGCTCGTCGTGCAGGCGGTCGGCGGCTGCACGCACCTCCTCGCTGCGCTCGTAGCCGATCGGGCAGATCACGAGTTCGAAGGGCGCGATCGTGGCCGGCCAGATGATGCCGCGCTCGTCGTGGTTCTGCTCGATCGCCGCCCCCAGGATGCGCGTGACGCCGATGCCGTAGCAGCCCATCTCCATCGGCTGCGGCTTGCCGCCCTCGTCGAGGAAGACCGCGTTCATCGCCGCGCTGTACTTGGTGCCGAGGTAGAACACGTGGCCGACTTCGATGCCACGCTGGATCGCGAGCTCGCCGCGGCCGTCCGGCGAGGGATCACCCGCCACGACGTTGCGGATGTCGGCCACCAGGGCGGGCTCGGGCAGGTCGCGGCCCCAGTTGGCACCGGTGTAATGGTGGTCGGCGTCGTTGGCGCCGCAGCAGAAGTCGCTCATCTGCGCCACCGTGCGGTCGGCGACCACCGTCACCGGCAGCCGGGTGGCGATCGGGCCCAGGTAGCCGGGTTTGCAACCGAAGTGGGCCTCGATTTCGGCAGCGGTCGCAAAGCGCCAGCCCGCCTTCAGCCCCGGCAGCTTGCCGGCCTTGACCTCGTTCAGGCTGTGGTCGCCGCGCACCAGCAGCAGCCAGATGCGGGTGCCGGTGAGGTCACCTGCTTCGTCACGCTCGTCGCTCGCGAGCACCAGCGACTTGACGGTGTTTTGCAGCGGCAGGCCCAGCAGTGCGGCGACGTCCTCGCAGGTGCTCTTGCCGGGGGTGGGCGTCTTCGCGAGCAGCATCGAGGGCGCAGCGCGTGCCGCTGCGGGCGCCAGCGCTTCGGCGAGCTCCATGTTGGCGGCGTAGTCGCTGCCCGGGCAGTAGACGATCGCGTCCTCGCCGGTGTCGGCGATGACCTGGAACTCGTGCGAGAGGTCGCCGCCGATGGCGCCGGTGTCGGCCGCCACCGCGCGGTACTGCAGGCCGAAGCGGTCGAAGATCGCGCCATAGGCCTTGAACATCTGCTGGTAGCTGCGCGCCGCGCCTTCCTTGTCGCGGTCGAAGGAGTAGGCGTCCTTCATCGTGAACTCGCGCCCGCGCATGACGCCGAAGCGCGGCCGGCGCTCGTCGCGGAACTTGGTCTGGATGTGATAGAAGTTGCGCGGCAGCTGCTTGTAGCTGCGCAGCTCCTGGCGCGCGATGTCGGTGACGACTTCCTCGCTCGTGGGTTGGATGACGAAGCTGCGCTCGTGGCGGTCCTTCACCCGCAGCAGCTCGGGACCCATCTTCTCGAAGCGCCCGGTCTCCTGCCACAGCTCGGCCGGCTGCACCAGCGGCATCAGCAGCTCGACCGCACCGGCACGGTCCATCTCCTCGCGGATGATGGCCTCCACCTTGCGTATCACGCGCAGTCCCATCGGCATGTAGTTGTAGATGCCGGCCGACAGGCGCTTGATGAGGCCGGCGCGCATCATCAGCTTGTGGCTGACGACCTCGGCGTCGGCCGGGGCTTCCTTCAGGGTGCTGACGAAGAATCGGGAGGCTTTCATCGGGCGTTGATGGCTTGCGGTGGTGGCACGGCAGGGGCGCTGCGCGCGGCTGCGCGCACGGGTGCGGACGGGGGTTCGGCCGGGCTGCGGGTTAGCGTGGGCTGCCGCGTGGCACCAGGGCGGTGCCATAATGATTTCAATCAAAATTCGGGGTCAGATTATGCTCGACAGGGAAGGCTTCAGGCCTAACGTCGGCATCATCCTGCTCAACGCGCGCAACCAGGTGTTCTGGGGCAAACGCCTGCGAACCCACTCCTGGCAGTTCCCGCAAGGCGGGATCAAGTACGGCGAGACGCCAGAGCAGGCGATGTTCCGAGAGCTGCACGAGGAGGTGGGTCTGCACCCCGAGCACGTGCAGATCCTGGCCCGCACCCGGGACTGGCTGCGCTACGAGGTGCCGGATCACTTCATCCGCCGCGACGCCCGTGGACACTACCGCGGCCAGAAGCAGATCTGGTTCCTGCTCAAGCTGCTCGGCCGCGACAGCGACATGAACCTGCGCGCCACCAACCACCCGGAGTTCGACGCCTGGCGCTGGAACGACTACTGGGTGCCGCTGGACGTGGTGATCGAGTTCAAGCGCGGCGTCTACGAGATGGCGCTCACCGAGCTGGCGCGCTATCTGCCGCGCACCAACCACCACAACCGCTACCTGCGCGCCGGCATGCGCGACCGCCGCCACGATGCGCGCGAGGAGCTGTCTGACGACGGGGCCCCGGCTGCCACCGCCGAGGACGGAATCCGGCCCGCCGAGCCGCCGCCTGGCTGAGCGTCGGCGGCAAGGGGCGCGCCAGCGTCGGTTTCCGTCAGACCCGCACGAGGTTGGTGCGGTGGATCAGT
Source organism: Pseudomonadota bacterium (assembly GCA_963205525.1). Next base: position 4,467 of record CAUJJP010000199.1, on the reverse strand, counting down.
TCCATCTCGTTGACATAGCCCAGCAGCTCGGCGATGCGCGCCGAGGGCTGGCGCGCGATGCGGCGCGCCTCGCCGGCGGCGTAGTTGCTCAGGCCGCGCGCGATCTCGCGGCCATCCGCGCTGCGCACCGCGATCACGTCGCCGCGCTCGAATTCGCCGTGCACCGCGGTCACGCCCACCGGCAGCAGGCTCTTGCCTTCGTCACGCACCTTGGCCGCCGCCCCTTCGTCCACCGTCACCGCGCCGCGCAGCTGCAGGTGGTCCAGCATCCAGCGCTTGCGCGCGGCCTGCTTGGGGGTATCGGCCAGCAGCGCGCTGCCGATCGCCTCGCCGGCGGCCAGGCGCAGCAGCACATCGGGCTCGCGCCCGCTGGCGATCACGGTGCTGGCGCCGCTGCCTGCTGCGCGCCGTGCCGCCAGCACCTTGGTCAGCATGCCGCCGCGGCCGATCGCGCTGCCGGCGCCGCCGGCCATGCGCTCCAGCGCCGGGTCGCCGGCACGCGCGCTGGCGATCAGCGTCGCCGCCGGGTCCTTGCGCGGGTCGGCCGAATACAGGCCGCTCTGGTCGGTGAGGATGATGAGCACGTCGGCCTGCACCAGGTTGGCGACCAGCGCCCCCAGGGTGTCGTTGTCGCCGAACTTGATCTCGTCGTTGACGACGGTGTCGTTCTCGTTGATGACCGGGATCACGCCCAGGCCGAGCAGCGTCTCCAGCGTCGAGCGCGCGTTCAGGTAGCGCTCGCGGTCGGCGAGGTCGGCATGCGTGAGCAGCACCTGCGCGCTGGCCATGCCCTGCGCGCGCAGCAGGGTCTCGTACATCTGCACCAGCCCCATCTGGCCGACCGCCGCCGCCGCCTGCAGCTCGTGCAGCTCGCGCGGGCGCTGGCTCCAGCCCAGGCGCTTCATGCCTTCGGCGATCGCGCCGCTGGACACCATCACCAGCTCGCGGCCCTGCTTGGCCAAGGCCGCGAGCTGGCGCGCCCAGTTGCCGATGGCGTCTGCGTCGACGCCACGGCCTTCGTTGGTGACCAGGCTGGAGCCGACCTTGACGACGATGCGCGCGGCGCCGCAGACGACGCTCATGAGCCGCCTCCATCCACCACCTCGAAGCGCGGATCGGGCGCCGTAGGCGGGCGCTGGACCGCGGCCACCTGCTTCCAGATCGCTTCCATCAGCGGCTGCAGTCCTTCCCGGGTGAGGGCGGAGATCTCGAACACCGGGCCCTTCCAGCGCAGCCGGCGGACGAAGTCCTTCACCTGCGCGGCGCGCTCGTCGGCGGCCACCATGTCCAGCTTGTTCAGGACCAGCCAGCGCGGCTTGGCATGCAGCTTGGGGTCGTACTTCTTCAGCTCGGCCACCACCGCGCGTGCCTGCTGCACCGGATCGACACCGTCATAGGGAGCGAGGTCGACGATGTGCAGCAGCAGGCGCGTGCGCTGCAGGTGACGCAGGAACTGGTGGCCCAGGCCGGCGCCTTCGCTGGCGCCTTCGATCAGACCCGGAATGTCGGCGATCACGAAGCTGCGCTCCGGCCCCAGACGGACGACGCCGAGGTTGGGATGCAAGGTGGTGAACGGGTAGTCGGCGATCTTCGGCCGCGCGTTGGAGACGGCGGCGATCAGCGTGCTCTTGCCGGCGTTGGGCATGCCCAGCAAGCCGACATCGGCGAGCACGCGCAGCTCCAGCCGCACACGGCGCGCCTGTCCAGGCCAGCCGGGGGTCTTGTGGCGCGGCGCGCGGTTGGTGCTGGTCTTGAAGTGCAGGTTGCCGAAGCCGCCGTCGCCCCCCTTGAGCACGCAGACCTTCTCGTTCGCGTTCAGCAGCTCCAGCACGCGCTCGCCGCTGTCCTCGTCGCTCACCACGGTGCCCATGGGCACGCGCAGCACCACGTCGGCACCGGCGGCGCCGAACTGGTCGGAGCCGCGCCCCGGCTCGCCGTTCTTGGCCTCGAAACGCCGCGTGTAGCGGTAGTCGATGAGGGTGTTGATGTTCGGGTCGGCGACCATGTAGACACTGCCGCCGCGGCCGCCGTCGCCCCCGTTGGGGCCGCCGAAGGGAATGAACTTCTCGCGCCGGAAGCTCACGCAGCCGGCGCCACCGTGGCCGGCTGCGATGTCGATCACGGCTTCGTCGACGAACTTCATGGCGGAGCCTCTCTTGCAAACGACAAAGCCCCGGCGGGCCGGGGCTTCGGTGTCCGGTCAGGCCGGGGCTGACAGCGAGGTCAGACCGGCGTGACGAACACCGTCTGGTTGTTGTTCGGGCCCTTGACCTTGAACGACACCGTGCCGTCGACGAGCGCGAACAGCGTGTGGTCGCGGCCCATACCGACGCCGGTGCCGGCGTGGAAGCGCGTGCCGCGCTGGCGCACGATGATCGACCCGGCCGGGATGGCCTGGCCGCCGAACACCTTCACACCCAGCATCTTCGGCTGTGAGTCGCGGCCGTTGCGGGTGGAGCCGCCGCCCTTTTTCTGTGCCATGGTTCAGTGCTCCTTCAGGCCTTGACCGCGCCGATCTGCAGCTCGGTGTAGTTCTGGCGATGGCCGCCGTGCTTCTGGTAGTGCTTGCGCCGACGCATCTTGAAGATGCGTACCTTGTCATGCCGGCCGTGGGCGACGACGGTCGCACTGACCGTGGCGCCAGCCACCAGGGGTTCGCCGACCTTGAGCTCGGCGCCGTTGCCGACGGCGAGCACCTGGTCGATCACGATCTCCTGGCCAACGTCCGCAGCAATCTGTTCTACCTTGATCTTCTCGCCAACGGCAACCTTGTATTGCTTGCCGCCGGTTTTTATGACCGCGTACATGGGTGGGATCCTTTGAGGGGAAAGACTGGGTTCCCGCCAGCGCCAAAGACCGGTGATCCCGGTGAGATCGACGAATCCGACGGGCCCGCCCAACGCGCAGCTCCATGGAAGAAGCCCGCTCGTAGGCGAGCCTTTGAATATACCACAGGTGGCGCGCTGCAGCCGCACCCTCCCAGCCGGATCGATCGGCGACGGGAGTCGGTCCCTATAATGCCGGCGCTTGCGGATGTTCTGTCGTGCTCCACGCCACTGCCCCACACCCAGCCGCGGACCCGATGGATGCCGACATGCAACGGGTTGATGCGGTCATCCGCGAACGCCTGGCGTCGCGGGTGGCGCTGATCGACCAGATCTCGCACTACATCATCGGCGCCGGCGGCAAGCGCATCCGCCCCCGGCTGGTGCTGCTGTTCTCGCAGGCCCTGGGTTTCGACGGTCCGCAGCGGCATGAACTGGCGGCGATCGTCGAGTTCATCCACACCGCCACCCTGCTGCACGACGACGTCGTCGACGAGTCCTCGCTGCGGCGCGGCAACGCCACCGCCAACGCCGTGTTCGGCAACGCCGCCAGCGTGCTGGTGGGCGACTTCCTCTACTCGCGCGCCTTCCAGATGATGGTGGCGATCGACCGCATGCGCGTGCTGCAGGTGCTGGCCGACGCCACCAACGTGATCGCCGAGGGCGAGGTGCTGCAGTTGATGAACATGCACGACCCCGACCTGGCGGTACAGGACTATCTGCGCGTCATCCGCTACAAGACCGCCAAGCTGTTCGAGGCCAGCGCCCGCCTCGGCGCCGTGATCGCCGACGCCTCGCCGGAGGTCGAGGAACGCTGCGCCGACTACGGGCGCTCGCTGGGCACCGCGTTCCAGCTCGTGGACGACCTGCTGGACTACGAGGGCGACGCCAAGGCCCTTGGCAAGAACATCGGGGACGACCTGCGCGAGGGCAAACCCACGCTGCCCCTGCTGGTCGCCATGGAGCGCGGCAGCGCCGACGAGCGCCAGCTGATCCGCGGCGCGATCGAGCACGGCGAAGTCGAGCGCATGCAGGATGTGGTGGCCATCGTGCGGCGCACCGGCGCCCTCGACGCCACCCGCGCCGCCGCTGCTGCCGAAGCCGATGCCGCGCGCCACTGCCTGTCGACGCTGCCCGTGTCGATCGCCCGCGACGCTCTGCTAGAATTATGTGTTCGGGCGGTGAACCGGTCATTTTGACGCTGCGGTTCCCGCGCCCATCGGGGTGTAGCTTAGCCTGGTAGAGCGCTACGTTCGGGACGTAGAGGCCGGAGGTTCGAATCCTCTCACCCCGACCAGAATTTTCCTTGTAAATCAAGGCGTTACGAAGCTCCGCATGTCGGAGCTTTGTCGTTTCTGGCGCCGTTGGTGGCAAATTGGTGGCAGACAACTGCCCTGCATGCCACCACCGCGCAAGATGGATAAACCAGCTCGCTAGACCGTGCTTCCAATTCACAGGAGCACGGCCCATGGCCTCCATCGAAAACAAGTCCCGATTCGTCGAGAAGTGGCCCCGTTTGTCTGAACAGCTCTCCCCGATTTTTAAGTGGACCTCGGGCGGTTGCTGAACGGTGCAGAGTTGTCCACGGCGGCGGTCGGCGCTTGCGACGAACCGACCGACGCGGTGGGCAACTCGGGGCGCA
>CAUJJP010000198.1 GCA_963205525.1 Pseudomonadota bacterium | reverse complement strand
CCCGCAGCGTCTGCAACACCCGCAGCGTCTGCATCCGCGCCTGCTGCTCCTATTGCCATTGCACGCCGCGCTGGCCCATCCAGCGGCCGACCTCGTCGCCGATCGCGGATTCGATGCGCGCGCGCTTGATCTTCATGGTCGGGGTCAGCATGCCGTTGTCGATCGACCAGGGCTCGCGCGCGATGACCAGGGTCTGCAGGTGCTCGTGCTCCGGGATCTGGCGGTTCACGCGCGCCAGCAAGTCCTCCATCTCGGCCTGCACCTCGGCGCGCGCCGTGCGGCCGAGGCCGGGGTCGGCCAGCCGCGCACGCAGCGCCTCGGCGAGGACGACGATGGCGAAGGCCGATGCCTGGCCGACGCCCGAGACCATCGCCATCTCGACCATCGGGTGGGCGTTGAGCAGGTTCTCGATCGGCGCCGGTGCCACGTACTTGCCCTTGGCGGTCTTGAACAACTCCTTCTTGCGGCCGGTGATCCTGAGCATGCCGTCCGCGCGCTGCTGCCCGAGGTCGCCGGTGCGGAAGAAGCCGTCCGCGGTGAAGCTGGCGCGCGTCAGCTCGGGGTCCTTGTAGTAGCCGCTGAACTGGCCCGGCGACTTGATCAGGATCTCGCCGTCGGCGTCGATCCGGCATTCGACCCCGGGCATGGGCACGCCCACCCAGCCGGGCTCGCCGTGGTGCTCGTTGGAGCTGTGCGAGTAGGAGTTGTCCTCGCTCATGCCATAGCCCTCGAACAGGCGCAGGCCGAGCTTGCGGTACCAGCGTATGAGCTCGGCCGGCAGCGGGGCCGAGCCGCTGCCGGCCTGCTTGACCGCGTCCAGCCCCAGGCCCTTGAGGATCTTCCTGCGCACCACGGCGCCGAGCAGCGGGATCGCCAGCAGGCGGTCCAGCTTGGCCGGCGGCATCTTGGCGAACACGCCCTGCTGGAACTTGAGCCACAGCCGCGGCACCGAGATGAACAGGGTCGGCCGCGCGCGCTGCAGGTCCTGCACGAAGGTGTCCAGGCGCTCGGCGAAGAACAGCCGGGTGTTGCCGTCGGTGAGCGCGGCGGCCTCGACCCAGCTGCGCTCGAAGCTGTGTGCCAGGGGCAGGTAGGACAGCATGCGCCCCTCGCCGCTGCCCACGCGCTGGCGCACGTCCTGGTTGATGCCGCGCCCGGTGCGGGTGACGGCGCCGAAGCTGTTCATCACCCCCTTGGGCGTGCCGGTGCTGCCCGAGGTGTAGAGGATCATGGCCAGCTCGTCGGCGCCGCGCGCCGGGCGGCCGGGCAGGGGGGTGCTGGCGGCGATCAGATCGTCCCAGCGCGGCAGGTCGGCGGCCGAAGCGGGCGCCAGCGGCAGCGCCACCATGGGCAGGCCGGCCGGCACGCCGGGACGCTGCTCGTCCCAGCCGTCGAGCTTGCCGACGAACAGCAGCGCCGATTCGCTGTGCTCGAGCACGTAGCGCACGGTGTCGGCGTGTTCGGTCGGGAAGATGGCCACCGTGGTGTAGCCGCCGATCCAGATCGCCAGCTCGGCGATGATGAAGTGGGCGCAGTTCTTGGACAGCAGGGCCACCCGTGCGCCGGGCGCCAGGCCGCGCGACTGCAGGTGTGCGGCCATGCGGCGCGCTTCGCCGAGCACGCGCGCCCAGTCGTAGTCCTGCACCCGGCCCTGACCCAGCGGCTGGGTGAGGAAGACGCGTTGCGGCTGCTGGGCCTCGAAACCGTAGACGTCGTCGAGGATGAGGGTGTCGCTGTTCATGCCGGCTAGGCTACGCAGGGCGGCGTGCTCGCGGCAGGGGGAGCAACCCTCAGCGCCGGCGGGTCTGGAGCGCCTCGGTGGCAGGTCTGCAGGCGGGCCGACGCAAGCTGAACGGCAGATGAACAAGGCGTTCAGGCAGAGTTCAGCAGGGTCGGGGCACAGTGGCGGGGTCGCTGGCCGATTCAGCCACCTGCAACCCGAACTCCTCTGCCGAAAGATCCGAATGCTCAAGTCCAAAGCCTGCCCGACCGCTGTCCTGACCGCTGTCCTGGCCGCTGCGCCCGCCCTCGCCCTGGCGCAGTCCGCGGTCTACAAGATCGACGACGACCACACCTACGCCACCTTCGCCATCAACCACAACGGCGCCTCCTTCAACCGCGCCCGCTTCGACGAGGTGACCGGCAGCATCCAGTTCGACAAGGCCGCGCGCAGCGGCGCGATCGACATCACGGTGCAGGTGAAGAGCGTCTACAGCGGCTCCAAGGGTTTCGACGAGCACCTGCTGTCGCCGGACCTGTTCGACGTCGCCAAGCACCCGACCATGCGCTTCGTCTCCGACCGCCTGGTCTACGAGGGCGACCGCCTGGTCGAGGTGCCGGGCCAGCTCACCCTGCTCGGCAAGACCCTGCCGGTGACGCTGAAGGCGCGCCAGTTCACCTGCTACAACAACTTCCGCGCCAAGACCGAGGCCTGCGGCGGCGACTTCTCGGCCGTCGTCGACCGCACCCTGTGGGGCATGAACTACCTGGTCGACAAGGGCATGCCCAAGACGGTGGAGATCACGGCCACCGTGGAAGGCTTCAAGCAGTAAGCCGGGGCGGCGCCAGCACGCTGCCTCAGGCCGCCGGCCGGCTGCGCTGGATGCGCAGCGCGGCCGGCGCCGCGGCCAGCACGTGCGGCTGGATCGCGCCCTCGACGTGCATCTCGCAGGCCTTGCAGTCGAAGCGCAGGGTGTAGCGCAAGTCCTCGTGGACCAGGGTCAGGGGGTCGGCGCGCAGCGTGCCCTGCACGCCGGTCACGCCCTTGGCCTGCCTGGGGCACAGGCTCAGGCTGTAGCGCACGCAGTGCCTGGTGATCATCAGGCTCACCTCGCCCAGCGCCTGGTGGCTTTCAAAGGCCGGCTCCACCACGCGCACGCCGTGGCGGGCGTAGAAGGCGGCGGCGCGCGCGTTGTAGACGTTGGCCAGATAGCTCAGCGTGTCTTCGGGGTAGGGCACGGGCGGCTGCACGGGCTGCGCGCGCGGCAGGCGTTCGAACGCCGCGGCGCGCACCGCCTCCAGCGCGGCAATGCCTTCGCGCCGCAGGCGGTTCACCAGCGCCGACGGCAGGAAGGGCGTCTGCGCCCCGGCCAGGCGCACGCGGCGGGCGCTGAAGATCGTGTCGCCCAGCCGCGCCAGGCCTTGCTCGATCTGGGTGCGTGCACGATCGAGCTCGCGCGCCGGTGTCCATGCATGGTCCAGGCGCAGCTGCGCGCGGTGGCCGTCGGCGTCCTTCAGCGCCAGCTCGACGCCGCCTTCATGGCAGACGAGGTGCAGGTCGACCGCGATCCGGCGCTCGGCCGAAGGCCGGGCGAGCAGCCGCTCCCAGGCCATGTCGCGGTTGCGCGAGACGGTGGTGCCGGGGCGCAGGTCCTTCAGCGCGTCCAGCGGCTGGTTCGGCAGCACCAGCCAGCGCCTGCGCCCGCCCGGGCCGGCGACGGCGCTGGCGGTGTTCACCGCCACCCCCTGCAGCTCGCCCTGCAGGTCCCACCAGGTCAGGGCGTCGCCGTTGTTGAGGATGGCGGCGGGGTCGTCGGTCTCGAGCTCGAAGCACTCGCCGACCCGTCTGGCCACCCAGCCCAGCGCCCGCCCGGCGTGCTTGGGGCTGTCGAAGGCGCCGATGTCGATCTGCCGGCCGCGCACGAAGTAGTCGGTGCCGCCACGGTTGTAGCCCTGCTCGGGCTGCGGCGTGAAGCTGTGGCTGCAGCGGCCGCTGGAGGCCGGTCGCAGATCGCGCTGGCCGTCCAGCAGCGCGTCCAGCAGGCGCCGGTAGTGCGCGGTGACGTTCTTCACCGTCGCCATGTCCTTGTAGCGGCCCTCGATCTTGAAGCTGCGGATGCCGGCGTCCACCAGCAGTGCGAGGTTGGCGCTCTGGTCGTTGTCCTTCAGGCTCAACAGGTGCTTTTCGTGTGCCAGGATGCGCCCGCCGCCGTCGAGCAAGGTGTAGGGCTGGCGGCATTCCTGGCTGCAGCTGCCGCGGTTGGCGCTGCGGCCGGTGACGGCGTGGCTGATGTAGCACTGGCCGCTGTAGGCCACGCACAGCGCGCCGTGGACGAAGAACTCGAGCACCGCATCCGGCGCCTGGGCGGCGATGGCGCGGATCTGCTCCAGGTCCAGCTCGCGCGCGAGCACCATCTGCGAGAAGCCCACGTCCTGCAGGAAGCGCGCCTTGGCCGGGCTGCGGATGTCGGTCTGGGTGCTGGCGTGCAGCTGGATGGGCGGCAGGTCCAGCTCCAGCAGGCCCATGTCCTGCACGATCATGGCATCGACGCCGGCCTCGTACAAGGACCAGGCCAGGCGACGCGCCGGCTCCAGCTCGTCGTCGCGCAAGATGGTGTTCAGGGCGACGAAGACGCGCGCGCCCCAGCGGTGCGCGTGCGCCGAGAGGCGGGCGATGTCGGCCACGCTGTTGGCCGCCTTGTCGCGCGCACCGAAGCCCGGACCGCCGATGTAGACCGCATCGGCGCCGTGGTTGACGGCCTCGATGCCGATGGCGGCGTCGCGGGCGGGGGCGAGCAGTTCGATCTGCGGGCGAGGCATGGCCCGGATTGTCCCGCAAGGCCGGACGCAGGACCGGCGCAGGGCACGTCCGCCGCCGGCCGGGCCGGCAGCGCAGCGACGGCCGCGCCGGCTGCCGGGCCGGGGCTGCTTCAGCCCGCGAAGCGCGCCGCCGCGGCCTCGAAGGCGCGCCGCAGCGACTCGTAGTCCTGGTGCAGCGGGAACTGCGGGAACTGGGCCACCACGTTGTCCGGGGCGTGGATCAGGAAGCCGGCGTCCGCCGCCCCCAGCATACCGGTGTCGTTGTAGGAGTCGCCGGCCGCCATGACGCGGAAGTTCAGGTGCTTGAAGGCCTCCACGGCATGGCGCTTCTGATCGGCCATGCGCAGCCGGTAGTCGGAGACGAAGCCTTCGGCGTCCACCTCCAGCCGGTGGCACAGCAGGGTGGGCCGGCCGAGCTGGGCCATCAAGGGATCGGCGAACTCGTAGAAGGTGTCCGACAGGATCACCACCTGCCAGCGGCTGCGCAGCGTGTCGAGGAACTCGCGCGCGCCGGGCAAAGGGCTCAGGCGGGCGATGACGCGCTGGATGTCGGCCAGCTTCAGGCCGTGCTGGCGCAGCAGCGCGAGCCGGGCGCGCATCAGCTTGTCGTAGTCGGGCTCGTCGCGCGTGGTGCGGCGGAACTCGGGGATCCCGGTTTCCTGCGCGAAGGCGATCCAGATTTCGGGGACCAGCACCCCTTCGAGGTCGAGGCAGACGATGTGCATGGCGCGCATGCTAACCGGCGCCATCGCAGCGGTGCCGATTTGTGACGGCGGCCTCAAGTTCTGCGTCCGACGGCCGATCAGGAAGACCATGAGCGATGACACGGCCCCTCGGTCGACCGGCAGCTCGGTCGCGCAGAGCCTGGAGGCGGCAGCGGCCCGGCTGCGGCCGCGCCTGCGCCTGGACAGCCAGCTTTACCGCGTGGTGGAGGTGGTGCGCGCACCGAATGGCCGGATCGCGCGCATGGGGCAGGTCTGGCACAGCGACCTCGACCAGGCGCGGCGTTTCGGCCACGCGCTGGCGGCGAACGCGGTCGACGGCGAGGTGCAGGTCAGCGACGCCAATGGCAGGCTGCTGGAGCGCATCGAGCCGCCGGCCGCTGGTGCCGCGGCACCGGGCTGGGGCGACTGGAAGGCGCTGCCGGTGCCGCCGCCGCCGCTGCGCCCGCCGCCGCAGCCGGTGCGGCGCATCGCAGCCGCGCCGGTGGCGATGCCGGCCGTCGAGCCGCCGCCCACCGTGGTGCCGCCCCTGCTGCCGCCCGTGCCAGCCGTGCCAGCCGTGCCACCGGCGCCGACGGCCGAGGCGACGCCGGCGCGCACCATCCTGCCGCAGACCCGGCCGCCGGTGCTGGACCTGCCGCCGGAGAGCGAGGTCGAGCGCACCAACCCCTTGCCGCCGACGCAGCGCTGAGTCGCGCGCCTCGAACCTCGGCCGGCCCTGGCGACCCCTGGTGGCTCTTGCGGCCCCGGTGGCCCCGGCGGCCCCTGTAGCAACCCGCCGCCGCCCTCAGCCCCCGCCTTCGACCAGGCGCACCTTCTGCTGGCGCGTCTTACCGGCGTTCCACAGCGTGAGCGTCACGTTGTCGCCCGGCTGCCTGGCCTCCAGCACCGTCAGCACGTCGTCCAGGTTGGCCACCGCCTGGCCGTCGACCTCGGTGATCACGTCGCCGAGCACGATGCCGCCGTCGCGCCCGCGCCGGAACGGCTGCAGCTCGGCGCGCGCCGCCGGGCTGCCGCGCTGGGTGTCGACCACCGTCACCCCGGGCGGCAGGCGCAGCGCCCGGTTCAGCCCCGGCGGTCCGGCCGAGATGCCCAGCGAGGGCCGCACGATGCGGCCGTCGCGGATCAGGCGCGGCACGATGCGCGCCACCTCGTCGACCGGGATCGCGAATCCGATCCCGGCGCTGGCCCCGCTGGGGCTGGCGATCTGGGTGTTGACGCCGATCAGCCGGCCCGCCGAGTCGAGCAGCGGCCCGCCCGAGTTGCCGGGGTTGATCGCGGCGTCGGTCTGCACCACGCCGCGTATGGTGCGGTTGTTGAAGCTCTCGATCTCGCGGTTGAGCGCGCTCACGACGCCGGTGGTCAGGGTCTGGTCGAGCCCGAAGGGGTTGCCGATCGCCAGCACGCGCTGGCCCACCTGCAGGTCGCGGCTGGTGCCCAGCGGAATGGGCGGCAGCTTGTCGGCCGGGGCGGCGATCTTCAGCACCGCGAGGTCGCGGTCCGGGAAGGCGCCGACCAGCTTGGCGTCCCAGGTGCTCTGGTCGGCCAGGGTCACGCGCGCCGCGTTGCCGCCCTGGATGACGTGGAAGTTGGTGACGACGTGGCCGCGCTCGTCCCACACGAAGCCGGTGCCGGTGCCGCGCGGCACCTGCTGCACGTTGAGCGAGAACAGGTCGCGCTGCGCCGCCAGCGTCGTGATGTGCACCACCGAGGGCGACAGGCGCCGGAACAGCTCGATCGTCGCCTGCTCGTCGGCCTGCAGGGCGCCGCGCGGCGCCACCGCGCGCTCGACCGCGGCTTCGGTGCGCGAGCGCGCCGGGTAGCTGAAGGCCACCAGCGCCGCCAGGGCGCCGGCCACGAAGGCCCAGACGAGGCGGGAGGAGGGCAGGTTCATCGTTGTATCGGTTCGCTCGGGGTGGCAGGCGCAGGCGTGTGCCGGAGGATCGCGGTGGGCGCCAGGCGCAGGCTCTCAGTTGAGGGCGAAGGCCGCCGCTGCAAGTCCGCTCCCGCTTCAGGACACGACGTAGGCCGCGGCGCCGGTGGCGATCAGCGTGCCCTCGTCGTTGTGCATGCGGCTGAGCACCGATCCCACGCGCCCGCCGAGCCGGGTGACCTCGGCGCTGCCGACGAAATGGCGGCCCAGGCCGGGGCGCAGGTAGTCCACCCGCAGGTCTATGGTGCCGAAGCGGGTGAAGCGCTGCATGACCTGCTCCGCGGGCTCTGCCGGATGGCGCTCCGCCAGCTCGACCATCAGCGCCAGCCCGCCGAGGGCGTCCAGCACCGCCGAGATCAGGCCCCCGTGCAGGCGGCCGACGCTGTAGTGGCCGAACAGTTCGCGCCGCATCGGGATGCGCACCCGCACCGCACCCGGCACCAGCGACTCCACGCGCAGCCCCATCAGCTCGTTGAAGCCGATCTCGTGGTCGAACAAATGGGTCAGCATCTGCTCGAAGCGCGCCTGCTGTTCGGCGCTGCGGCGTTCGACGCTGGGAGGGGTGGGGCGTGCGGTCATGTGGGCGGCGGGCGATGGGTGCGGGCCGGGCGTGCCAGGGCGGTGTCGCTCCCGGCCTGGCCCCGAAGCGAGCCCGGATTGTCGCCGACACCCCGTGGCGCCCGCCGCCCGGGCCGCCGGCCGGTGCTGCGCTGCGTCTGGGGCGCGGCCCCCAGGCGTGTGCGCGCGTCGGCGGCTACGATGGCCGCATGGACGCCACCGACCTCCCGCTTGCCGAGCGCCTGCTCAGCGCGCTGGCGCTGCAGCGTGCCGCCCACCAGGCGCGGCCCGTGCCGACGCAGGCCGAACGGCTGGACGATCTGGCGCGGCTGCGCGCCTTCCTGCTCGAGCAGCAGCAGGAGATCGCGGCCGCGATCAGCGCCGACTACGGCCACCGCAGCGTGCACGAGACGCGGCTGCTGGAGCTGATGCCGGCCGTCGACGGCATCGCCCACGCGCGCCGCCACCTCGGCCGCTGGATGCAGACCCAGCGCCGGCACGCCGACTGGATCGCGTTCCCGTTCGCGCGCAACCGCGTCATCCCGCAGCCGCTGGGGGTGGTGGGCGTGATCGTGCCCTGGAACTTCCCCATCAACCTCAGCTTCGTCCCGCTCACCGCCATCTTCGCCTCCGGCAACCGGGCACTGGTGAAGCTGAGCGAGAACTCGCGCCGGCTTGCCGCCCTGCTCATCGAGCGCGCGCCGCGCTACTTCCCGCCCGAGAAGCTGCAGTTCTTCGACGAGAGCGGCGGCGTCGGCATCGCCTTCTCGCAGCTGCCGCTGGATCACCTGCTGTTCACCGGCAGCGGCGCCACCGGACGCCTGGTGATGGCGGCGGCGGCGCGCAACCTGTGCCCGGTGACGCTGGAGCTGGGCGGCAAGTCGCCCGCCATCGTGGCGCCGGACTTCCCGCTCGCCACCGCGGCCGAGCGCATCCTGTTCGTGAAATGCCTGAACGCGGGCCAGATCTGCACCACGGTCGACCACGCCTGGCTGCCGCAGGACCGGCTGGAGGAGTTCGTCGCGCTGGCGCAGCGCATCGTGCCGCGCATGTTCCCGACGCTGGACTCGCCCGACTTCAGCGCCATCATCGACGAGCGATCCTTCCAGCGCCTTGTGGCGGCGCTGGAGGAGGCGCGCGCCGCCGGCGCACGCATCGTGCCCCTGCTGCCGGGGCCGGCCTTCGACCCCGGCAGGCGCAAGATCGCGCCGCACCTGGTGCTGGATGCGCCCGCCGACTGCGCGCTGATGCAGCGCGAGATCTTCGGCCCCATCCTGCCGCTGCGCGGCTATCGCCAGCTCGACGAGGCGATACACGCGGTGCGTGCCGGCGACCGGCCGCTCGCGATCTACCCCTTCAGCCGCGACGCCGCCGTCGTGCAGCGCGTGGTCGACGAGCTGATGTCGGGCGGGGTGTCGGTGAACGACGCCTTGATGCACGTCGGCCAGCACGACCTGCCGTTCGGCGGCGTCGGCCCCTCGGGCATGGGCCACTACCACGGCCGCGAGGGCTTCGAGACCTTCTCCAAGCTGCGTCCGGTGTTCCACCAGGCGCCGTTCTCGGTCCTCAAGTTCTTCGGCCCGCCCTACGGCCGGCGCATGGACGCGCTGCTGCGGTTTCTGATCCGCTGAAGCGCTACCTGAACATGTGGGCCGGGAAGGCGCCGTTTGGTCCTGAGCACATGCCGGTGAGGCTTTGCAGGTCGGGTGCGGGCTGCAGGTTGCAGTTGGCGTGCATGGCCACGCCGTTGAGGAACATGGTGAACGACAGGCGCAGCAGCGTGCCATCGAAGCTGCCCTGACCCTGACCCATGGGCTGGCCGGCTGCCTCGGCGCTGAAGCGCAGGTCGCGGCCGCTTTGCTCGAAGTGGTAGACCTCGCCCGAGTTGGTGCGCCACAGGCCCGAGAGGTCGGCCGGCGCGCGCGGCGTGGGCACAGGATTGGGCGGCGGCTCCGCGGTCGATTCCGGCTCGGCATCCGGCAGCGCTGCCGGCTCGGGGTGGACCTGCGGCGACGGGGCGGGGATCGGTTCTTGCGCGGGTTCGGTTTCCTCGCCGAACCACAGCGCGACCGCGACCAGCCCGACGACGCCGGCCGCGGCGCCTATCAGCATCGGCTTGGTCCGCCCCGGCGCGGCAGGGTGCGATGCCGCGGCGCGCTTGAGCCCCGGCACGCGCGCCAGGGTCTCGATCAGGCGGTTCAGGTCGGCGCGCCAGCGCGCGTCGGCCAGTTCCAGCGCCTGCCGCCGCACCAGCGGCTTGAGCTCGGCGGCCAGGTCCTCGGCGGCGGGCAGGGTGGCGCCTTCGAGCAGCACCGGGATCACGCGCACACCCTCGCGTGCCAGCGCGCTGGCGATCTCCAGCCGTATCCAGTCGCCCTCGGCGTCGAGCCGGCGCCGGCCGGCCGCATCGCGTGCGTTCAGCCAGTTCGGTCCGATCAGGACCAGCATCGTGACGCAGCCGGCGAGCGCCTTGTCCAGCGCCTGCGTGAAATCGACTCCGGGCTCTATGCCCTCGATGTCGCGGAAGATGCTGGCGACGCCGAAGGCCTCGCCCAGGTCGTCGGCCAGCCTGCCGGCGGCGTAGCGCGATTCCTCGCGCCGGTAGCTGATGAAGATGCCTGCGGCCATGGTCGTCGCGCGCCCGCGCGGCAGCGGTTCGGATGGGCGCGAGCCTGTGCGCGCGCCGCACCGCCCGCAATCCCCAGCTTGGCGCGGTGTCGCGGTGCTGCAAGGCGCCGCCGCCGGCCGGGGCTGCGCCGCGCGGCCGGGCTTGGTGCCTGGCGCGGAACCGGCATCGAGATCAGGGTCAGAACCCGATCGCCGCCGCCTGTTCGTCGATGAGCTGGCGCTGGAAGGCGTCGAAGCGCGCACCCGGCTGCTGCAGCTTGAACAGTTCCAGATAGGGGTCGACGACCGCGGTGCGCTCGCCGCTGAGGGCCTCGACCACCGCGTGGCCGCAGAAGGGCACGCAGGATTCGGCGTAGCCGCCCTCGTGCACCGCCACCAGCCGGCCCTGGCAGTGCAGGTCGGCGATCGCCATCACCTGCTCGGTCATGGCGCGGAAGGTTTCGCTGTGCGCCGACATGCGCGCCAGCGGGTCGACGTTGTTGGCGTCGAAGCCGCTGGCGACGACGATCAGCTCGGGCTTGAAGCGGTGCAGCGCCGGCAGCACCAGGCGCCGCATGGCGTACAGATAGGACTCGTGGCCGCCGCCGGACAGCAGCGGGATGTTCAGGTTGTAGCCCTCGCCGCGGCCGCGGCCGCGTTCCTCGGCGCCGCTGTAGCCGGGCGGGAAGCAGTTCTCCTGGTGCAGCGAGATGGTGAGCGTGTCGTCGCGCTCCTCGTACATGGCCTGGGTGCCGTTGCCGTGGTGCACGTCCCAGTCGAGCACGGCGACCCGGCCCACGCC
This sequence comes from Pseudomonadota bacterium, assembly GCA_963205525.1. Next base: position 13,025 of record CAUJJP010000198.1, on the reverse strand, counting down.
GTGCCTGGTGCGCGCGGCCTCGATCGCGATCGGGATGTTGGCGAGCAGGCAAAAGCCCATCGCCATCTGCGGCAGGCAATGGTGGCCCGGCGGGCGCGACAGCGAGTAGGCGTTGCGCCAGCGTCCGGTGAGCACGCCGTCGATCGCGTGCAGCGCCAGGCCGGCGGACTGGCAGGCGATCTCGAAGCTGCCGGGGCCAAAGGGCGCGTAGTCGCCGAGCTCGCCGCCGCCGGCATCCGACAGCGCCTTGAACTTCTCCAGGTAGCTCTGCGGGTGCACGCGCAGCAGGTCTTCCCAGCTGGCGGCCGGGGCGCTGCGGAAGTCGAGCTTCTGCGCCAGCCCCGAGACCTGCATCAGCGAGACGAAGCGGCGCTTGGACTCGGGCGACTCGGCCAGCCCGGCACCGGCCGGCGGCTGGACCCAGCCGCCCACCGGCACGACGAGCGAGAACAGGCCGGCGGTGGCGTGCCAGAGGCAGCGTTCGTCGTGCAGGAAGGCGGTGGCGGACATGGTGGACTCCGTGAGGTTCGGCCCTGAGGCGGGCGGGGCCGCGTCGTGCGTGACGCGGGAGTGATTCGTTCAGCGTGGCGGTGCGCCGGGTGCCGTCGGCGCGGTTGACACGGCCGGCGCGGCCGGCGCGGCCGCGGCTGCAGTCGCGGCTGCCGTGGCTGCGGCACGGGGCTGGCGGCGCACCGACAGCCCGCGCCAGCCCAGGCGCTGGCAGGCCAGGCCCCACAGACCCTTGGGTGCCCACAGGGCGACCGCGACCGCCACCGCGCCCATCACGATCAGGGTCCAGCCGCCGCTGAGGTCGAAGGCGGCGATCAGCGCCTCGCGCAGCAGGAACCAGACCACGATGCCGATGATCGGGCCCTCGATGGTGCCGATGCCGCCGATCAGGGTTGCGAACAGCATCATCACCACCCAGTTGACGTCGAAGGCGGCGGCCGGGGCGACGAACATCGAGCTCATGTAGTGCGCCGCGCCGGCCAGCGCGCACACCGCACCGGCGAGCACGAAGGCCGGAAAGCGCACCCGCCAGGCGTCCACGCCTATGCTCAGCGCGGCCAGTTCGTTGTCGCGCACCGTCAGCAGCGCCAGCCCCAGGCGCGAGCGCATCAGCGCCAGCACCCCCGCCACGGTGCCGAAACCGATCGTGCAGGCGACCCAGAAGGCCTGCAGCTGAAAGCGCTCGATGTCGCCGATGTGGCTGGTGTCCAGCGGCCGCCCGGCGGTGCTGCCCAGCCAGTCGGTGCCCGAGATCAGCAGGTACATGACCTCGGCGAACACCCACAGGGCGACCGAGAAGTAGGCGTCGCGCAGCCGGAACAGCGCCGGCGCGATGAGGGCGGCGACGAGGGCGCCGAACAGCGCCGCCACCGGCAGCATGAGCAGCGGCGAGATGCCCAGGCGCTGCGAGCTCTCGAACAGCATGTAGGCGCCCAGACCGACGAAGGCCTGCTGGCCGAAGGACAGCAGCCCGGTGTAGCCCGCCAGCAGGTTCCACATCTGCGCCATCGCGAGCGCGAGCAGGACCTCGCTGACCAGGCTCAGGGTGCCGGTTTCCAGCGCCTGCGGCAGGCCGACGGCGGTGGCCAGCCCGGCCGCCAGGATGAACGCGCTGGCGCGGTTGAAGGCCCTCATCGGCGTGCTCCGGCCAGTCCCTGCGGGCGCAGCACCAGCAGGAAGAAGAACAGCAGGTGGGCGTACAGCGGTCCGGCGTTGGAGTCCAGGCGCTGGCCCACGAGCTGCGCGATGCCCAGCAGGATGCCGCCCGCGAAGGCGCCCCAGATCGACCCCAGGCCGCCGATGATGACGACCTCGAACGCCACCAGCAGGCGCTCCACGCCGGAGAAGGGGGTGAAGGAGGTGCGCTGCGCGAGCAGGAAGCCGGCCAGCATGGCGCAGGCCACCGCCAGCCCCATGACGCGGTTGAACACGCGCTGCGGCGCCACCCCCATCAGGCGCACCACGTCGGGCGCGTCGGCGGTAGCGCGCACGATGCGGCCGAACTCGGTGCGCGCCAGCAGCCAGTGCAGGGCCGCGAACAGCGCCAGCGCGATGCCCAGGATGAGCAGCGGGTAGACCCCGATGCGCAGCCCCAGCACGTCCACCCCGGCGGCGGTGAGGGCGCCGCCGTCGATCGCCTGCGGGTCCACGCCCAGGGTCTCGGCCATCAGGTTGCGCGCGATCACCGCCAGCCCGAAGGTCATGATCAGCGGCACCAGTTCGTCGCCGCCGCGCAGCGCGCGGTTCACGAGTCCGGCCTGCACCCCCCAGCCCAGCGCGTAGCCCAGCAGCGCGATCAGCGGCGCCAGCAGCAGCGGCGGCAAGCCCGCGGGCAGCGCCGCGAGCAGGAACACGCCGGCGTAGGCGCCGATGACGATGAACTCGCCGTGTGCGAGGTTGACCACCCGCATGACGCCGAACACGAGCGCCAGCCCGAGGCCGAACAAGGCGTACAGCGCGCCCAGCAGGGCGCCGTTGATGACGATCTCTATCCAGGCCAGCACTTGCTCGGTCTCCGATTCATTCGCCGTTCAATCGCCGTTCAATCGCCGAAGTAGGCGGCGCCGATCTGCTCGCGGCTGACCGCGTCGGCGGCGCCGGCCAGCGTGACCTGGCCCTTGCGCAGGCACAGCAGATGGTTGGCGGCGGCACAGGCGCGCGCCACGTCCTGCTCCACCAGCACGATCGCAAGGCCCTCGCCGCGGATGCCGGCGAAGGCGCGGTAGATCTCGTCCACCACCACCGGCGCGAGGCCCAGCGAGAGCTCGTCGCACAGCAGCAGCTCGGGGTTGCTCATGAGCGCGCGCCCGATCGCCACCATCTGCTGCTGGCCGCCGGACAGCGCGGTGGCCGGGCGCTGGCGGAACTCGTGCAGGATGGGGAACAGCTTGTAGATGCGCTCCAGGTTCCAGGGTCCGCGGCGGCGCGTCACCGCACCCATCTGCAGGTTCTCCTGCACGCTCAGCGAGGCAAACAGGCGCCGCCCCTCGGGCACCATGGCCACCCCCAGGCGCGCGATCTGCTCCGCCGGCAGGCGGCCGATGTCCTGCCCGTGCAGGCGCAGCGCACCACGGCGCGCCGGCACCAGCCCCGTCACCGCCGACAGCAAGGTGGTCTTGCCGGCGCCGTTGGCGCCCACCAGGGCCAGCACCTGACCGGCCTGCAGCTCGGCCGAGACGCCGAACACCGCCTGCAGGTCGCCGTGGAAGACCTCCACCTGGTCCATTGCGAGCAGCGGCTGGTTCATCGCGGTGGGGGTTCGTTGTCGGCAGCGCCGTCGGGCATGCCCATGTAGATCTCGCGCACGATGCGGCTGTCCATCACCGTCTGCGGCTCATCCTCGATCAGCTGGCGGCCGAAGTGCAGCACCAGCACGCGGTCGGCGACCGCCTTCAGGGCGTGCGCGATGTGCTCGATCCAGATGATGGCCAGGTGCTGCTTGAGCTCGCGCACCAGCTCCACCATCACCGCCACCTCGCGTTCGGTGAGGCCGCCGGCCACCTCGTCGAGCAGCAGCAGGCGCGGCCCGGCGGCGAGGGCGCGCGCCATCTCCAGCCTCTTGCGGTCCAGCAGCGGCAGGCTGCCGGCGATCGCGTGCAGCCGCGCGCCGAGGCCGCATCGCTGCAGCGCCGCCAGCGCCGCGGCCTCGGCGGCGTCGCCGTGCAGGCCGCCGGCGAAGGTGGCGGCGGCGAGCGCGTTCTCGTACACCGTGAGCTGGGCGAAGGGCTGCGGCACCTGGAAGGCGCGCGCGATGCCGGCGCGCGCACGCTGCTGCGCCGGCACGCCCACCAGCTCGCGCCCGGCGAGCCGGATCGAGCCGCGGCTGGGCGCCGCGACGCCGGTCAGCAGGTTGAACAGAGTGCTCTTGCCGGCGCCGTTGGGGCCGATGACGCCCAGGCACTCGCCATGATCGAGCGCGAAGCCGACCTCGTCGGCGACGACGATCGCGCCGTACGACTTGGACAGCCCCTGGACCTCGAGCAGCATCGGCTTACTTCAGCGCCGACAGCGGCACCACCTCGGCCTCCACCGGCACCACCTTGGCGGTCGAGTTGTGGACGATCTTCAGCTCGTAGGGGAACTTGCCGCCCTTGGTGCGCCGCCACTGGCCGCCCAGCAGCGCGGTCTGCGCCACGTTCTTGATCGGGCTGTTCTTGAAGTCCACCTTGCCCACCAGGGTGTCCAGCGTCAGGTTGGCGATCGCGTCGCGCACCGCCTTGTGGTCGCGCGGGTCGGCGGCGCTGCTCAGCGCGTGCAGACCCAGCTCCCAGATCGCGTGGCCGTAGCCGATCGGCTGCGTCCACTGCTTGCCGGTGGTCTTCTCCCACTCGGCGGCCATGGCTGCCGCGCTCTGACCGGTGAGCGAAGACTTGAAGGGGAAGGACGGCGTCCACCAGACCTCGGTGGTCATGCCGTCGCCGGCGTCGCCCAGCGAGTTCACCGCGCTCGGGAACAGGAAGGCCGCCGCCATCGTCACCACCTCGGGCTTGTAGCCGGCCTGCTGGGCCTGCTTCCAGAAGGTGGCGAAGTGGTTGGCGAACATGAAGCCGGTGGCGATCTGCGAGCCGCCGGTCTTGAACGCCGTCACCTGGTTGGAGAAGTCGTTCGTCGCGACCTTGAAGAATCCGCCCGGGATTTCCTTGTAGCCGGCGGCGGCCATGGCACCCGGCAGGCCCATCTTGGGGTCGCCGAAAGAGCGCCCGGGCGGGTTGTCGATGTACAGCGAGCCGACCGACTTGTTGGTCTTGAGCTGGTCCCAGATGCCGATGAAGTTCTTCGAGGTGTCGTCCGCGCCCCAGAAGAAGTGGAAGGAGAAGGGGAATCCCTTCTCTGGCGTGCTGCCGCGGCCGAAGGTGAAGGCCTGCCACGGCGTCTGGGTGGAGATCATGGGGATGCCGTGCACGTCGGCCAGCTGGCCGGCGGGCAGGGCGGCGTCGAAGTCCTGCACCAGCAGCAGATCGACCTTGTCGCGCAGCACCAGTTCGTTGGACACCTGCTGCGAGCGCCCCGGGTCGGACTGGTTGTCCTTCAGCAGGATCTCCACCGCGTGCGTCTTGCCGGCGACCGTGATCCCCTTCTTGGCGATCGCGGTGATCTTCTCCAGCTGCCAGCGGTCGGTCTCGCCGAAGTTGGCCCGCACGCCGGACAGGCCGGTGATGAAGCCGATCTTGATCGGCTTGGACTGGGCGAACGCCAGCCCAGGCAAAGCCAGGCTGGCGGCACCGGCGGCAGTGCTGCTGAGCACCTGACGGCGCCGGAAATTGCGGGGTGTCTGCGTCATCGCTCGGTCTCCTTGCGGTCTTGGCTGCGGCCTGTATCCATGCTCACGACGGCAGGCCTACCGTCACGGTCTTGATCTCGGTGTAGTGCGCCAGGCCCTCGGGCCCCATCTCGGAGCCCAGGCCGCTGTGCTTCCAGCCGCCGAACGGCAGCTCGGGCTGCGACACGCCGTAGTGGTTGATGCCCACCATCCCGGCCTCGATCTCCTGCCCCAGGCGGTGCGCCAGCGCCAGGTCGCGCGTGAAGGCGTAGGCGCCGAGCGCGTAGCGGCCGGTGTTGGCGGCGGCGATGGCGTCGTCGATGCGGTCGTAGGGCTGCAGCAGGGCGATCGGGCCGAAGGGCTCCTCGCGCAGCACGGCCGCCGCCTCGGGCACCTCGGCAAAGACGGTGGGCTCGAAGAACCAGCCGCGCCGCGGCGGGCGCTTGCCGCCGCACAGCAGCCGCGCGCCGCAGGCCAGCGCGTCGTCGACGAAGCGCTCCATCTCCTCGACCCGGCGCTCGTGCGCCAGCGGCCCCATCTGCGACTGCGCGTCCAGCCCCGGGCCCAGGCGCAGCGCACGTGCCGTGGCGGCAAAACCCTCGGCGTACTCGGCCAGACGCGCGCGCGGCACGTAAAAGCGGATCGGCGAGGCGCACACCTGGCCGGCGTTGCGGAACTTGGCCGGCAGCGACAGCCGCAGCACGAAGGCCGGGTCGGCGTCCTCGGCCACGATCACCGGCGCGTGGCCGCCGAGCTCGGCGGTGTAGCGCTTGAGGCCGCGCGCAGACATCTCCGCCAGCAGCCGCCCGACCGGCACCGAGCCGGTGAACGACACCTTCTCGATCGCCGGGTGCTCGATCAGCGCCGTCGACACCTCGGCCGGCTGCCCGCACACCAGGTTCAGGGTGTGCGCCGGCACCCCGGCCTCCAGCAGCACCTGCACCATCAGCATCGCGCTGGCCGGCGTTTCCTCGGCCGGCTTGAGCACCACGCTGCAGCCCGCGGCGAGTGCCGCCGCCAGCTTGCGCGCCGGCAGCTGGGCCGGGAAGTTCCAGGGCGTGAACGCCGCCACCGGCCCCACCGGCTGGCGCAGCACGGTGTGCGAGAGCACGCCCTCGGTGCGCGGCGGCACGCTGCGGCCGTACAGCCGGCGCGCTTCCTCGGCCTGGAACTCGAAGATCTCCACCGCCACCTGCCATTCGCGGCGTGCCTCGACCAGGGTCTTGCCCTGCTCCTGCACCAGCACCCGGGCCAGCGATTCCTGGCGCTCGCGCAGCAGCTGGGCGGCGCGGCGCAGGATCGCAGCGCGTTCGCCGACGCTCTTGATGCGCCACTGGCGAAATCCCTGGTGTGCGCTGTCCGCCGCCGCGGCCAGCTCGGCGCTGCCGGCCAGCGGTAAGGTGGCCAGCGGCGCACCCTCGGCGGGGTCGAGCACGAAACGCTCGCCGCCGCTGGTACGCGTCAGCCAGCGGCCCGCCACGTGCAGCGCCAGGGTCGGATAGGACATGGCCGCAACGGTAGGCGCGGAGGCGCCGGGGCGCTATCGAGATCAGGCAAAGCTGGGGCCGGGGTTTTCACTGCGGCTGTCCCGGGCAGAAGCGCTTGCCGGCGGCGGCCTGCCCGGGCCGAAGCCCCCGGGCGGGCGCCGTGGGCACCGTGGGCGCCGTGGGTGCCGTGGGTGCCGTGGGCGCCGCCGTCGCCGGCCGCGGTCGCTATAGTCTGGCGCGATGCCCGCTGCCATCGCTGCCACAGCCGACACCATCGCTGCCGCCCCTGCCGGCCCGGCCGTCTGGTCGCGCCAGTTCGTCGAGAATGATGTCGACGCCATGGCAAAGGCCCAGGAAGGCTTCGCCCTGCACTACGAGCAGCTGACGCCGGGCCGCTTCCAGGGCCGCATGCAGATGGTGCAGCTGCCGGGCATGCGGCTGGTGATGGAGCACTCCAGCCGCGGCCTGCGCCAGCGCGGCGCCATCGGCGAGGACTGCTACGGCTTCGCGCTGCCGCTGGATCTCGACGGCGAGATCTTCTTCGCCGGGCAGCGCGCGCAGCGCGACTCGATCATGATGGGCCGCGGCGACGACATCGACCTGTGCACGCCGGTGGACTGCAGCCACGTCGGTGTGGTGATCGACGGCGCCCTGCTGCGCCCGCTGTGGGAGCACATGTACGGCAAGCCGCTGGTGGCCTGGCTCGAGCGCCAGCTGGCGATGCGCTGCGACCCCGCGCCCGCCGCGGCGCTGCGCGAACTGCACCTGACGGCACTGGAGCGCGTGAGCGCCCAGCCGCGCCTGCTGGCCGACGCCACCGCCGTCCTGCAGCTGCGCGACGCCTTGCTCATGGAATGGATAGAGGCGGTGCCGCCGCTGGTGGATGCCAGCGGGCTGGAGCCGCTGGATGCGCGGCGCAGGCTGGTGGAGCGAGCGCGCGAGCTCATGCTGTCGCGTCCGGACGAGCCGATGTCGGTGCTCGAGCTGTGCCAGCAGGTCGGCGCCAGCCGGCGCAAGCTCTCCTACTGCTTCCAGGACGTGCTGGGCATCAGCCCCGCCAAGTACCTGCGTGCCTTGCGCCTGAACGCGGCGCGCCGCGCCCTGCGCAACAACCAGGACCCACGCGCCGGCGTGCAGGACATCGCCGCCCGGCTCGGCTTCTGGCACTTCGGCCAGTTCGCGCTCGACTACAAGCGCCAGTTCGGGGAACTGCCGTCGGAGACCCTCGGGCGCGGACGCTGAGGATTTCAAGCGTGCAAGCCACAAGCTCCAGCCGTGGGACACGGGCTGGCGAGCGGGCATGCGTGGTCCCTTCCACGTCCGCTGCCGTGTCTGCGGCCAGGCGCAGGAAACACAGGCAGCAGTGACCGAGCCGAGCAATACACACCCACCCGGAGGAGTTCCCCCATGGCCACCGATCTCGGCACCCTGCAGCGCGTTGATTTGCGCGAGGTCTGGCAGCACGAGGAGTACCACTTCACCCCCTGGCTGTCCGAGGCCGCTAATCTGGCGTCGCTGGCCGACACGCTGGGAATGGAACTGGAACTGGTGGGCCTAGAGGTCGCGGTCGGACCGTATTCGGCCGACATCGTCTGCACCGATGCCCTGACCCAGACGACAGTGCTGATCGAGAACCAGCTCGCCAGGACGGACCACAGCCACCTCGGGCAGATCCTCACCTACGCGGCTGGACTGGAGGCCAGGACGGTGATCTGGGTCGCATCGAGCTTCACCGAAGAACACCGGGCGGCCATCGACTGGCTCAACGAGATCACCCTCGACGACTGGCAGTTCTTCGGCCTGGAGATCGAGATCTGGCGTATTGGCGCGTCGCCGCCGGCACCACGCTTCAACGTGGTGTGCCGGCCCAACGACTGGAGTCGCGCCGTCCGGGAAGAGGCTGCGAGAGCCGAGGCCAACAGCCCCGGCCAGAACTTCAGGCTGCGGTTCTGGACCGCGTTTCGCGACTGGCGGGCCGAGCGCAAGCTCTGGGCTCCGAAGCCGGCGGCACAGACCTGGCAGAACCACTCGGTCGGCCGGACCGGTTTCACCCTGGAGGCGGTGGTGCGCCGGGAGAAGAAGGAACTGGCGGTGCGTCTCTACATCCACTGCGCCGACCTTCCGATCAAAGCGGTGTTCGGGTACTTGCTGGCGCGACAGGCCGAAATCCACGCTGCACTCGGCTTCCCGCTGGGGTGGGAGGAACTGCCTGGACAAAAGGGCAGCGTGATCCACGCGGTCAAGGCGGGCGCGCCGTTGGACGACGAGACCCGCTGGCCCGAATGCCACGAGTGGCTCTCCAGCACCCTGGCCAAGATGGACGCGGTGTTCCGGCCGATCATCAAGCCACTGCAGGCGTCGGAGCTTCCGGCGGGGCTCGGGCCTTTGAGTGAGGCAGCAGAATTCGAGCCACGCTCGGTGGCCCCACCGAGGCCGTAGCGCCGCTGGGAATGCCAGTGGGAGTCTGGCGCCGAGGGCTCGGCGCGGCCAGCTCGCTTCGCGGCTCGAGCTGGGTGCAAAGCCCTCGGGTGCGAGGTTCCGGGTGGCGGGCTCGGCGACCAAGCGGGTTTGCGCCGCACCGAACGGGAGGCCCGGGGGACCGGCTCAGGCCAGCGACTGCCGGGTGCGATGTGCCATGCGGATGAGGTCTGCGCCCCGGGTTAACCCCCACCCACCCCCTGCGCGAAGTCGATAGCTCGCTGGCGACCGGCTGCCTAGACTGGCCGCATGTCCGCAACGAATTTCTCTGGCTCCCAGCCTGACCCGAGTTCAGATCCCGCGCGCCTGGACCGCTGGCTGGCGCAGGAGCAGGCGCGCTTCGAGGCCCTGCACCCGCGTTCGCAGGCGGCCTGGCAGGCCGGTCAGGCGCACTGGCTGTACGGCGCGCCCTCGCACTGGATGCGGCGCTGGGCGAGCGGGTTTCCGCTCCAGATGGCGGCCGCCGAGGGGGCGCGCATCACCTGCGCGGACGGCATCGCGCACGCCGACTTCTGCCTCGGCGACAGCGGCGCCATGACCGGCCATGCGCCGGCGGCGGTGACGCGCGCGGTGGCCGAGCAGCTCGCGCGCGGCGCCACCAGCATGCTGCCGGGGCCGCAGGCGGGGGCGGTGGGCGAGGCGCTGGCGCAGCGCTTCGGGCTGCCCTACTGGGGCGTGACGACGTCGGCGAGCGATGCGAACCGGGCCCTGGTGCGCATCTCGCGCATGGTCAGCGGGCGCGAGCGGGTGCTGGTCTTCAACGGCTGCTACCACGGCTCGGTGGAGGAGGCGCACGCCGAGCTCGACCGCGAGGGCCGGATGGTGATGCGCAACGGCATCCACCCGAACGCGGTCGACCACGCACGGGTGAGCCGGGTCATCGAGTTCAACGATGTGGCCGCGCTGCGCGCCGTGCTCGCGCCGCGCGACGTCGCCTGCGTGCTGGCCGAGCCCTTCATGACCAACTACGGGATGATCCCGCCGCAGCCCGGCTATCTGCAGGCGCTGCGCGAGATCACCCGCGAGACCGGCACCCTGCTGCTGGTCGACGAGACGCATACCTTCTCCAGCGGGGTCGGCGGCCACGCGGCGCGCGTCGGGCTGCAGGCGGACGCGCTGGTGGTGGGCAAGTCGATCGGCGGCGGCGTGCCGGTGGGGGTGTACGGCCTGTCCGAGGCGCTGGCGCAGGCGCTGTGGGCGCAGGTGCCCAAGGTCGACCCCTCGCGCGTGCGCCAGAGCGCGCACCTGGGATTCGGCGGCACCCTGGCCGGCAGCGCGCTGCAGCTTGCCGCCGTGCACGCGGTGCTGTCCGAGGTGCTGACCGCAGCCGCCTTCGAGCACATGGCGGCGCAGGCGCAGGCGCTGGCGGAGGGCGCGCGCCGCATCGTCCAGGAACACGCCCTGCCGTGGCAGGTGGTGCAGCTGGGGGCGCGGGTGGAGCTCATGTTCGCGCCCGATCTGCCGCACTGCGCGGACGAGGTTCGCCGGCACCGCCAGCCCCTGCTGGAGGCGCTGCTGCACGTGTACTTCATGAACCGTGGTGTCCTCATCACCCCCTTCCACTGCATGCTGCTGATGTGCCCGGCCACCGGTGCCGCCGAGGTGGCGCAGTTCCTGCGCGTGCTGGAGGCCTTCTGCGCCGAGCTGGCGGCGCCGCCGCAGGCCGGCACCGGGGCATGAGGGCGCCTGCGTTTCGGCTCGACGGACGGGTGGCGCTGGTCACCGGTGCCGGGCGCGGCATAGGCGCGGCGGCGGCCCGGCGCCTGGCCGAAGCGGGGGCGCAGGTCTGGCTCGCCAACCGCACGCTGGAAGACGCGCAGGCGCGCGCCGAGGAGCTGCGCGGCGCCGGCTGTGCCGCGCAGGCGCTGGCCTTCGACGCCAGCGAGGCCGGCTGCCGGCAGCTCGTGGCGCAGGTGCTGGCGGCCAGCGGCGGGCGGCTGGACATCGTGCTGCACAACGCCGGCGGATGCCCCTGGGCGCCGCTGCAGGCGCTGGACCGCGCCAGCTTGCAGGCCACGCTGGCGCTCAACCTGGAGAGCTGCTTCTGGCTCAGCCAGGCCGCGCTGCCGGCGCTGCGTGTGCGTGGCGGGCGCATCCTGGTCACCTCGTCGATCACCGGGCCGCGGGTGGCGATGCTGGACAGCGCGCACTACGCCGCCGCCAAGGCGGGCGTGAACGGTTTCATCCGCGCCGCCGCGCTGGAGCTGGCGCCGCTGGGCATCACCGTCAACGGCGTCGAGCCCGGATTCGTCGCCAAGGACCGCGGGCGCCTGAGCGAGCCCGGGATGCGCGCCGAGCTGGTGCGCCAGATCCCGCTCGGGCGCGCCGGCAGCGCCGACGACATCGCCTGCGCGATGCTGTTCCTGGCCAGCGACGAGGCCGGTTTCATCACCGGCCAGACCCTGGTGGTGGACGGCGGCATGACGCTGCCGGAGTCGGGCGCGGTGATGGCCGAGCTGCGTCAGCGCCATCCGCTGGGGCAGGCCGGATGACGAAGCCGGTGCGACGCGCCCTGGTCAGCGGCGGCGCCAGCGGCATAGGCGCTGCGATCGTCGAGCGGCTCGCGCGCGACGGCCTGCAGGTGCTGGCCCTGGACCGCGACGCCGACGCGCTGGCGCGGCTGGCGGCGCGCTGCGGCTGCGCCACCCTGGCCGGCGACGTGACGCGCGAGGACGAGGTGGCGCGCTCACTCGCGCTGGCCGCACCGACGGGGGCGCTGGACGTGCTGGTCTGCGCCGCCGGCGTGGTGGCGGCCGACGACGCCGAGGACCTGGACGACGCCACCTGGGCCCGCATGCTGGACATCAACCTCGGCGGCACCATGCGGCTGTGCCGCGGCGCGCTGCCGCTGATGCGTGCCGCCGGCGGCGGCGCCATCGTCACCGTGGCCTCGGTGGCGGCCTTCAACTCGACGCCGGGCAGCGGCAGCTACGCGCCGTCGAAGGCGGCGGTGGTGGCCTACACGCGCGGCATCGCCTACCGCTACGGCGCCGACGGCATACGCGCCAACTGCCTGTGCCCGGGCTGGACGCGCACCGCGATGGCCGAGCGCGAGATGGACGAGGCGGCGGCGCGCCAGGGCAGCGACCGCGAGACCGAGTTCGCCGCCATCGCCCGCGTGCTGGCGCTCAAGCGCATCGCGCGCCCCGAGGAGATCGCCGCCTGCGCCGCCTTCCTCGCCAGCGAGGAAGCCTCCTTCGTCACCGGCGCGGTGCTGGTGGCCGACGGCGGCGGCCGCGTGGCCACGCACGCACGGGCGATCTGAATCCCCCAGGCTGGGCGGTTCCCCGCCGCGCGCCCCGCGCAGGCGGGCGGCTGCGGCTCTCAGTCCGCGCCGTCCGCCGGCCAGGCGATGCGGGTGCAGGCCTCGCAGAAGCTGGGCTGCCTGGGCAGGCCTTCGTCGATCGGCTTGCCCCAGGCCGCGAGCGGGATCGCGGTCGGCATGGTCGCCGCGTTGCACAGCGAGCGCAGCGGGTTGCTGCGGCGCGAGAGGTGGTAGACCCAGAAGCCGCGCGACACCTCGGAAACCACGAGTTCGTTGCGTTCGGCTTCGGTGGCGGGCAGGGGCTGCCCCTTCATGGCGTCGTACAGGCTCATGCTGTGTCTTTCCTGTCTCGATGGTCTGGGTCGTCGATGGGCGGTGCAGCCGGGCGGGCCAGCGTCGGTGCTGTGGCGCCCGGCCCGGGGGTCTCAGACCCGTTCCAGCAAGAGCGCGATGCCCTGGCCGACGCCTATGCACATGGTGCACAGGGCGTAGCGGCCGCCGCTGCGGTGCAGTTGGTTGACCGCGG
>CAUJJP010000197.1 GCA_963205525.1 Pseudomonadota bacterium | reverse complement strand
GTCGAGCCAGCCTTCGGCCTCGGCCCGGGTGCCGCGCATGATCAACAGATTGCGCAGGCTGTCCACGCGCACGATGGCGTCGGACGACACCAGGGGCCGCAGGATGTTGGCCATCTCGCCGGCGCCCAGGTATTCCAGCGGAATGATGACGCTGCCGTAGCCGGGTGGCAGCGGCTTGCCGGGTTCGGCCAGCACCGGGGCGCTGACGATGCCCTTGAGCGATTCCGGCGTGCCGACGTGGTAGACGCCGCGCGAGTCGCGTGCCATGACGGTCCCGTTGGCCTGCAGCGCGGCTTCGAGCAGCAGCAGGGCGCGGTCGGGGCTGACGGACTGGCGCGTGGTGAGGGTGATGGTGCCGTTGAGGGGCGGGTGAACGACGTAGTCGACCTTGAGCAGGTCGCCCAGCATGACGCGCACCACCTCGGCGACGGGGGCGGATTCGAACTTGAGGCTGGTGCTGGCCCCGCGCGCCGGGGCGTTGGCGGCGGTGGGCGGCGGCGCGACGACGCGGTCGTTGCCGCGAATGAGCAGGGGTTCGGTCCCCACCTTGCCGGTGTCGGCGGGCGCGTCCGCAGCCGGTGCGCTGGCTGGCGCCGCCGGAACACCGGAGGCCGGCGCGGGTGGCGCGACAGGCATACCGCCGGGCGCGGCGTCGGTGCTCGCGCAGGCGGTCAACAGGCCGGACAGTGCCAGCACGAGGGTCAGGTGGGAGAAGTGGGGCATGGGCATCGACATCTTCGGTGTCACAACGACAGGTGGCAACCCGCGGGGTTCAGCGCGCCGCACTGGCGGTACTCGACGGCGCTGGCGTCTGCCCGCCACCACCGAAGGTGCCGCGCCGAGCCGCGCTGGCGGGCGGGGTCGCGGGAGACGGCGCAGCGGCGGGCGCGGACGTGGTCGGGGCATCGCGCTGGTCACATGCCGTCAAAGGCCCGAGGGCGATCAGCAGCAAGGCGAGCAGGAAATGAGGTGTCTTGAACATGGCGGTGATGGTTCTGGGCAAGAATGGGGACGTCACGACGGGCTCCGGATCAGCGTGCCGGGTTGACTGGACGCGCGGGTTTGCTCCCTCCAAAGGTTCCCATCCGGGGAGTCGCGGGCCGATCGACCGAACCGCTGGTCCGAGAACCTGTCTGAGCGGCCGGGGAAGGCTGACTCGACGAATCGGCACCCGCGGGCGCCGACGAGGTGACCTGGCTGCTGGGCACGGCAGGCGGAGATGCCGCACCCTGAGTCGGCGCACCGCCTTGCGCGGCCGCTGCCTTTGACACGACGCCGATCGGTTGAGGGGGTTTGCTGGAGTCTGCGGCGCCAGCGGTGACCTCGAGCGCGATTTCGCGTTGCTGGCCGGCGCGCGCGAACACCGCGGCGCGCGCCTGCACGCGCTCGAGCGTCCAGCCGCCGACCGATTCGCCGACGCGCACGAAGCGTGATTTACCGTCCTCGTGCAGCATGACGCCGGTCAGGGTGGGGCCGGCGACCAGGCCTCGCAACCTGATCTGCTCGATGGCGGACGGTGCGGGGGGGGCCGCTACGGCGGCACTGGCGCTGACCTGTGGGCGCCGGGCGGGGCTGAACAGTGGGCGCTCCAACACGGCTGGATAGTTGGCCCGAGCTGCCGGGTTGGCGCGCAGGTTGGCCGCCTGCACGTCGTCAAGTTGGGGCGCCTGCGGCGGCGGCGCCTGCCACTGACGCCAGCGCTCCTGCGGGCCGGGCGCCAGCCACAGCGCGGCCAGCGCGGCGGTCAGCAGGGCGGCGAAGACCAGTGACATGACGGCACCGAGGCGGTTCATGGGCGCCGCTCCTTGAGCACGTGGAGTTCGAGGTTGCCGAACAGGGTTTGCGGGGCGCCCTGCCCGCCAAAGCCCTGCACGCCGAGCTGCACGGTGGTGGTGTAGACGGCGGGACGCTGGCGCGGCAGCTCGCCGAGCAGTCCGACAAGTTCGGGCCAGTCGCCTTCGACGCGCAGCGACAGGCCGATGCGGTCGAAGCCGTTGTCTTCGCGCGGGGCGGCGGTCTGGCTGCTGGTCACGCGCAGTCCGCGCGCGCTGGCCAGCTCGCGCACGCGCTGCAGGGCGGCGTTGGCGATCTGGCCCGGGTCTTCCTCGGCCGGGCTGACATACTCAGAGAAATTGGCCTGCAGCGCGCTTTCAGTCTGCGCAAGAAGCTCTTTATTTTGTAGCATTCCAGCCAAGCGGGCGTGCCGTGGCTCGATGTCGGCCAGCAGGCCGCTGGCCTGCCGGTGCTTGACGACCACGGTCCACGAGGCCCAGCCGAGCGCCAGCAGCATCAGCGCGCCCGCCAGCAGCAGCCACAGGAATTCGGGACGTTGACGGTTCAGCGATGCGTTCATGACGCCGCGCCCTCCCCGACCTGCACGGGCCCATAACGGCCAGCCTCCAGCTTGAGTTCGATGATGAAGGTTTCCTTGGCGGCGCCAGCGCCACGGGTGGCGGGAGAGGCCAGGCGCACCTCGTGCGCACCGGGCTCGCGGGCCAGGCGCTGCACCAGCGCGGCGGCGTCGTCGGCCTGGCCGTTGAGGGTCAGCTTGTTGCCCTCGACCCGCAGGCCGGTGAGCCAGGCGCCGTCGGGCAGGGCGCGGGTGAGCAGGTCCAGCACCGGCGCCATGGCCAGCTGCTGCTGCTGGATCTGGCCGACCGCCTGCAGACGCTCCAGTCGCTTCACCAGTGCTTCGCGCTGGGCCAGTTGCGGCGCGGCCTGCTTTTGCAGCGCGGCAAAGGATTGCTGGGCCTGCTGGGCGCGCGCGCGCACCAGCGCCGTGGGGGTGACGGCCACGGCTGCCCCGAGGGCCAGCAGCAGGGCCAGCAGTCCAAGGCGCCGCTTCAGGCCCTGGCGCACCTGGCGCTCGCGCCGGCCCTCGCCAAAGCCGCGCAGCACGACCGGGTAGACGGCGCCCGCGGCGTCGGCGGGCGGCAGCACCCAGACTTCGGGCGGCCGGGCCGGGTCGAAGCCCGCGGCCTGCAGGGCCTGCTCGACCTGCTGGCGCGAGGCCATGGCGACATCGACCTGGCACAGTTGCGGGCCCACCGGTCGCAGCGCCCAGCCATGCACCGTCTGGCTGGCGCCAAAAGGGCTGGCGGCGGCCACGTCCAGCTGCACCGCCTGCGCCAGATCGTCGGGCGCCAGCGGTGGCAGCATCAGGCGCCGCTCCAGCACGCGCTCGGTGGGCAGCAGCCAGGCCGGCAGGTCGGTGTCCGATGGGGCGCCGGCCACCGGCTGCGCCTGGCCGCGCGCCAGCCGCCAGACGCGGGTCTGCCCATCGTTGCCACGCAGCGCCATGCGCGCCTGCGGCCGCAAGGCGCGCAGCAACGGCCAGTCGAGCAGCAGCGCCCCGGCGGCGCGCCACTGACGCGACCACAGACTGGGATCGAGGCTGAAGGAGCGGGGACTGTCGGTGGTCGTCGAGGTCATGAAAACGAGGGATCCAGGGAAATCCGGGTTCATCCAGATCGCTGAACGCTGGGCCGATGGGTGCGCAGCACGCGCCAAGGCGCGCCGCGCGATGCGCCAGCCACGAGGGCCACGTCCTGGACAAGGTGCAGCATTTTGCCTGCTTCCAGCGGCACATTGGCCGTCAGGCGGTAAAGAGGGGTGCCACCGGTTGCGATGAAGGCGGGATTGAAACCGCTGGTGTCCGCGCCGGGCTGGCCGCTGGCGCGCTGGCGCAGGTACTGCTGGGCGACGCCGTCGCGGCCTTGCGCCAGCACCGCCAGCACGCCGGACGGCGCAGCCTCCGGGTTGACGCCGGCCATCCCGGTCAGGTCGGCGCTGACCAGCGGCGCCAGCCGGGCGTACAGACCGTAGTCGACACCCGGCACCAGCAACAGGTCTTCCGCCGCCTCGAAGCGGCGCGGCCGGCGGGCAGCGGGGTCAGCGGCCGGGTCGAGTTCTGGACGGCCGTCGCGCCAGTCGACGAGCGCTGCGGCGAGCGCCTGGGCACGCCCGGCCGGCACGCCGCCTGCCACCTGCAGCAGGCTCGCCAGCAGCTCGGGTGGCGCGCCGTTGAGCGAGATCAGGCCGTTGAGCGGCGCCACCTCGACCTCGAAGGGTACGCCGGCATATGGCGCCGTGGCGGTGACGATGCCGCGCGGGCGCTCGGGC
>CAUJJP010000196.1 GCA_963205525.1 Pseudomonadota bacterium | reverse complement strand
AGCCTGAGCATCTACGACCCCGAGGTGCATCTGGCGCGCCTGCTGGGCGCCAACAAGAGCTTCATCGAGCGCCAGCTGCCGCACATCGGCCAGATGCTGCAGCCCGACCTGGCCGCGGTGGTGGCCGCCAGCGAGGTGCTGGTGCTGGGCAGCAGCAGCCCCGCGGTGGCCCAGGCGCTGGCCCAGCAGCTGCGGCCGCAGCAGCAGGTGCTGGATCTGGTCGGCGTGCCGGCCGGCTCGCCGCTGGCCGGGCGCGTCAACGGCCTGTGCTGGTGACGGCCGCCTGCGCTGGCTGAACCCGTCCCGCGACGCACGCTGGCTGCTGATCATGGATCGCCGCGACGAATCTGCTGCGGCCGTGGCGACGAACGCTGCGGCGTCGGCGACCGGCTGGCCACGGCTGTGTCTGGTCGGCCCCTTGCCGCCCCCGTCGGGCGGCATGGCCAACCAGTGCGAGCAGCTCCTGCGCCTGCTGCGCGCGGAGGGCGCGACGGTCGAGCTGGTGCGCACCAATGCGCCCTATCGCCCGGCGTTGGTCGGCCGCATCCCCATGCTGCGCGCGCTGGCGCGCCTGCTGCCCTACCTTCTGGCGCTGTGGCGCGCCGCCGGGCGCTGCGAGGTCATGCACCTGCTGGCCAATTCCGGCTGGGCCTGGCATTTGCTGGCGGCGCCGGCGCTGTGGGTGGGGCGGCTGCGTGGCGTCCCGGTGATCGTGAACTACCGCGGCGGCCTGGCCGACGAGTTCCTGGCCCACGCCCCGCGTCAGGTGAAGGGCGACCTGCGGCGTGCGGCGCTGCGGGTCACGCCCTCGGCCTATCTGGAGCGCGTCTTCGCCCGCCATGGGCTGGACGCCGAGGTGATTCCGAACATCGTCGACCTGGATCGCTTCGGCCTGCGCGCGCCGCGCCACCACGCCACGGCGCCGAACATCGTGGTGGCACGCAACCTGGAGCCGCTGTACGGCTTGGATACCGCGATCCGCGCGCTCGCGCTGCTGCGGCGCAGCCATCCGCAGGCCACGCTGACCCTGGCCGGCAGCGGGCCTCAGGGCGCCGAGCTGCAGGCCCTGGCGCACGGCCTGGGGCTGGGTGATGCGGTGCGCTTTCCCGGCCGCATCGCCCACGCCGACATGCCGGCGCTGTACGCAGGCGCCGACCTGGCGCTGAACCCGAGCACGGTGGACAACATGCCGAACTCGGTGCTCGAGGCCTACGCCAGCGGCGTGCCGCTGGTCAGCACCCGGGTCGGCGGCGTGCCCGACATCGTCGAGGACGGCGTCACCGGTCTGCTGGTGCCGCCCGGCGACGCGCAGGCCATGGCGGCGGCGCTGGCGCGGCTGCTCGAGGATCCGGCGCTGGCGGTTTCGCTGGCCGCCGCCGGGCGCGCCCAGGTCGCCGCCTACGCCTGGCCGCGGGTGCGCGAACAGTGGCGCGAGGCCTACCGTCGCGCCGCCACGCCCGGCGTGCGGGTGCGGGAGCTGGCGGCATGAATCGGCCGACGCAGCCCGCGACCGGGCCCTACACCCGGCTGTGCAGCGGCCTGCTGTTCCCACTGCACGAACGCCTGAAGGGGCACGACTCGGTGGCGCGCCGGCGCGCGCTGGAGGCCAGCCAGTGGCTGCCCGCCGAGGAACTACGGCGGCTGCAGCTGCAGCGCCTGCGCGCCTTCCTGACCGAGATCGGGCGCGAGGTGCCCTACTACGGCGAGCTGTTCGCCAGCCTGCGATTCGATCCCGTGCGGCTGCAGTCGCTTGCCGACCTGAGCGCGCTGCCGCTGCTGGACAAGGCCACCATCCGCGCCCATGGCGAGCGCATGAAGTCGCGTCACGCCGGGCCGCTGACGCGCTACAACACCGGCGGCTCATCGGGCCAGCCGCTGGTGTTCTTCATCGGCCGCGCGCGCAAGAGCCACGACGTGGCGGCCAAATGGCGCGCCACCCGCTGGTGGGGGGTGGACATCGGTGACCGCGAAGCCGTGATCTGGGGCTCGCCCATCGAGCACGGCGCGCAGGACAGGCTGAAGACGCTGCGCGACCAGCTCTTTCGCAGCAGCCTGCTGCCGGCGTTCGAGATGTCGCCGCGCAAGCTCGACGGCTTCGTAGCCTGGATTCGCCGGCACCGGCCGCGCATGCTGTTCGGATACCCCTCGGCGCTGCAGCACATCGCGCGCCACGCGCGAGCGGCCGGCGTGCGCCTGGACGGGCTGGGCATACGTGTGGCCTTCGTCACCAGCGAGCGCCTTTACGACGACCAGCGCGCCGAGATCCAGGCCGCCTTCGGCTGCCCGGTGGCCAACGGCTACGGCGGGCGCGACGCCGGTTTCATCGCCCACGAGTGCCCGCATGGCGGCATGCACCTGAGTGCCGAGGACATCGTCGTCGAAACCGTCGACGACCAGGGCCGGCCCAGCGCGCCCGGTGTGGCCGGCGAGATCGTCGTCACCCACCTGGCGAGCGCCGAGTTCCCCTTCGTGCGTTACCGCACCGGCGACGTCGGCGTGCTCGGCCAGCAGGCCTGCGCCTGCGGGCGCGGCCTGCCGCTGCTGCAGGAGCTGCAGGGCCGCAGCACCGACTTCGTGGTCGCCGCCGACGGCACCGTGATGCACGGGCTGGCGCTGATCTATGTCGTGCGCGACCTGCCCGGCGTGCAGGCCTTCAAGGTGACGCAG
>CAUJJP010000195.1 GCA_963205525.1 Pseudomonadota bacterium | reverse complement strand
GCAGGCGCAGCGAGCCGGTCGGCGCCAGCGGATTCATGCCGTGGTCGCGTCGACCAGCCGATAACCCAGGCCGCGCACGGTCTCGATGCTGCCTGCGGGCAGCTTGCGCCGCAGCCGGCCGACGAAGACCTCGATCGTGTTGGAGTCGCGGTCGCTGTCGTGGCTGTAGATGTGCTCGGACAGCTCGGTGCGCGACAAGACCTCGCCCTTGCGCTGCATCAGCAGCGACAGCAGCATGAACTCGTGGCTGGTGAGCACCAGCGGCTGGCCGTCCACCAGCACGCGCGCGGCGCGCGTGTCCAGCAGGATGGCGCCGCACTGCCACTGTGCGCTGGCGTGCTCGCCGAGCCGGCGCAGCAGGGCGCGCAGGCGCGCCAGCAGCTCCTCCATGTGGAAGGGCTTGGCCAGGTAGTCGTCGGCGCCGGCGTCCATGCCGGCCACCTTCTCGTGCCAGGCGCCGCGCGCGGTGAGCACGAGCACCGGCATGCCGCGCCCGGCGGCGCGCCAGCGGCGCAGCACCGACAGCCCGTCCAAGGTGGGCAGCCCGAGGTCCAGCACCACGGCGTCGAAGTCCTCCACCTCGCCGAGGTGCTGGGCGTCCAGGCCGTCGCCCGCGCTCTCCACCGTGTGGCCGGCGGCGGCGATGGCCTGCACCAGCTGGGCGTTCAGCGTGGGTTCATCTTCCACGACCAGGATGCGCATCGTCCTCCTTTGTGCCGTCCCTGCGCTTGACGCCGAGCACCCGGCCGTCGACCGCGTCGACCAGCAGGCCCAGCAGCTGCCCGTCCTTGCGCAGCAGGCGGATCTTGTACACGAAGCGGTCGTCCTCGCGCTCGAACTCGATCTTCAGCACCTGGCCCTGGTGCTCGCGCTCCACCTTCTCCAGCACGCTGCGCAGCGGCAGCACCTGGCCTTGCTCGAGCGCCCGGCGGGCCTGTTCGTGATCGCCCTGGCTGTGGGCGGCGCTGCCCGCAGCCCCGCCCAGCGCCGCCAGCACGGCGGCCACCAGCGCGGCGGCGCGCAGCCCTCTGTGGTCGGATTTCATGGCGGCGATTCTTCGTCGGCGGCGATGAACACGCGATGAACAGCGGCTTCAGCAAGGGTTCAGCACCTGGTTTCCAGAATGCCTGCCAAGGCAACACGGGAAACGAACACCATGCGCACGAGAACTGCATTCTGGGGCTGGCTGGGCCTCATCACGCTGGCCTGGCTGGCGGTGGCCCCGCCTGAGCTGGGGATCTGGCCGCTGGTCGACGCCGAGGGCGCGGCCAGCGGCTGGTGGCGGCTGCGCCAGCACACGCTGTACCTGTCCGGGCTGTGGAGCATGGGGCTGATGTCGCTCATCATGCTGCTGGCGCTGCGCCTGCCGCTGCTGGAGCAGGCGCTGGGCGGCATGGACCAGGTCTACCGTCTGCACAAGTGGGCCGGCATGGGCGCCGGCATCACCGCCATCGTGCACTGGGCGGCGAAAGAGGGCGGGGGCTTCATCGCCGAGGCCTTCGGCCGCGCCGGCCGGCCGCCGCGCGAAGCCGTGCTCGCCTGGCTGGCCGACGGCTGCGACCTCGCCAAGGACCTGGGCGAATGGGCCTTCTACCTGCTGCTGGCGATGATCGCGCTCACCGTCCTGCAGCGCCTGCTGTCCTACCGCCGCTGGCGCGTGCTGCACCGCGCGATGCCGTTGCTGTACCTGGTGCTGGTCTTCCACACCCTGGCGTTGACGCCGATCTCGCTGTGGGCTTTGCCGCTGGGCATGCTGCAGGCGCTGCTGCTGGGCCTGGGCACGCTGGCGGCGCTGTGGTCGCTCGCGGGCTGGATCGGCCTGCGGCGCCGCCACCTGGCGCGCATCCACGCCGTGCAGCGGCTGGGCGAGGGCGCGGACGCGCCGCTGGAGGTGTTGTGTGCCCTGCCCGCGAGCTGGCCCGGGCACCGCGCCGGGCAGTTCGTGTTCGCGCGCTTTCATCGCCGCGAAGGCCACCACCCCTTCACCATCGCCAGTGCCCCGGGCAGCCTGGGCCAGACCGCGCAGGGGCAGGCGCTGCTGCGCCTGGTCATCAAGCCGCTGGGCGACTACACGCGCAGCCTGCACGAGAAGCTGCGGGTCGGGCAGGTGGTGCAGATCGAAGGCCCCTACGGCCGTTTCGATGCCCGCGGCAGCCGGGCACGGACCCAGGTCTGGGTCGCGGGCGGGGTGGGCGTGACGCCCTTCCTGGCCTTGCTGGAGGCGCGTCAGGGCGGCCTCAGCGCACCGCCGACCGATGCCGTCGACGCGACCGCGATGCACTACTGCACGCGCGACGCCGCGCACGACCCGCTGCTGCCGCGATTGCGCCGGCTGTGCGAGCAGGCGCACCCGCCGGTGCGCCTGACGGTGCACGACCAGGCCCGAGGCGAGCGCCTGCGGCCGCAGGACCTGCAGACGCTGCCCGGCCCGCTGGACATCTGGTTCTGCGGCCCGCAAGGACTCGGCGACGCGCTCGACGCCCACCCCGCCAGCGGCTGGCATGTGCACCGCGAGTCCTTCGCGATGCGCTGAACCGCAGATGAACGCGGCGTTCAGCATCGCTTCAGCCGCCCACCCGCACACTGAACCCACAGTCGATCACGACTGCATCGACCGCACAAGGAGCACACCATGACCTCGATCCACAAGCTTGCCGCCATCACCCTCACCCTCGCCGCCGTCGCCAGCGCACCCGCGCTCGCCGACGAGCGCGCCCACCGGCACGTGGGCGCGCAGCCGCTGACCGCACAGCAGGATGGGCAAGGCCACCAACGCCGGGCCGATCACCGGCACGAGCACAAGCACGAACACGCCCGCAAGCACCCGCTCAAGCATGCGCACGGCCACGCGGCGGCGCACGGCGATGCGGCCGGCGCTGCGGCGCTGGACGTGGTGGACAACGCTGCCGCGGCCGGTGAGCGCGCCTACGGCTGGCGCTACTTCTCGGACCTGGCGGCGCAGCGCGCGGTCGTGATCAGCCCCGAGGGCGACTACTACTACAGCCAGGGCAAGGGCCTGCGCTGGGTCGCGGGCACGCCGTCCGGCGTCTGAACCCGCAGCCCGACGCCTCCGACGCCCCGGACGTTCTCGACGCTCCCATCCCTTGCCGCAGGATCGTCATGTCCAGACCCCTGCTGAACGCGATCGCCGCCGCCTGTGCGATCGTCCTGCCGACGCTGGCGCACAGCCGGCCCGTCACGCTGTCGGTGCAGTTGAACGATGCGGTCGGCGACGGCGCCTATCTGGCGGTCTACCTGACCGACCCCGCAGGCGGCTACGTGCGCACGCTGTGGGTGGCGGGCGGCAAGGCCAAGTACCACAAGCACCTGGCGGACTGGCAGCGCCTGTCGGCGGGTGACGACAAGCGCCTGCAGGGGGTGACCGGCGCCAGCGTCGGCGCCGGACGCACGCTGACGGTGCGCGCGGATCTGGCCGATGTGCAGTTCGCCGCCGGCTACGAGATCCGCGTCGATGCGGCGGTCGAGGATCTGCGCGACAGCCCGGCCGACGCGCGCCTGCCGCTGTCCCTGCAGGCGGCGGGCAAGCCGGCGGCGGGCCGTCGCTACGTGCGGGCGCTGGTCCTGCAGGCGGGCGGGCGTTGATGGGCGTGGCCGTGGTCCCGGCCGTGCCGAGCCCGCCGCGTCTGAAGCTCAGCGGCCCGGCGATGGGTGCGCGCTGGGCGCTGAGCTGCGACGATTCCGTCGACCGGCCGGCCGCCTTGTCCGATGAGCTCGCGGCGGCGGTGGCGCGCGTGGAGGACCAGATGTCGCCCTGGAAGCCGGACAGCGATCTGTGCCGGCTCAATCGCGCACCGCCTGGCACTTGGCTGGCGCTGCCGCAGGACTTGCTGCATGTCCTGCGCAGCGCCCTCGACATGCACCGCCTGAGCGATGGCGCCTTCGATCCGGCGCTGGGCGATCTGGTCGACGCCTGGGGCTTCGGCGCCGCGCGCGCCGAACCCGACGCGGCAGCGATCCGCGCCGCGCGCCAGGCACGGCGCCCGGACAGCAGCCAGGCGCTGGAGCTCGACCTCGGCCGTGGCCGGCTGCGCAAGCATGCGCAGGTGCAGGTCGATCTGTGCGGCATCGCCAAAGGCCACGCGGTCGACGCCATGGCGGCGGTCCTGCGCCGGCACGGCGTGGCGCATGCGCTGCTGGCGCTGGACGGCGAACTGCGCTCGCTCGGCAGCCAGGCCGACGGCAGGCCCTGGGCGCTGGCGCAGCGGCACGGCCTGGACGCGCTGTGGCTGCTGCGCCGTGAAGACGCTCTGGTGGAGCTTGGCAGCGGGCGATTCGCCGCCTGCGCGCCGACCGCGAGCGCGCCTGGCGCCTGATCCGGCACGCCCTTGCCCACGCCGCGCATACACATGCAGCGGCGCGGACATGAAGGTTTGCGGCAGCGCAAGTGCACGGCCGGTCACTGGGGAAATCCTGAGCCCGCTGCGGCGCGAAGCGGTCTGTCGCCGTGATAGCCTGAAACACGCCTCGCAAGGTGGTCAGGCCGGGCCGTGTGCCCGCTGCGGATCCAGGGCGCCAACGCGCAACCGGTGGCCACCTTCCAACCCCAACATTGGAGTGAGCATGGACAAGTTCAATCGACGCGACTTCAACCGCGCCGCGGCCGTCTTCGGCAGCGCGCTGGCCGCACCCGCCATCGTGCGCGCGCAGGCCAAGAAGCTCAAGGTCGGGGTGCTGCTGCCGCGCTCGGGGGTGCAGGCCTTCATCGGCCAGTCCTGCCAGCTCGGCGCCGACATCGCGCCGGCGCTGATCCGCGACATGTACGGCGTCGAGCTCGAGCTCATGAACGCCGACACCGAGACCAACGTCGAGGTCGCGCGGTCGCGCGCCGAGAAGCTCATCAACGAGGGCGCGCAGCTGCTGGTCGGCCCCTTCGATTCCGGCGCCGCGGCCGCCATCGCCCAGGTCGCCGAGCAGCGCAAGATCCCCTTCGTGGTCAACATCGCCGCCGCGCCGCAGATCACCGAGCAGGGCTACAAGTACACGGTGCGCAACTTCCCGACCGCGGTCGACCTGCTGCGCAACGGCCTGGGCCTGATGCGCGACCTGTTCCAGGCCACCAGCACGGCGCCGCGCAGCGCGGTGTTCATGCACGTCAACGACACCTTCGGCACCTCGATGGCGAACGGCGTCAAGGGCATCCTGCCCAAGCTGGACTTCCTGCCCTTCAAGGTGGTGGAGACGATCTCCTACGACCCGGCGGCGCGCGACCTCTCGGTCGAGGTGGCGAAGGCCAAGGCCACGAACGCCGACTTCATCATGCTGGTGAGCCGGCTCAACGACGCCATCCTGCTGGTGCGCGAGCTGGTCAAGCAGCGCTGGTCGCCGCAGGCCATCATCAGCCCCGGCTCGCCAGGCATGTACGAGGCGCAGTTCTACAAGGGGCTGGGCAACAAGTACTCCGACTACGCGATCTCCAACGTGCCCTGGTTCAACCCGAACGCGGCACTCACCAAGCGCGTGGAAGCGGCGTTCGCCAAGCAGTTCCCGAAGGAGAAGCTGATGTTCCACGCGCTGAACGTGGGCTTCACCTTCGAGGCCATGATGATCGCCGCCGACGCCTTCAAGCGCGCCGGCAGCGCCGACGGCACGGTGCTCGCGGAAGCGGTGCGCAAGACCGACATCGCCGAGCGCATGATGGTCGGCGGCCCGATCCGCTTCGACGCCAAGGGCCAGAACACGCAGATCGCGTCCGCGTGCATCCAGAACCGCAACGGCCAGCCGACCGTGGTGCTGCCCAAGGATGCGGCGCAGATGACGCCCGTGTTCCCGGTGCCAGACTGGCAGGCCCGGCGCTGAACCCCGCAACCAACATCACACACCGGGGTGCGCCCCCGGTGGAGTCCAGCGCGTGCCCATAGACGCCGTCGTCAACATCGTCATCAGCGGCCTGCTGACCGGTCTGGTCTACGGGCTGATGGCGCTCGGCCTGTCGGTCATCTACGGCGTGGTGCGCATCGTCAACTTCGCGCACGGCGAGCTGATGACGGTGGCCATGTACGCCGCCGTGTTCGGCTTCGCGATCGCCGGCATCGACCCGCTGTGGCTGCTGGTGCCGGTGGCGCTGGCCTTCTTCGGCATCGGCTACGCGCTGCAGCGCGCGATCGTGAACCCCTTCATCGATCGCCCCGAGCACTCGCAGTTCATCCTCCTGCTGGCGGTCGCGCTGGTGCTGGTGAACGGCCTGCTGATCGCCTTCGGCCCCGATGCGCGCAGCGTGCAGGTCGACTACGCGCTCGACTCCTACCAGATCGGGCCGCTGCTGGTCGACAAGGTGCGCGTCATCTGCGCCGTTGTGGCGCTCGCCGCCTGCGCCCTGCTGTTCGCCATCTTCCGCTACACCTCGTTCGGCCGCGCGATCCGCGCCTGCGCCGACAACCTGCTCGGCGCGCAGGTGGTAGGCCTGGACGTCAAGCACCTGTACGCGCTGACCTTCGGCCTCGGGACCGCCTGCGTCGGCGTCGCCGGCTGCCTGCTGTCGCTGCTGGTGGACGTGACGCCGGTCTCCGGCCCGGCCTACACCCTGCTCGCCTTCGTGATCGTCATCATCGGCGGCCTCGGGTCCATGGTCGGCGCGCTCGCGGGCGGGGTGCTGATCGGGGTCTCGGAGTCGGTGGCCGGGCTGCTCATCACGCCCTCGGCCAAGAGCATGCTGTCCTTCGCCCTGCTCATCGCGGTGCTCGCCTTGCGGCCGCAAGGCCTGTTCAGGAAGTGAGCCGGCAGCCGATGGACCGCTCGCGCGTCGCCCTGACCGTCCTGCTGGCGCTGCTGCTGGTGCTGCCGCCCATGCTCGACCGCTACCTGCTGTCGGTGCTCATCCTGATCCTGTACTTCGCCTTCGTCGGCCAGGCCTGGAACATCATGATGGGCTTTTGCGGCCAGCTCTCGCTCGGCCACGCCCTCTACGTGGGCCTCGGGGCCTACACCGCGGCGGCGCTGTACCAGCACTTCGGCGTCATCCCCTGGCTGGGCATGCTGGCGGCGGTGGTGGTGTGCGTGCTGGCGGCGTCGGTGATCGGCTGGCTGGCGTTTCGCTTCGGCATCGGCGGCACCTACTTCGCGCTGCTGACGATCGCCTTCGCGGAGTTCACGCGCATCGGCTTCGACCACTTCGGCTGGGTCGGGGCCTCGGGCGGCTTCTTCCTCAAGGTGGTGCAGCAGGACCGCTTCGACCTCGTCAACCTGCGCGGCCACCCGCTGATGTTCTATTACCTCGCGCTGGCGCTGGCGGTGGCCGGTTTCGCGCTCTCGGCCTGGCTGCTGCGCGGACGGCTGGGCTTTTACTTCCGCGCCATCCGCGACAATGAGGAGGCGGCGCGCGCCGCCGGGGTCGACACCTTCCGCTACAAGATGTTCGCGATCCAGATCTCGGCCGCCATGACGGCGCTGGCCGGTGTCTTCTTCGCCTTCTATTACAACAACCTGTTCCCCGAGCAGATCTTCAGCATGGGGCGCTCGATCGAGATCATCCTCGCGCCCATCATCGGCGGCGTGGGCACGCTGTTCGGGCCGGTGCTGGGGGCGGCGGTGCTCACCGTGCTGTCGGAGGGCATCAACGAGCTGCTCACCCTGTCGGGCTACGAGATCCCGGGCGTCAAGCAGATCCTGTACGGGCTCGCGCTCGGGCTGGCGATCATGTTCATGCCGCACGGCATCTGGCCGGTGATCGCGCGCCGCTTCGGCTTCCGGCGCCGCGATGCGGGAGGCGACGATGGCGCTTGAGGCCGCTGCCCCGCTGCTCGAGGTGAGCGGCGTCTCCAAGGGTTTTCGCGGCGTGAAGGCAGTGCGCGGCGCAACGCTCTCGGTGGCGCGCGGCGAGATCGTCGCCCTCATCGGCCCCAACGGCGCCGGCAAGACCACGCTGTTCAACCTGGTGGCCGGCGCGCTGGCGCCCGACGAGGGGGTGATCCGCTTTCTCGGCCGCGACATCGCCGGCAGCCGCCCCGACCTGACCTGCGCCGCCGGCATCGGCCGCACCTTCCAGATCGTCAAGCCCTTTGCCGACATGACGGTGCGCGAGAACGCGATGGTCGGCGGCTTCCGCGGCACCGGCGACCGCAGCGTGGCGCGCGAGCGCGCCGAACGCGCGCTGCGTGCGCTGGACATGTGGGGCCAGCGCGACCAGTTGGCTTCGGCGCTCACCCTGCCCGACCGCAAGCGGCTGGAGGTGGCGCGCGCGCTCGCCACCGAGCCGACCCTGCTGCTGCTCGACGAGGTGATGGCGGGCCTGCGCCCGACCGAGACCGACCAGATGGTGGCCGCCTTCCGGCGCCTGGCGGCCGAGCAAGGGGTGACCATCCTCCTCATCGAGCACGTCATGCGCGCCGTGATGGCGCTCGCGCAGCGCGTGTACGTGCTGCACCACGGCGAGATCATCGCCTCCGGCACGCCGCAGCAGGTGACCTCGGACGCGCGCGTGCTCGAGAGCTATCTCGGCAGCGGCACGCCGCACTGAGCGATTACCGGCCACGCACTGACCGCGCAGCGAACGATCGGCGAACGATGCTCGAAATCCGCGACCTCTCGGTGTTCTACGGCGACGCGCAGGCGCTGGACGGCGTCGGCCTGAGCGTCGGCCCCGGCCAGGTGGTGGCGCTGGTGGGCGCCAACGGCGCCGGCAAGACCTCGCTCATCCGCACCGTCGGCGGCATCCTGAAGCCGCGCAGCGGCACCATCAGATTCGACGGCCACCAGATCGCAGGCCTGGGCAGCCACAAGGTCTGCGACCTCGGCGTCGGCCAGGTCGCCGAGGGGCGCCAGGTCTTCCCGACCATGAGCGTGGTCGAGAACCTGCAGGTCGGCGCCATGCTGCCGCGCGCACGCGCGCTGGCGGCGGCCAACCTGGAGCGCGTGTTCGAGATGTTCCCGCGCCTGCGCGAGCGCGCCGGGCAGGCGGCGGGCACCTTGTCCGGCGGCGAGCAGCAGATGCTGGCGATCGGCCGCTGCCTGATGGGGGCGCCGCGCCTGATCATGTTCGACGAGCCCTCGCTGGGCCTGTCGCCGGCGCTGGTGGGCGAAGTCTTCCGCACCATCCGCGAGCTGCACGCGCAGGGCATGACCATCCTGCTCGTGGAGCAGAACGTGGCCGCCTCGCTGCAACTGGCCGACCGTGCCTGCGTGCTGGAGAACGGCCGCATCGTGCTCGAAGGCAGCGGCGCCGAACTGCTGGCCGACCCGCGGGTGAAGGAAGCCTATCTGGGGCTGTGACCTTGCCAACGCTCCTTAGCGCAGCCCGCTCGGGCGCGTCCAACTGCCGGATCTGGGGTGACCCTAGATCCGGCAGTTGACCGCTCATCGGCGCGGGATTCATCCGTGTTCTCTAGCACTTGCAGCCACGGAAGCAATCACCTCCTGGGTGAGTTCGCTACGCACCCGAGCGAGCCGCGCTGCGGCGCGCTGGCGGCGTTGCTCCTCCTCGCGGGCATGAGCCCGCTGCGTCGTCGCGCCTTGCCAGCACACCGCAGCGCAGCCCGCTCGGGCGCGTCCAACTGCCGGATCTGGGGTGACCGGCCCGGGAGCCGTGTCTGCCTGGCTGCAGGCGTGCGCGGCGGCGCTATCCTGCAGCGCCCGGGCCAGCGATCGGCGTCGGCCCGACCACGACCGAGGAACGCCACCATGAGCAACCATGTCTACAAGTACGTCGAAATCGTCGGATCGTCGCCGAACGGCAGCGATGACGCGATACGCAACGCGATCGAGACCGCGGCCAAGTCGCTGCGCCACCTGGGCTGGTTCGAGGTCAAGGAGACGCGCGGCCAGCTCGTCGACGGCAAGGTCGCGCACTGGCAGGTCACGCTGAAGGCGGCGTTCCGGCTCGAGGACTGAGCGGCGGCCGTTCTCCGTGCCGCCCGGCGGCTGGCAGGCCGCGGCCTCGGTCGCTCAGTGCGCGCCGCCGCCGCCCGCCGCGCCGCCGGTCACCACCCGCTGCGTCATCCACACCAGCGCGCACAGGGCCAGAAAGAGCAGCGCGGAGGCGTGGAACAGGTCGGTCGCCGCCATCGTGAAGGCCTGTTGGTCGATCATGCGGTCGACCAGGCCCAGGGCCTGCTGCGGCGTGTGGCCGGCCGCCGCGAGCTGGGCCAGCGCCTGCGTCGCCGCCCCGCGCCCCGGGCCTATGGCCTCGGCCAGGTGGGCATGGTGCATCGCGGCGCGGTCCTCCCACAGGGTGGTGAACAGCGAGGTGCCCACCGCGCCGGCGGTGATGCGCGCGAAGTTGGACAGGCCGGCGCCCGCCGCCATCTGCGACGGCGCCAGCGCCGAGAACACCACCGCCTGCAGCGGGATGAAGAAAAAGGCCACCGCCGCGCCCTGCAGGACGGTGGGGATCAGCACGTCGCCGAAGGACGCCTGGACATTGAAGCGCGAGCGCATCCACAGCACGAGCGCAAAGCCGAGGAAGGACACGGTGGCAAGCTTGCGCGCGTCGATGCGCGCGACGTTGCGCCCGACCCAGGGCGACAGCAGCAGCGCCAGCACGCCCACCGGCGCCATCGCCAGCCCGGCCCAGGTGGCGGTGTAGCCCATGTACTGCTGCAGCCACAGCGGCAGCAGCACCACGTTGCCGAAGAACACGCCATAGCTCACCGCCAGGGTGAGGGTGCCGAACAGGAAGTTGCGGCGCGCGAACAGGCGCAGGTCGACGATGGGATGCGCCTCGGTCAGCTCCCAGGCGAGGAAGAACAGGAAGCCGACCACCGCCACCACGCCCAGCAGCACGATCTCGGTGGAGGCGAACCAGTCCAGCTCCTTGCCCTTGTCGATCATGATCTGCAGCGCGCCGACCCACAGCACGAGCAGGCCCAGGCCCACCGTGTCCAGCGGCGTGCGCCTGGGCCCGCTGTCGCGCCGGCGGTAGATGGCCCAGGTGATGGCGGCGGCGGCCAGCCCGACCGGGATGTTGATGAAGAAGATCCACGGCCAGGCGATGTTGTCGGTGATCCAGCCGCCCAGCAGCGGGCCCGCCACCGGCGCGATGAGCACCGTCATCGACCACATCGCGAGCGCGCTGCCGGCGCGTGCGCGCGGGTAGCTCTGCAGCAGCAGGGTCTGCGACAGCGGAATCATGGGCCCGGCCACCAGCCCCTGCAGCACGCGGGCCGCGATCAGCAGCTCGATGCTGGGCGCCAGCCCGCACAGCCAGGACGCGAGCGCGAACAGCAGCACGCTGGCGCAGAACAGCCGCACCTGGCCGAAGCGCTGCGTCAGCCAGCCGGTGAGCGGCACCGCGATCGCATTCGCGACGCCGAAGGAGGTGATGACCCAGGTGCCCTGGGCCGGCGACACGCCGAGGTCGCCCGCGATCGCCGGGATCGAGACGTTGGCGATCGAGGTGTCGAGCACGTTCATGAAGGTCGCCAGCGACAGCGCCAGCGTGCCCAGCACGAGCCGGCTGCCTTGCAGCGGCGGCCAGCCCGGTTCGGCGGCGGCTCGCCCGCTCATCGCGGCTCGCCGCTGCCGTGCCTGCGGCCGCTGCCGGGCTCCAGGTTGGCGCCGATGATGTCCTGCACCATGCGGTCGGCGGCGGCCAGGGGCAGGTCGAAGACCTGGGACGTGGCGGGCTCGCGCGGCGCCGTCGCCTGCAGCGGCGCGCCGCCGTCGGCGCCGACGTCCACCGTCACCTCCATCGACAGCCCGACGCGCAGCGGGTGCGCGGCGAGCTGGCGCGGGTCGAGCTCGATGCGCACCGGCAGGCGCTGCACCACCTTGATCCAGTTGCCGGTCGCGTTCTGCGCCGGCAGCAGGGCGAAGGCCGACCCGGTGCCGGCGCCCAGCCCGGCCACCCGGCCGTCGAACTCGACCCGCTGTCCGTAGAGGTCGGCGTGCAGCTTCACCGGCTGGCCGATGCGCATCTCGCGCAGCTGCACCTCCTTGAAGTTGGCGTCCACCCACAAGCGGTCGAGGGCGACGATGGACATCAGCGGGCTGCCGGCGGCCACGCGCTGGCCGACCTGCACCGAGCGCCGCGCCACCACGCCGGCCAGCGGCGCCGCGACCTCCATGCGCTGCAGGGCGAGCCAGGACTCGCGCACCGCGGCGGCGGCGGCCTGCACGCCCGGGTGGTCCTGCACCTGGGTGCCATCGGTGAGCACGCGGTTGGCGCCGGCCTGGGCGCGCGCGGCGGCGAGTGCGGCCTGGGCGGCGGCGAGCGCGCCGCGCGCGCTGTCCAGGGCGGCCTGCGCGTGAGTCAGCTCCTCGGCACCGACCGCACCGGCAGCCAGCAGCGGCGTGCGCCGCTGCACGTCCTCCTGCGCGCGCGCGAGCTCGGTCTGCACGCGCTGCAGTTCGGCCTCGCGCAGCGCCACCGTGGCGGCCAAGGTGCGATCCTGGGCGTACAGGGTGCGCACCTGGCGCACCGTCTGCGCCAGCTGGGCCTGCGCGCGCGCCAGCGCGAGCCGGGCGTCGCTGGGGTCCAGCCGCAGCAAGGCCTGGCCGGCGCGCACGGCGTCGGTGTCGTCGGCCAGTACTGCGGTCACGCTGCCACCGACCTGGGCCGTGATCTGCACCAGCGGCGCCTGCACATAGGCGTTGTCGGTGCTCTCGCGGTGGCGCAGCGCCAGCGCCCAATAGGCGGCGTAGGCGAGCGCAGCGACGACGACGAGGGCGCTCACGCCGAGCAGGGCGCGCCGGCGTGCCGGCGTGGCGGGCGCGTCGGCTGCGGGTGCTGCGGGTGCTGCAGGTGCTGCAGGTGCTGCAGGTGCTGCAGGTGCTGCAGGTGCTGCAGGCGCTGCGGGCACGGCGGCGCCGGGCTTGGGGTCCTGTTCCATGGCGGGCGGGGGTTCAGGGTGTGGCCTGGGCGGCGTTCTGCGCGCTGGCCTGGTGGGTGTCGTCAGCGCTGCGCTCGACCTGATCGGCGTCGTGGCTGCCGAGGGCGTTCTGGCCGCTGTCGTAGCCGCCGCCGAGGGCGCGTGCCAGTGCCGCCTCGGCGCCGAGCTGGCGCGCGCGCAGGTCCAGGGCGGCGCGGCGCTGTGCGATCACGCCGGCCTCGGCCTGCAGCACCGGCAGCAGGTTGCCCAGGCCCGCGGCGTGGCGTTGGCGCGCCAGCGCCCAGGCGGCTTCGGCGGCCTGCAGGGCCTGCGCCTGGCCGCGCTGCTGGGCGGCGTTGGACTGCAGGGCTGCGGCTTCGTCGGCCACCTCGCGCAGGGCGCGCAGCAGGCTGGCGTCGTAGGCCTGGATGGCGCCGTCGACGGCGGCGTCGCGCGCCTGCTGCTCGGCGTGCAGGCGGGCGCTCTCGAACAAGGGCAGGCTGAGCGCCGGCCCGGCGCCGTAGACTCGGCTGCCGGCGTTCACGAGCTGGTCCAGGCCGAGGCTGTTCAGGCCGACGAAGGCCATCAGGTTGAGGTTGGGGTAGAAGCGGGCGCGCGCCACCTGCACGTCCTGCAGCGCGGCCTCGACACGCCAGCGCTGGGCCACCAGGTCGGCGCGCCGGCCCACCAGCTGCGCCGGCAGCACGCTGGGCACGCCCATCGCGCGCACGCGCGCGAGCCGCGGCGCGAGCGCGTCCAGCGCCTGCGGACCCTGGCCGCAGAGTTCGGCCAGGGCGTGGCGCGCCTGCACCGCTGCTGCATCCAGCGCCTGCAGCTCGACGCGCGATTGCGCCAGCGCCGCCTGCGCCTGGCGCAGGTCGATCGCGTTGTCCAGCCCCGCGTCCTGGCGCGCGCGCAGCAGGGCCTGGGTGTGCTCGCGCTGGCGCAGCGCCTGGCGCCCGAGTTCGCCGGCTTCGAGGGCGCGCGCCAGCGCCACATAGGCGCTGGCGACCTGGCTCGCCAGCAGCACGCGCGTCGCCTGGCGATCCGCCTGCGCCGCGCGCCAGCGGCCGATGGCCGCCTCCAGCGTCGCGCGCTGGGCGCCGAACAGGTCCAGCTCCCAGCTCGCGGCCAGGCGCAGGTCGGCGCTCCAGCGCACGCTGCCGGCCAGCGGCGGCGGGATCAGGCCGTGCGCGGTGTAGCGCTGGTCGGTGGCCGAGGCCTGCAGGCCCAGCAGCGGCGTGTCCAGCGCGCCGGCCGCCTGTGCCGCGGCGCGCGCCTGCTGCAGCCGCGCCTGCGCGCCCAGCAGCGTGGGTTCCTTCTCCAGCGCGAGCGCCACCAGGCGGTCCAGTTCGGGGTCGCCCCAGGCGGTCCACCAGTCGCGCGCCGGCCAGGGCGTGGTGGCGTCCTCGAGCGCGCCGAGCGCAGCCGGCTGCAAGGGCGCGCGGTGCGCCAGCGGCGGCCCCGGGTTTGCGCAGCCGCCCAGGAGCAGCAGCACCAGCACCATCGGCCAGATCGTCGGCAGCAAGCCCGGCAGAACGGCCATGCGGGCGTGCGGGCGCATGCAGGCGGTTGCCTGCAGTGACGCGGTGCGGGGCGGCTGCGTCATGCGGATCCGGCGTCGGCGGCGAGCTGGCGGCCGTTGTCGCGCATGCGCTCCAGCAGGGCGTTCAGCTGCTGCCATTCGGTCTTGCTGAAGCCGGCCAGGAAGTCGTTGTGCACCGCCGCCAGCACCTGCGGGATGTGCTCGGCCACCGCCGCTCCGGCGGGCGTGAGGCGCAGCTGGACCATGCGTCTGTCGGTGGCCGAGCGCGTGCGCTCGACGAAGCCCTTGCGCGCGAGCCGATCGACGAGCCGGGTCGCGGCCCCGGCATCCATGCCAAGCCGCTCGGCCAGCTCGCGCGCGCTGCTGCCGCCGCCGCTGCAGCGCAGCACCCACAGTGGCTTCCACTGCGCGTCGGTGAGCTCGTGCGCGGCCAGGCGGAGCTCGACCTCGCGCCGCATCGCCTGCATGAGCTGGAACAGACGGTGACCGGTGCTGTCCTGCGCCACGTAGCGGGCACCGTCGTAGAAGTTGGCGGCGGCAGCGCGGGCAGGGGGGCGGCGGGCGGGCATGGTGCGGGGGAAATGCGTGATGCGTGATGCGTGTTGCGGCAATGATTGCCGGGGCAATGATTGCCGCGGCATTCTATGGGTGAACGGGCGCGATGGGATGCGAGGGTGCGGCGGCTGCTGCGACAGCCCCTGGCGGCTCGATCAGCCGCGCGGCGGCCAGCCGGCGGCGGCGCTGTCGTCCACGCAGGGCCGCTTCAGCGCGGCGGCCAGGGTGGCGAACAGCTCGCTGGCCTCGAAGGGCTTGGTGATGTGGCCGTTCATGCCTGCGGCCAGGCTGCGCTCGCGGTCGCTGGGCTGGGCGTGGGCGGTCATCGCGATCACCGGCAGGTCGGCCAGGCGCGGGTCCATGCGCAGCCTGCGCGTGGCCTCGTAGCCGTCCATGACCGGCATCTGCACGTCCATCAGCACGAGGTCGAAACGGTCCTTGCGCAGCGCGTCCAGCGCCTCGGCGCCGGTGGCCACCACGCGCAGCCGCGCTCCCGCCAGATCCTCCAGGAAACCGCGTGCCACCAGCTGGTTGAGCTCGTTGTCCTCGGCCAGCAGGATGCGGCAACCGCGCAGCGCCTGCATGCAGCCCGCGCTGCCGGCGGACGGCTCGGCAGGGGTGGTGGCGGTGGTGGCAGTGACGGCCACGCAGGGCAGGGCGAGGGTGAAGAAGAACTGGCTGCCCACGCCTTCCTCGCTGCGGACCTCGATCTCGCCGCCCATGGCGCGCACCAGCTCGCGCGAGATCGCCAGCCCCAGGCCGGTGCCGCCGAAGCGCCGCGTCGTGCTGCCGTCGATCTGGTCGAAGGGCTGGAACAGGCGGTGCTGCTTGTCCGGCGCGATGCCGATGCCGCTGTCGTGGACCGCGAAGCGCAGCCGCGGGCCTGCCGCATCCGCCGCGTCCGTTGCGTCGGCCGCGCCAACTTCGACCACGACGCTGCCGGTGGGGGTGAACTTCACCGCGTTGCCGGCCAGGTTGATCAGGACCTGGGTCAGCCGCAGGGCGTCGCCCAGGCGCTGGCGCGGCAGACCCTCAGCGACCCGGATCTCCAGCGTCAATCCCTTGGCCTCGGCCGTGACGCCGACCACCGAGCGCACCGCCTCCAGCACCTGGTCGAGGTCGAAGGGGGCCTGCTCGAGCTGCAGGCCGCCGGCCTCTATCCTGGAGAAGTCCAGGATCGGGCTGATGATCTCCAGCAGCGCGAGTGCGGCCCGCCTGACCTTCTGCAGGTGGCTGTCCACCGTGCCCGGCAGCTCGGGGTTGCGCAGCACGAGCTCGGTGAGGCCGACGATGGCGTTCAGCGGCGTGCGGATCTCGTGGCTCATGTTGGCCAGGAACTGGCTCTTGGCGCGGGTTGCGGCCTCGGCGGCGTCGCGCGCCTCGGCCAGCGCCGCGTTGCTCGCCTGCAGCTCGGCGGTGCGTGCGTGCACGCGCGCCTCCAGTCCTTCGTTGAGCTCGAGCAGCGCCTGCTCGGCGGCGATGCGGGCGCTGAGGTCGATCATCTGGCCGAGGATGAAGCGCTCGCCCTCGACCTCCATGAAGACCCAGTTCAGCATCGCGTGGCGCAGCGTGCCGTCGGCGTGGCGGATGCGCAGCGACTGGTCGCGCACCATGCCTTCGCGCTGCAGGCGTTCGAAGGCCTGCGTGCGTTCCTGCGCGTCGTCCCAGAGATCGAGGCCGACCACGGTGCGGCCGAGCAGCGCCTCGCGCGGGCGCCCGACCAGGCGCGAGAAGGCGTCGTTGCAGGCGCTGATGCGGCC
The DNA here is from genome assembly GCA_963205525.1 of Pseudomonadota bacterium. The sequence goes on along the minus strand of CAUJJP010000195.1, from coordinate 1,361 downwards.
CTCGGGATAGCTGGTGATGAGCGAGGCGACCGGGGTCTCGTCGAACAGGCGGCGAAACCGGGTCTCGCTGGCTTCGAGCGCGCGCTGCGCCGCCTGCTGCGCGCTGATGTCGACCACCGTCGTCACGCGCACCCGCTGGCCGACGCTGTCGACCAGCTCGCTGGACAGCAGGGCGTCGAAGGCCTCGCCGTCGGTGCGCCGCAGCACGACCGCCAGGTTGCTGACCCGCCCGTCGCGCAGCACCTGGTCGATCACCGCCTGGCGCTGCCGCGGATCGACCCACAGCGCGAGCTCGTTCGAGGTGCGGCCGATGGCGTCCTCGCGGCGCAGGCGGAACATGCGCTCGTAGGCGGCGTTGACCTCGACGATGCAGGAGTCCGGGACGTCGGACACGACGAGCGCGAAGGGCGCGTTGCGCAGCACCGAGGCCAGCCGCGCCTCGTCGGAGCGCGCGCGCTCGCTGGCGCGCACCGCCACCCGGCGCGCATACCAGACCGTGATCGCGATCGCGCCGAAGACGATCGTGAACTCGAACCAGTGCACGAGCTGGACCGTGTACACCGGCTCGCGCAGCCAGCCCTGGAGCTGGGCCGCGATCAGGCCGCCGACCACCGCCGAGCAGGCGAGGAAGGTCAGCAGCAGGGCGCGCTGGCCGAGGAAGATGCCGGCGATGACGAGGGCGCCGGGCAGGGCGATGGTGCCCACCGTGCGCACCGAACCCATGGCGATGCCGAACAGCGCTGCGGTCGCGACGAGGACGACGACCAGGCCGGCGAGCGCGAGATCGTCGCGCCCGCGCGTGTGCGCCCACACGAGCAGCGCGATCCACACGGTGGTGCCGCCGAAGATGACGAGCTCGGCCGCGCGGCCGCTGCCCATCGCCTCGCCGACCATCATCGCCGGCAGCGCCAGCAGCAGCACCTTGAGCAGCCGGCCCAGCATGAGGTGGGCCTCGGCGCTGACCAGTCCGAGGATCTGGCTGCCGGTGGCGGCAGGCGGTGCTGGCGGCAACGAAGGCGGGCGTCGCGGCATGGCGTGGCGTCAATCGTAGCCGCAAGCGCCGCCGTGCGCGTGGCCCGTTGCGGCGCGATTGCCGCGCATTCAGCGCCCCGCCGCGAGCAGCGCCGCGAGCTGCTCCAGGCTCGCCAGGTTGTGCACCGGCAGGAAGCGGTCCACATGCGGCAGCATCGCCTTCACGCCCCCGGCGCGCGGCTCGAAGCCGTCGAAGCGCAGCAGCGGGTTGAGCCAGATCAGCCGACGGCAGCTCTTGTGCAGGCGCTCGATCTCGAAGGCGAGCGCGGCGCTGTCGCCATGCTCCAGGCCATCGGTGATGAGCAGCACGGTGGCCTGGCCGGGCAGGG
>CAUJJP010000194.1 GCA_963205525.1 Pseudomonadota bacterium | reverse complement strand
AGGGCGGGCGCCTCAGACGCGCAGGCGCGCGGCGAGTTCACGCAGGCGCTCGATGCCCGGCTCCTTGCGCGGCCAGCTCAGCTCGACGCCGTCGCCCGCATGCCGCGGCAGCACGTGCAGGTGCAGGTGCGGCACGGTCTGCCAGCCGGCGGCGTGGTTGGCCTGCAAGACGGTGACGCCGGCCGGGGCGAAGACCTGTTCGACCGCGATCGCGACCCGGCGCGCGGCGCGCATGAGCGCCGCCGCCTCGGCGTCGCTGGCCTGCATCAGCGTCGCCACCGGTCGCCGGGTGGCGACGATGACGTGGCCGTCGTTCACCTGCCCGGCGTCCATGAAGGCGAACACGAGCGCGTCCTCGAACAGCTTGGCGCTCGGCCACTCGCCGCTGAGCAGCATCTCGAACACGGTGCTCATGGTGCGCCCTCCTGTTCCAGCCCCTGCAGCGCCTGACGCAGCACCTGGCGCGTGCGGAACAGGACCATCTCCTGCCAGTCGGCGAAGGGCGGATAGAAGTGGTCGCGCAAGGCCTCGCGTATCGGGGCCGCCTGCGGGCTGCGCGGATCGCCGTGGCGCCACAGCCAGGCGTCGTCGCGCAGCACCGCCGTGCCGCGCGTCTGGTCGTAGGTGCCGAACTCGAGGGCGACGAAGGCGATCTGCGCGTGCGCCAGCGCGCGCTCGTAGCCGAACTCGGTGAGCCCCCACTTGGGCTGGCTGCTGGAGGTGCCGCGCAGCGGCTCGGTCACGCTGTCGCCCCACCAGCGGCGCGCACGCGCCACCCGCTCGCCGCCCGGCGCGTGGTTGCAGATCGGCTCGCCATAGCCGTAGGGGCCGAGGCCGGTGTGCAGGTCGACGATCGCCACCGTGCGCGCACGCGCAAGCCGGCGCGCGAGGATGGCTTCGCTGGTGCGCCGCGCCCAGGTGGGTTCGCGCCCGCCGTAGAACAGGCCGTCGGGGTGGCTGTACTGGCCGCTGCTGCGCGCCGCGCGCAGCGCAGCCTCGCCGTGGCGTTCGCGCCAGGCGTCGATCGCTTCCTGCGCCGCAGCCAGGGTCGGCGCGTCCAGGCGGTCCGGCACGCAGTGCGGATGCAGCTCGGCATAGCCGGGGTTCTCGGGCAGCGGCTGGCCGAAGTCGACCCAGTTGCGGTTGAGGTCGACGTTCTCCTCCGTCACCCGGCGCAGCCAGGCAAAGCCGTGCGGGTTGACCGCATGCACCAGCAGCACCGCCACATCTGCGGGCAGGGCATCCGGCCGGCGCAGCCAGTGCACCTGCGGGCCGCTGCCGGCCAGGCCCTCGACGCCGTGGGTGGCCGACAGGACCACCAGCACGCGCGAAGCGTCCTCGGGACCGAGCCAGGCGCAGTCGGTGGCGAGCGCCTCGCCGGCCGGGCCGCGCAGCGGGTGCGGGTGGCTGTCCATGCGCGCGCCCGCGGCGGCGGCGGCGGCGAGGAACTTGTCCCGCGCTTCGCTGTAGCTGCGGGAGAAGACGGCGAGATCGGGCTGCAGGTCCATGGGGCGCGAGCTTACGTCGGCGCCGCGCCCACTGCAGCGGGGTGCCCGGCGAGGATCTCAGCGCCGCTCGCGCCGACTCGCGCAGGGCACGCAGCGCTCGGCCCAGGGCTCGACCTTCAGGCGCTCGAAGGGGATGTCCTCGCCGCAGTCGCGGCAGCGCCCGTACTCGCCCTTGTCCAGGCGCTGCAGCGCCGCCGCGACCGCGTCCAGATCACGCTGCTCGCGTTCGGTGAGCACGGCAGCGATCTCCAGCTCGGGGGCGCGCTGCGGTGCGTCGTCACCGTCCTGTGCCAGCCGGTCGGCGGCGCGCTCGACCCGCGTCTGCCCATGCAGGTGCTGCGCCAGCTGCGCCTGCAGCGCCTGGCGGCGCTGCTGCAGTTCGGCCGCCAGCCAGGCGCGCTGGCCGGCGCTGAGGGGGTCGCCCATGCGGATCTCCATCGACGCGAGTGCCGCCCATGTTGCGCCCGCCGTGGCGGACCGGCCTTGACCGCGGGCAATCCCCCTTTCCTTGGCGGGCGGGTGGGCTGGCGGGTTGGCGGGTTGGCAGGCGGGTGGGTGTCGCGGGTGCTGCCCGGGCTGCTATCGTGGACCGATGACGCCCCTGCCCAGCTGCTGCGACGTGCTCGTGATCGGCGCCGGACCCGCCGGCAGCGCCTGCGCGCAGACTTTGGCACGGCAGGGCCTGCAGGTGCTGCTGGCGGACCAGCACGCCTTTCCGCGCGACAAGGTCTGCGGCGACGGCCTCATCCCCGACGCCCACGCCGCCCTGGCACGCATGGGCGTGCACGAGGAGGTGATGGCGCAGGCGCTGCCGGCGCAGCATGTGAGCTGCTTCGGCCCGCGCGGCGGGCGCGTCGACGTGCCGGGCCGGCTCGCGGTGCTGCCACGGCGCACGCTGGACCACATCCTGCTGCGCGCCGCCCAGGCCGCCGGCGCGGGGCTGCTGCCGCCGGCGCGCTTCGAGGCCACGCTGGAGGATGGCGAGCGCGTCGTCGGCGCCCGGCTGCGCGTCGGCCAGCACACGCACGAACTGAGCGCGCGCTGGGTGGTGCTGGCCACCGGCGGCGCCGCCGGGCCGCTGCAGGCCGCCGGCCTGTGCGAGCGCCGCGCACCCAGCGGGGTGGCCATGCGCGGCTACCTGCGCCCGGCCGACCCCGAGCTGCACGCACGCCTGCGCACGCTGCAAATCGTCTGGCACCGCAGGCTGGCGGGCGGCTACGGCTGGATCTTCCCGGCCCCGGGCGGGGTGTTCAACGTCGGCGCCGGCCTCACCGGCGGCTCGGCGCCAGGCGCAGCGGGTGCGGCAGGCAATCTGCGCCAGGTGTTCGACAGCTTCTGCGCCGTCCACCCCGATGCGCGCGCGCTGCTGGCGGGTGGCCAGTGGCTGGCCGAGCCCAAGGGCGCGCCGCTGCGCTGTTCGCTCACCGGCGCGCGCTGGTCGCGCCCCGGCCTGCTGGCCACCGGCGAGGCCATAGGCAGCACCTACGCCTTCACCGGCGAGGGCATAGGCAAGGCGCTGGAAACCGGCATGCTGGCCGCGGAGGCGATCGCCGCCGGCGCCGACGACGCCGCGGTGCGCGCGCACTACGCCAGCGCCTTGCACGCGCTGGCGCCGCGCTTTGCGCTGTACGCACGGGCCGAGCACGTCAACCACCGACCCTGGCTGGCCGACCTCGTGATCTGGCGCGCCCAGCGCAGCGCGCGCATCCTGCGGCGCATGAGCGGCGTGCTCGACGAGACGCAGAACCCCGGCCGGCTGCTGAGCTGGCGCGGGATCGGCAAGCTGCTGTTCAGCTGAGCGCGACTCCGATGTGCCAGCTGCTGGGCATGAACGCCAACACGCCGACCGACGTGATGTTCAGCTTCGCCGGGCTCGCCAGCCGCGCCAGCGAGCACAAGGACGGCTTCGGCATCGCCTTCTTCGAGGACCGTGGCCTGCGCTGCTTCGTCGACCCGCAAAGCGCGCGCGATTCACCGGTGGCGCAGATGGTGTGCCGCTACCCGATCCGCAGCCACAACGTCGTCGCCCACATCCGCAAGGCCACCGCCGGGCCGGTGGCGCTGCAGAACTGCCACCCCTTCGTGCGCGAGCTGTGGGGGCGCTACTGGGTGTTCGCGCACAACGGCGACCTGAAAGAGCTGGACCTGCCGCTGCACGGCCAGTTCCGGCCGGTCGGCGACACCGACAGCGAGCACGCCTTCTGCTGGCTGATGCAGGAACTGGCGAAGGCGCATGCCGGCGTGCCCAGCGTGCCCGAGCTCAGCCACACGCTGCGCGAGCTGCTGCCGCGTGCCGCACGCTGCGGCAGCTTGAACCTGCTGCTGAGCAACGGCCAGGCGCTGTGGGCTTTTGCCTCGACCCGGCTGCACTGGCTGCAGCGCCAGCACCCCTTCGGCGCCGCCAGCCTCGCCGACGAGGACCTGAGCGTGGACTTCGCTGCCCTCACCACCCCCGCCGACCGGGTGGCGGTGGTCGCCACCGAGCCTCTGACCAGCGGCGAGCCCTGGGTCGCGATGCGGGCTGGAGAGCTGCAGGTCTTCGTCGACGGCGCCCCGCTGGCGCCGTGAGACACCCGCGCCGTGCCGGCGCGCCGTCAGTAGGGCAGCCCGACGTAGTTTTCCGCCAGCGAGCGCAGCGCCGCCGGCGACGACAGCAGGTACTCGAGCTCGGTGCGCTGCAGCCGGCGGTCGTAGGCCATGCTGTCGGGGAAGGTGTGCAACAGCATCGTCATCCACCAGGAGAAGCGCTGCGCCTTCCACACCCGCGCCAGCGCCTTGTCGGAGTAGCTGTCCAGGCCCGAATCGTCGCCGCGCTGGTAGTGCGCGAGCATCGCGTGGTAGAGGTAGTGGATGTCCGAGGCGGCGCTGTTGAGGCCACGCGCGCCGGTCGGCGGCACGATGTGGGCGGCGTCGCCGGCCAGGAACAGCCGGCCGTAGCGCATCGGCTCGGCGACGAAGCTGCGCAGCGGCGCGATCGACTTCTCGATCGAGGGTCCGGTCACCATGCGCGCCGCCACCTCGGCCGGCAGCCGGCGATGAAGCTCGGCCCAGAAGGCGTCGTCGCTCCACTGTTCGACGCTGTCGGACAGCGGCACCTGGATGTAGTAGCGCGACAGCACCTGCGAACGCAGCGAGCACAGCGCGAAGCCGCGCTCGTGCTGGGCGTAGATCAGCTCCGGCGAAACCGGCTTGGTGCGCGAGAGCACGCCCAGCCAGCCCAGCGGGTACACGCGCTCGTACTCGCGCAGCACGTCCTTCGGGATCGCCTTGCGGCTGACGCCGTGAAAGCCGTCGGCACCGATCACGTAGTCGCACTCGACCTGCACCGCCTGGCCGTCGTGGCGAAAGCTCACCGCCGGCCGGCCGCCGCCGTTGAGCTCGTGCAGTTGGACGTCCTCGACCTGGTGGAGCACGCACCCCTGGGCCCGGTCGCGCGCCTCGTACAGATCGCGCGTCAATTCGGTCTGGCCGTAGACGATGACGGAGTTGCCGCCGCTGTGCTGGTGCAGGTCGATGCGGTCGAGCCGGTTGTCGTGGGCGATGTAGAAGCCGTGGTGGATCTCGCCCTCGCGGTCCATGCGCTCGCCGCACTGCGCCTCGCGCATGAGGGCGGCAAAGCCGTGCTCGAGCACGCCGGCACGGATGCGCGCGAGCACGTACTCGCGCGTCTGGCGCTCCAGCACCACGGTGTCTATGCCCTTGAGGTGCAGCAGCTGCGAGAGCATCAGCCCCGACGGGCCGCCGCCGATGATGCAAACCTGGGTCTTCATGCCGGTCTCCTGTGTACGCCGCCACGCCGCCGCGGCAGGTGCCCACTGTAGGCCGCCCGCGGCCCCGGCGACATGGCTTGACGCAGCGCAAACTTGTACGATTCGAACATGCCAGAAGCGCTCCCCGCGACCCCGCCCGCGCGTCCTGCGCCGCCCACCGGGGAGCGCGCCATCCCCAGCTTCAACCTGTTCGGCGAATCGGCCGAGCTGCCCGATGTGCTGCACATCGAGCCCATCGCCACCCGCTCGGCGCTGCACGGCTGGGCGCTGCGGCCGCACCGGCACGCCCGGCTGCACCAGCTCCTGCTGCTCAACAGCGGCGGCGGCCAGGCCGAGATCGACGGCCGAAGGCTGCGCCTGCGCGCCGGCAGCCTGGTCAACGTACCGGCCGGCTGCGTGCACGCCTACCGTTTCGTTCCCGGCACCCAGGGCTGGGTGCTCACGCTCGCGGCCGAGACCCTGGAGCAGGCGCTCGCGCCGGCGCCCGACCTGCGTCGGCTGCTCGCGCAGGCGCAGCTGTGCCGCGCCGACGCCGACATCGCGGCGCTGCTGGCGCGCATCGCCGTCGAGCACGACGGGCGCCGCTACGCGCGCGCGCAGGCCTTGCGCGGCCTCACCGCGGCGCTGCTGGGCCTGGTGGCGCGCCGGCTCGCGGCACAGGTGGATGCCGGGCGCGAGCCGGCGGCGGCGGCGCGGCTGCTGGAGCGCTTCGAGGCCCTGGTGGATGCGCACGCCAGCGCGCGCTGGCGGGTGGCGGACTACGCGCGCGCTCTCTCCATCACCCCCACCCACCTGAGCCGGGTGCTGCGCCAGGCCAGCGGCCAGCCGGCATCGGCGCTGATCCGCGAGCGCCTGCTGCGCGAGGCCAGGCGCCAGCTCGCCTACACCCAGCTGCAGGTTGCCAGCATCGGCTACGCGCTCGGCTTCGACGACCCGGCGCACTTCAGCCGCGTGTTCAGCCGCGCCACCGGCAGCTCACCGCGCGCCTTCCGCCAACGCCTGGGTCAAGCCGGCTGACCACGGCTGACTACGGCTGATCGCAGCCGAGGACGGTCGAGGGCGACGCGGCGGGCCGGGCGGCGGCGGCGCAGCGACAATCGCCGCGCCGAGCTGCCCGGAGGTGACCCTTGAGCGCAATCCCCGTTCCCCGCTTCGACCAGTTCTACCGCCACCCGGAGCTGACCCGGCTGCTGCAGGACTACGCCGCCGCGGCGCCCGGCCTGGTGGAGCTGCAAAGCCTGGGCCGCAGCCACGAGGGGCGCGAGATCTGGCTCGTCATCGTCACCAACCAGGCCAGCGGCGATCACCGCGACAAGCCGGCGCTGTGGGTCGACGGCAACATCCACGCCGCCGAGCTGACCGCCAGCACCGCCTGCCTGTACTGGCTGCACCAGCTGGTGTGCGGCCACGGCCAGGACCGCGAGATCACCGAGCTGCTGGACACGCGCGCGGTCTACCTGGTGCCGCGCCTGAACCCGGACGGCGCCGAGCTGGCGCTTGCGGACCGGCCGCGCCACATCCGCAGCAGCACCCGGCTCTACCCCTGGGACGAGGAGGTGGTCGAGGGGCTGACGATGCAGGACGTGGACGGCGACGGCCGCATCCTGAGCATGCGCATCCCTGACCCGCTGGGGCCCTACAAGAAGCACCCCGATGAGCCGCGCCTGATGGTGGCGCGCGCGCCGGGCGAGTTCGGCGGCGAGTACTACCGCATCGTCCCCGAAGGCCTGCTCACGAACTACGACGGGCTCGGCATCCGCGTCAACAAGGACCGCGAGGGGCTGGACCTGAACCGCAACTTCCCGGCCGGCTGGCGCCAGGAGTTCGAGCAAGCCGGTGCCGGCCCCTACCCGACCAGCGAGCCCGAGGTGAGGGCGATGGTGGACTTCATCGTCCGCCACCCCAACATCGGCGCCGCGGTGAGCTTCCACACCCACGCCGGCGTGATCCTGCGGCCGATGGCCACGCAGAGCGATGCCGACATGACGCCCGAGGACCTGTGGGTCTACCAGCGCCTGTCGGACCTCGGCGCCAAGCTCACCGGCTACCCGGCGATCAGCCTCTGGCACGAGTTCCGCTACCACCCCAAGGAAGTCATCACCGGCGCCCAGGACTGGATCTACGAGCACCTGGGCGCGCTGTTCTGGACGGTGGAGATCTGGTCGCCGAACAAGGAGGCCGGGATCACCGACTACAAGTGGATCGACTGGTACCGCGACCACCCGGTGGAGGACGACCTCAAGCTGCTGGCCTGGAGCGACGCCCAGTGCGGCGGCCAGGCCTACGTCGACTGGCAGCCCTTCGAGCACCCGCAGCTCGGGCGGGTGGAGATCGGCGGCTGGGACAAGATGAACTACTGGCGCAACCCGCCACCGCAGCTGCGCGAGCGCGAGGCCGCGCGCTTCCCGGGCTGGCTGAAGACCCTGGGCCTGAGCCTGCCCAAGCTGCAGCTGCTGCGCACCGAGGTGCGCGCGCTCGGTCCCGACACCTGGCGCGTGCGCATGGCGGTGGCCAACGCCGGCTACCTGCCCAGCCACATCTGCCAGCGCGCGATCGAGCGTAAGACGGTGCGCGGCACGGTGTTCGAGATCCAGCTGCCGCCGGGCGCGGCGCTGCTCGGCGGCAAGCCGCGCGAGATCAAGGGCCACCTCGCCGGCCACGCACCCAAGGGATCGCTGCTGGCCTTCCTGCCGGCCACCGAGCTTACCGCCGACCGCGCGGTCGCCGAATGGGTGCTGAAGGCGCCGGCCGGCACCCGGCTCGCGCTGAGCGCACGCGCCGACCGCGCCGGCGCGGTGCACGCCGAGGTGACGCTGGACTGATCGACGGCGCCCCGGCGGACGGTGAAGCGCTGCTCGGCGCCGGCGCAGGATGCGGCGCCCTCCGCGCCAGGGAAGAAGCGGCGCCTTCAGCGCCTGGGAAGGAAGCGGCGCCTTCAGCGCCGCGTGCGGCGGGCCCAGCGCGCCACCATCGCGCGCAGCTGGGCGAGGTCGGCCGGCTTGGGCAGGAAGTCGTTCATGCCGGCGGCGAGGGCCGCTGCGCGCTCGCTGACGAGGGCGGCGGCGGTGTGGGCGACGATGGGCAGGGCCTGCATGTCGTGGCTGCGCCGCAGCTCGGCGGCGACCTCGTAGCCGCTGAGCTCGGGCATCTGCAAGTCCATCATCACCAGGTCGTAGGGGTCGTCGGCGAGCTCGGCCGCCGCCACCGCGGCCAGCGCCTGGCGTCCGTCCAGGGCGCGGCCGACGCGCACCCCGGCCTGCTCGAGCTGGGCCGCGGCGACCAGCATGTTGACCTCGTTGTCGTCCACCAGCAGGACGTGGGCGCCGTCCACCGGCGCCGGCTCGGCATCGGCCGCCGTCGAAGCCGAGCCGGCGCAGGCCGGCAACGGCAGCTCGGCCCAGAAGCGGCTGCCGACGCCAGGCCGGCTCTCCACCCCCACCGTGCCGCCCATGAGCTGCGCCAGTTCACGGCAGATCGACAGCCCCAGGCCGGTGCCGCCGTAGCGCCGGGTGGTCGACTGGTCGGCCTGGGTGAAGGGCTGGAACAGGCGCGCCTGGGTCGCCTCGTCGATGCCGGGGCCGGTGTCGCTGACCTCCAGCCGCAGGCGCTGCGCGTCCAGCCGCAGCGCCTGCAGGCGGACCTCGCCGCGGGCGGTGAACTTGATCGCGTTGCCCAGGTAGTTGGTCAGGATCTGGCGCACGCGCAGGGCGTCGCCGCACACCAGGCCGAGGCCGGGTTCGGCGTCCAGCACCAGGCGCAGCCCGCGTCCGGCCGCCAGGGTGGCGTAGCTGCGCCGCAGCGAGGCGAGCAGGGCGTCGAGGTCGAAGGCGGCGGCGTGGATGCTCAGGTGCCCGGCCTCGATCTTGGACAGGTCCAGGATGTCGGAGACGATCTCCGCGAGCGACTGCGCGCTGTCCACGATCTGCTCCAGGTAGTGGCCGCGCCGCGCCTCGTCCAGGCCCGGGGCGCGCGCGAGCTGGGCGAGCCCGAGCAGGCCGTTCAGCGGCGTGCGCAGCTCGTGGCTGGTGTTGGCCAGGAAGGCGCTCTTGGCGCGGCTGGCTGATTCGGCGGCGTCGCGCGCGGCGGCCAGCGCCTGCTCCAGGCGGCGCCGTTCGGTGACGTCCTCGCCGACCCAGATCGTGCCGCCCTGGCTGGGGTGCGAGGGGTTCACCGCGCGCGCCAGCATGCGGCACAGGAAGCGGCTGCCGTCGTGCCGCTGCAGCTCGCACTCGACATCGATCTGCTCGCCGCGCGCGAGCTGCGGGTCCACCAAGCGGCCGAACGCGAGGAAGGATGCATCGTCGGGCCACAGCAGCCGTGCGGGCTGGCCGACGATGCTGCCGTGCGGGAAACCGAACATGGCGTCGAAGGCCGGGTTGACCATCTGAAGCTTCTGGTCGCGGGTGAGCGCGATCGCCACCGAGGCGTTGTCCAGGATGGCGTCCGTCTGCAGCCGGTGGCGCTCGACCTCGGTCATATCGCGCGCGTTGATGACCAGGAAGTCGCGCTGGTCGACGTGGAAGTGCGCCCCACACACCAGCATGGCAAGCACGCCGCCGTCGCGCCGATGCCAGCGCATGGGCAGGTCGCGCACCCGGGCCTGGGCTCGAACCTCAGCCACCAGCCCCTGCCGGAAATCGGCCGAGTCCCACAGGCCGATCTCGGACATGCGTCGCCCCACCACCTCGTCGGCCGTCCAGCCGGTGACGCGCTCGAAGCTGCGGTTGACCATCACCGGGCGGTCGCTGTCCAGCTCGACCAGCATGATGGGGTCGGCGCTGCTGGCCACCAGGTGCGACAGCAAGGCCTCCGAGCGCCGCAGCACGTCCTCCGCCGCCAGGCGCTCGCTGTCATCGACGATGATGGACAGCACCGCCGCTCCGCGCTCGGTCTCGACCGCAACCGCGGTCGAGCGCACGCGCAGCAGGCGGCCGTCGCCGCGCTGGAGCCGGAACTCGGCCACCGGCAGCACGGAGCCCGCGGGCTCGGCCTGGATCGCCTGCGCACGCTGGCGCGCACGTTCGCGCGACTCCCCGCGCTCGTAGCAGTCCAGGATCGAGCTGCCCAGCATCTGCGACAAGTCGTCGTAATCGAACAGCGCCACCGCCGCCGGGTTGGCGTCCAGCACGCGACCGTCGCGGTGCAGCACCAGCGGGCTGGGCATGCAGGCGAACAAGTCCTGGTAGCGCGCCTCGGTGCGCGACAGCGCGTGCTGCGCCTGCAGCACCGGGCTGACGTCGCGCGCCACGCCCCAGTAGCCCTGGAACACGCCGTCGGCGCCGAAGCGCGGCTCGCCGCTCACCAGCAGGTGGCGCAGTCCGCGCTGGCCCTGCCAGGCCAGGGGGACGTCGCGCAGCGGCTGGCGCGCGCCGAGGTCGGCCTGCACGCGGTCCAGGGTCTCGCCGTCGCACACAAAGGCCGGCAGCTCCCAGGGCACCGCGCCCAGCGCCGCCTGGCCGCTACGCGGCGGCTCACCGCTGCGCTCCAGGCGCAGCTGGACCAGGCGCATGCTCGCGTCCAGCTCCCAGTAGGCGTCGGCCGAGATGCCCAGCAGGCTGACAAAGCGCTGCTCGCGCTCGTCGGCGGTGCGGGTGAAGTTGCGCGTCATGCGGGCGGCAACGTGACCGCCGGTGGCGGCCATGCCGATCAGGAAACCCTGCAGCGCGAGCGACAGCGCGAGCATCGAATCGGCGCCGGCCGGCGCCAGGACGCCTTCCCAGGGGCCGCAGTTCAGCGCCGCCACCAGCAGCAAGCCCGCTGCGGTGACGGGCAGGCCCACGCGCACGCCACCCAGCGCCATCGCCAGCGCCGCGTGCAAGACAGCAAAGCCCAGCGCCGGCACAGCCGGCCCGAGCCAGGCCGCGGCGGCGCCGGTGGCTGCCAGCGCGATCACCGGGCCCAGGATCAGGCTCGCCCGTGGCGCTTGCGCCAAGGCCAGCGGTGCCAGGGCGAGCAGTGTCGCGGCCCCCAGGCAGGCCAGCGCCACCCCGTTCTGCAGGCCGCGCCCGAAGGTGACGGGCGCCAGCCACAGGGCGACTGCCAATACCAGCAGCGAGGCGGCACTCACCCACAGGTACAGGGCGGCCAGGCGACGCGTGAGGCGCGTCAGCGCCTTGCGGTTTGCGCCCGCTGCCGGGCGTTGCAGCAGCGCCAGCAGCGACGGCGGGTCGTCCCGCGCGTCGACATGGCGGTCGACGTGGCGCCGGTTCACCCCGCCACCACCGCCAGTTCGTGCCGCGTGGCCTCGGCGACGCGGCGCGCGGCAGCGGCCCAGTCGGCGCCCGCGCTGGCGTAGAGCACGGCGCGCGAGGAGTTGACGACGATGGCGCCGCCCGGGCGCAGCCCGGCGCGCACCGTGGCCGTGGCGTCGCCGCCCTGGGCGCCGACGCCGGGGATGAGCAGCGGCAGGGTCGGCGCCAGCTCGCGCACGCGCGCCAGCTCGGCCGGGTAGGTGGCGCCCACCACCAGGCCGAGCTGGCCGTTGCGGTTCCAGGGCCCGGCGGCCAGGCGCGCGATGCGCTCGAAGACCTTCTCGCCGCCTTCCAGGGTCTGCCCCTGCAGCTCGTCGCCGCCGGGGTTGCTGGTGCGGCACAGCAGGATCGCGCCCTTGTCGTCCCAGCGCAGATAGGGTTCGACGGAATCGAAGCCCATGAAGGGCGAGAGCGTCACCGCGTCCGCCTGGTAGCGCTCGAAGGCCTCGCGTGCGTACTGCTCGGCGGTGGCGCCGATGTCGCCGCGCTTGGCGTCCAGGATCACCGGCACCCCCGGTGCGCGGCGGCGGATGTGGGCGATCAGGCGCTCGAGCTGGTCTTCCGCGCGGTGGGCGTGGAAATAAGCGATCTGCGGCTTGTAGGCGCAGACCAGGTCGGCGGTCGCATCGACGATGCCGGCGCAGAAGTCGAAGATGCGGCCGGCGTCGCCGGTCCAGGGGGCGGGAAAGCGCGCCGGCTCGGGATCGAGGCCGACGCACAGCAGCGAGCGGTTTGCGTGCGTGGCGCCCGCCAGTGCGTCGGTGAAGCGCATGCCCGTGTGCCCCTTGCGATCAGATCCGGCGCGCGAGCTCGACCGCGCGCCCGGTGTAGCTGGCCGGCGTCATGGCCTTCAGGCGCGCCCGTTCGTCGGCCGGCAGCGCCAGGGCGTCGATGAAGGCGGCCAGCGACTCGCGCGTGACCTGCTTGCCGCGCGTGAGCGCCTTCAGCTGTTCGTAGGGGTTGGGCAGGCCGTGGCGGCGCATCACGGTCTGCACCGCCTCCGCCAGCACCTCCCAGGCGGCGTCGAGGTCGGCCGCCAGGGCGTCGCGGTCGACCTCCAGCTTGTCCAGCCCGCGCAGCAGGCTGTCGTGCGCCAGCACCGCGTAGCCCAGCGCCACCCCCATGTTGCGCAGCACGGTGGAATCGGTGAGGTCGCGCTGCCAGCGGCTGATCGGCAGCTTCTGGCTCAGGTGGCCGAGCAGCGCGTTCGCCAGCCCGAGGTTGCCCTCGGCGTTCTCGAAGTCGATCGGGTTGACCTTGTGCGGCATGGTGCTGCTGCCGACCTCGCCCTCGCGCAGCTTCTGCCGGAAGTAGCCCAGCGAGACATAGCCCCAGACGTCGCGCGCGAAGTCGATCAGGAGGGTGTTGCTGCGCGCCACGGCGTCGAACAGCTCGGCCATCGCGTCGTGCGGCTCGATCTGGATCGTGTAGGGGTTGAACACCAGCCCCAGGCGCTGCTCGACCACGCCGCGCGCGAACACCTCCCAGTCGAAGTCGGGCCAGGCCGCGAGGTGGGCGTTGTAGTTGCCGACCGCGCCGTTCATCTTCGCCAGCAGCGCCACTTCGGCGATGCGCGTGCGCGCCGTGCGCAGCCGCGCCAGCACGTTGGCGATCTCCTTGCCCACCGTGGTCGGGCTCGCGGTCTGGCCATGGGTGCGCGCCAGCATGGGCAGGTCGGCCAGCTCGTGCGCCATCGCGGCGAGCTTGTGCGCGATGCGGTCCAGCGCCGGCAGCAGCACCTGGTCGCGCGCGGCCTGCAGCATGAGCGCGTGGCTGGTGTTGTTGATGTCCTCGCTGGTGCAGGCGAAGTGGATGAACTCGCTCGCCGCGGCCAGGTCCGGCAGCGCCTGGCAGCGCGCCTTGAGCCAGTACTCGACCGCCTTCACGTCGTGGTTGGTGGTCCGCTCGATGTCCTTGATGGCCTGCGCGTCGGCCTCCGAGAAGCCGGTCACGGCCGCGCGCAGCAGCTCGCGCGCGGCTGCCGACAGCGGCTGGAACTCGGCGAAGCCGGCATCCGACAGGGCGATGAACCACTCGACCTCAACCTGCACCCGGCGCTGCATGAGGCCGTACTCCGACAGCAGCGGGCGCAGCGCGGCGGTGCGGCCGGCGTAGCGGCCATCCAGCGGCGACAGGGCGCTGATCGAGGTGAAACTGGGCAGCGTCGTCATCGGCAGCGCAAGCGAAACCCCGGCGGGGCAATGGCGCCGATTCTAGGCGTGCCCTGCCGCGCGGCGCGGCCCGCGGCGGGCCCTCCGGCACCGGTTCAGGCGTGCACCATGCCGTAGATCATGTAGTAGATCAGCGCCGCCATCAGCGCCGTGGCCGGCACCGTGATGACCCAGGCGGCGGCGATCTTGAGCACCTCGGAGCGCTTCACGAGCTGCTCCTTGTAGACCCGGCGCAGCTGCTTGCGCTCGAACTTGCTCAGCACCGCCGGCGCGGCGTGCTTCTTGAGCTGATCGAGCATCTCGCGCTTGGCCTCCAGGGTGGCGGCCTGGAAGCGATCGATGAACGCCTCCACCAGCGCCTTGTCGTCGCCCGCGTGGTGCAGCTTGATGAACTCCAGCGCCCCGGCGTGGCGGCGCTTGAGGTACTCGCGCAGAAAGCCGACCCCGAACACGCCGCCGACCGCGATGTGGGTGGAGCTCACCGGCAGCCCGAGCTGGGACGCGACGATCACCGTCAGCGCCGCCGACAAGGCAATGCAGAAGGCGCGCATCTGGTCGAGCTCCGTGATCTCGCTGCCGACCTTGCGTATCAGCCGCGGGCCGTACAGCAGCAGCCCGAGGGCGATGCCGACCGCGCCCACCAACATCACCCACAGCGGGATAGGCGCCTGGCCGCCCACGGTGTCGCTGCGCACCACCTCGGCGATCGCCGCCAGCGGGCCGACCGCGTTGGCGACGTCGTTCGCGCCGTGGGCAAAGCTCAGCAGGGCGGCGGAGAAGATCAGCGGCAGCCGGAACAGGCTGTTGATGCTGTCCTTGGTGTTGAACAGGGTCGGCGCCTGGCGCTCCACCCACCAGCGCGCCAGCGCCCAGCCCAGCAGCGCGCCGCCCAGGCCGAGCGCCGCCGCCGTGGCCCCGCTCACGGTGACGAGCTGGTTCAGTCCCTTGAGCACCAGGTAGGCGACGAAGGATCCCAGCATGAGCGCGATCAGCAGCGGCACCCGGCGCCGCGCCGCCGCCACCATGTCGGGCTGCCAGGTGATGCCGCGCTTGATCCAGTACAGCAGGCCGGCGGCGATGCCACCGCCCAGCAGCGGCGAGATCACCCAGCTCGCCGCGATCTCGCCCATGCGGTCCCACTGCGCCGCCTGCCAGCCGCCCGCGGCCAGCCCGGCACCGAGCACGGCGCCGATGATGGCGTGCGTGGTCGACACCGGCGCGCCCATCGCGGTGGCGATGTTCAGCCACACCGCGCCGGCCAGCAGCGCCGCCGTCATGAGCCAGATGAAGCGGTCCGGGTCGCCCACCACGTCGGCGCGCACGATGCCCTTCTGGATCGTCGCCACCACGTCGCCGCCGGCGATCAGCGAGCCCGCCATCTCGAACACCGCCGCCAGCAGGATCGCGCCGACCATCGAGATCGCGCGCGATCCGACCGCCGGGCCGACGTTGTTGGCGACGTCGTTGGCGCCGATGTTCATCGCCATGTAGCCGCCGATCACCGCCGCGGCCACCAGGATCACCCCCTGAGGGCCCGCCTCGCCCTGGCTGAGTGCGGTGTAGAGCATGATGACGACGGCGAACAGCAGGCCGATGCCCAGCCGCATCGACTCGCCACGCCCGCGCTTGCCGGCCTTCTCGAACTTCTCGAGGCTGCTGAACTCCATCACCCGCTCCGCAAAAAACCGGGGCGGATTGTGACAGCCGGGCGCAGCGGCCTCAGCGGTCTGCCGACGCCGGGCGTCGGCGCGGCGTCCGGCCGTGGGTCGCGCCCACGTGTGCGGCCGCCGCGGGCAAGGCGTCGGCGGCGGGCGCCGACAGCCCGTCGAGGATGCCGCACTGCGCCGCGTCGCGCGCCTGCACGCACTGGGCTCGCAGGCGCTGCAGCTGCTGCTGGAGCTGGCGCAGGGCGCCGATGCGCTCGGCCACGTGGCCGATGTGCTCGTCCAGCAGCGCGTTCACCTCGTCGCAGGGCTGCTCGGGGGCGTCCTTGAAGCGCAGCAGGACGCGGATCTCGTCGACCGACATGTCCAGCGCCCGGCAGTGGCGCACGAAGGCCAGCCGCTCGACGTGGGCGGCGCCGTAGATGCGGTAGTTGCCGGCGCTGCGCGGCGCCGTCGGCAGCAGGCCTTCGCGCTCGTAGTAGCGGATGGTCTCGACCGCGGTTGCGGTCTGCTTCGCCAGTTCGCCGATCTTCATTGCCATGCCCTGCGGGAGTCTGCGCTTGACTCTACAGTGACTTCAGGGTTTCCAATGCCGGCAAGGTCCCTGACATCCTGCACGACAGCCCATGAGCCACCACTGCCACGACCACGGCTGCAGCGCCAGCCCCGAAGCCACCCGCAGCCCGCGCTACCGGCGGGTGCTGTGGTTCGCCCTCGTCGTCAACGCGGCAATGTTCGCGATCGAGCTTGCGGGCGGCGTGAACGCCGGTTCGGTCTCGCTGCTGGCCGACGCGGCCGACTTCTTCGGCGATGCGGCCAACTACGGCATCTCGCTGTGGGTGCTGGCGATGGCGGCCACGGCGCGCGCGCGCGCGGCCTGGTTCAAGGGTCTGTCGATGGCCGTGTTCGGCGTCTTCGTGCTCGCCCGCGCCGGCTGGGCGCTGGCCGCCGGCAGCGTCCCCGAGCCGGTCACGATGGGTGCCATCGGCATGCTGGCGCTGACGGCCAACGTCGGCGTCGCGCTCGCCCTGTACGCCTGGCGTGAGGGCGACGCCAACATGCGCTCGGTCTGGCTGTGCAGCCGCAACGACGCGATCGGCAACCTCGCGGTGATGGCCGCGGCGCTGGGCGTGTTCGGCACCGGCAGCGCCTGGCCCGATCTGGCGGTGGCGGTGGTGATGGCGCTTCTGGCCCTGAGCGCGGCGGTCAGCGTGGTGCGCCAGGCACGCGGCGAGTTGCGCGGCGCGGCCCAGCACGCCCACGCCTGAGCGCAGGCGCACGTCCTCGGTCGGCCCTGCTGGCCGCGCCCGTCATGCGGGACATGACGGGCCCCTCCTGAGGCGTTCGCCCGTGCGCAGGCACGGGCTCACGTCCTCAGTCAGCCTGCTGGATGCCGGCGATCGCCCAGTCGCGGCTGGCGTCGGCGGGTCGCACCAGGTGCCAGGTCTCGTCCACCGTCACCGGCTCGGCGCCCGCTGCCTCGCGCAGGCGGCCGGTGTAGCGCACGCTGACGATCTGGCGTCCGTCTTCCTCGGCGAAGTCCTGCACCTCGGCGGCGATCTCCTCCACGTCGGTGTGCTGGGCCGCGCCGCCGCGCTCGTGCAGGTCCAGGCGCAGCTCGGCGAACAGTTCCGGGGTCGTGAAGCGGCGCAGGTCGTCGAGGTCGGCGGCGTCGTTCGCCGCCTGCATGCGGATGAAGATGGCGCGCGCGATGCGCTCGAAGCCGGCACGGTCGAAGTCGGCCGGCAGCCGCCCCGCAGGCAGCGCGGCACCGATCTGCAGGCCGCTGAAGGCGGCAGCGGACTGAGCGGCGGACGGGGCATGGGACGGTGCGGCCGTGCGGGCAGGCACAGCCGCAGGCGCGCTGCGCTGCATGCCCGGCTGGCCGGCGGCGCCGGCCAGCGCCGGCCGCGGCGCCATGCGGCGCATCAGGAGCCGGATCACGAACACCGCAGCCAACGCCAGCAGGGCGATCAGCATGAAGCTCGCCAGCTCGTCGCCGAAGCCCAGGTGGCTGGCCAGCGCCGCCAGCCCCAGCCCGGCCGCGAGCCCGGCCACCGGACCGAGCCAGGAGCGCTTGCCGGCGGCCGCGGCCGCAGCGGGCGCCGCGGCGGCGGCCGGGTTCGGTGCCGCCTGCGCCGGTGTCGCCGGCTGCGCGGGCTGCGCCGGTGGCTGCTGCGGCGCCGGCTTGGCCGGTGCGCTGCGCTGCATGCCCTTGCTCACGCCACCGCCGAAGCGCTTGGCCTCGGCCACCTCGGGCACGAAGGCGCCGGCCACCGCCAGCATCAGCATTCCAATCAACCAGTTCTTCATCGTCACTCCAGCAGACAGGACCGATCGGGTCAGGGATTCAGCGGCATTCGATAGACCGCGGTCAGGTATTGGAACACCAGGTGGCCGTCCGTGATCCAGCCCCGCATGGCGTTGGAATCGAACATCGGCTCGGCAACGCCTCGCACCGCATTCCAGGCGTAGAGCACGTTCTGGCGCACGTCGACATAGAAGATCCAGCCCATGCCGGCAGCGAAGACGACACGCCGCGGTCCGCTGCCGCTGTCCGCTGGCAGGGTGTGCACGACGCCGTTGACGTACAGGCTCTCGCCCCAGCTCAGGCTGCCGTCCTCGTGCAGTTCGAAGCTGTTGCCATTGACGGACGTGCTGATGACCCGCGCGGCGCCGCCGCCCAGCGGCATGGACTGCAGCAGACGCGGCGTCGATCCGGCCACCGCTTGCAGCCAGACCACCTGCTCGCCGTCGGTGCGGACGAACCCGCCGTCGCCCTCGAGCAGCACCCGCGACGCGCCGGTATCCGAACGCCAGACGTGCAGGCTTCGCTGCCCACCGACGCGCGCACTCCAGACCACCGTCGCCACACCGGCGCGCACGCTCAGGTCGTAGGCGTCGATCTCCGAGCCTTCGGCGGCCACCAGCCGGAAGCTGTTGCGCAGGGTGTCGTAAAGCACCAGACGCTGCAGATTGCCGCCGTCGCCGGTCGTCGCCCACAGCGCGTAGCCGTCTGCGGTGCGCGGTGCCCCGTCATGGACCGCCGCGCCGCCGGCCGCCTTGTTCGCCGAATGGGGGTTGGCCGCGGTCAGGTTGTGCAGCACGCCGGCGCTGTCCCAGCGGTACAGACACTGCGAGCTGCAGTCACCGGTGTTGCCGAGCGCGTAGACCGTACCCTCGCTGCTCACGAAGAACCGGTCCCCGAACAAGCGGTCCCAGAACCCCTCGTAGCGCAGACGCAGCGCCTGGTCGCTGGCGATGTCGTGCAACCACAGCTCGCTGGTGCCCGCGTCGTGCAGCACGTAGGTCCCGCGCGCTGCCAGGACTTGCGCATCGCTGCGCGGCAGCCGGAACGCCGATGGCCGCACCCAGTTCGGTGAAGGCGCGATGGCGATGCGATATTCCTCCCGCGTGACGAGCCCCGAGCCGTCGCGTGCCGTGACGGTCAGCGAGTAGCGGTTAGGCGCCACGCCGCTGAGGTCGTACTCGCCGCTGAAACTCGACCCGCGGCTGCTCAGGACGGGCATGCCGCCGAGCGTCACCTCGACCTGCACGTCGTCGGCCGGCAGCCCGCGCACGCTGCCACTGATTTCCAGGCGACCGTAGACCACGCTGCCATCCAGCGGCGTGCGCATGCTCAGCAAAGGTCCGACGAGCACCTCGTGCGCCAGGGTGGCGCTGCGCCCCATGCCATCGACCGCGGTGATCAGCATGGCGTGAGGTCCGGGGCCGAGCTGATCGGCGTCGATCGCGAACAGCCAGGCATGGTAGTCTGGCGGAGCGCACTCGCGGCCGCTGACACCACACCCGTTGGGCGTCTCCAGCCGGCCCAGCGGACGGCCGTCGATGGTCGCCGAGACGCTGGAGATGCGGTAGGGCGAAGTCGCGGAGACGTCAACCTCGAGCATCCCGGTCGATCCGCGCGTGCGCGCCGTCAGCGTCACCGCCTGCGGCCCGACCTCGAAGTTGCGCCGGACCTCGCGCCAGCCGCCTTGCGCGTCGTGCAGCCGGGCCACGATCAGATGCGTCCCGAGGCTGGCGCCACGGCTGTCCCAGGACGCCGTCGCCTGCTCGCTGCCCTCGGCCGGCCCCAGCAGCTGCAGGTCCAGGTACCAGCTCACACGGCCATCGTGACGGCCGGAGAGCGTGAACACCACGGTCCCGCTCACCGGCTCGGCCGGGTCCAGCACGATGGACAGCGGGCCAGGGTCGGCCGCCCGCACGACCAGCGTCAGCGTCACCGGCGCGCTGTCCAGCGCACCGTCGCTGACCACCAGGCTCAGTGTGTAGCTGCCGGCCACCGCAGCCACGAAGCTGGGACTGGCCTGCGCCGGGTCACTCAGGATGACGCCGGCACCTGCGGGCTGGGCGCTCACGGTCCAGCGCCAGCGCAGCGCGTCGCCGTCCGGGTCGTGGCTGGCGCTGCCGTCCAGGGTCACGCTGGAGCCGGCGGTGACGCTGGCCGGTGCACTTGCCACCGCCACCGGCGCGCGGTTGACCGGCTCCGGTTCGGGCGTCGCGGAACCGCCGCCGCCGCAGGCAGACAGCAGCAGACCGGACAGCACGAGCCCAAGGGGGACGAGGTGGCGCAGGCAGCTCATGCGGGGGAGGCTAGCACGGCGGTTGGTCGTGCAGGCCCCTGCGCCGGATGGCCTATGAGTCTGCCGCAGGGGCGGTCCACCGCCCCTGCGCGCAGGCGGCTTGCAGGCGTGCGGTCCAGGGCCCGATGTCGTGGCCGTTGGCGGCCAGCCAGGGGTCGCTGTAGTAGCTGTCGAGGTAGCGGTCGCCGGGGTCGCAGGCGAGGGTGACGATGGCGCCGGACTCGCCGGCGGCGTGCATCTCGCAGGCAAGCTGCAGCGCGCCGTACAGCCCGGTGCCGGTGGAGCCGCCCCAGCGCCGGCCGGCCAGGCGTTCGAGCAGCCGCATGGCGGCGAACGAGGCCGCGTCCGGGACCCGGATCATGCGGTCCACCACCCCGGGCACGAAGGAGGGTTCCACCCGCGGCCGGCCTATGCCCTCGACCTCGGAGCCGCGCCGGCCGGTGATCGTGGGGTCGCGCTGCAGGTAGTAGTCGTGGAACACCGAGTGCTCGGGGTCGACCACGCACAGCCCGGTCGGGTGGCCGTGGTAGCGGATGTAGCGCCCGATGGTGGCCGAGGTGCCGCCGGTGCCGGCGCCGACGACGATCCAGCGCGGCATGGGGTGAGGCTCGGCGCGCAGCTGGGCGAAGATGGACTCGGCGATGTTGTTGTTGCCGCGCCAGTCGGTGGCGCGCTCGGCGTAGGTGAACTGGTCCATGTAGTGGCCGCCACACTCGCGCGCGATGCGCTCGGCCTCGGCGTAGACCTGCGCCGGGTTGGCCACGAAGTGGCAGCGCCCACCGTGGAACTCGATCTGCGCCACCTTGGCCGGCGAGGTGCCGGCCGGCATCACGGCGACGAAGGGCAGCCCCAGCATGCGCGCGAAATAGGCCTCCGACACCGCGGTGCTCCCGGAGGAGGCTTCGGTGATCGTCGTGCCCTCGCGTATCCAGCCGTTGCACAGCCCGTACAGGAAGAGCGAACGCGCCAGCCGGTGCTTGAGGCTGCCGGTCGGGTGGGTGGACTCGTCCTTGATGTAGAGCTGCACACCAGGCATGGCCGGCAGATCGACCAGCATCAGGTGCGTGTCGGAGGAGCGCTTGAAGTCGCGCTCGATGCGCGCCACCGCCTGCGCGACCCAGGCGCGGGAGCGGGCGGCGGCAGCGGCGTCCACATTCATCCCAGGTACTCGATGATGTCCAGCCCGGCGTTGTAGTCGGTGGCGTAGATCAGGCCCCGGGCGTCGACGAAGAGGTCGGCCGACTGGATGACCTGCGGCCGCCCGGGGCGGCGGTCGGTCATGGTGCGCGGGGCGGCCGGCACCAGGGCGCCGGTCTCCTGCGGGCGGTAGGGGTCGGAGATGTCGAAGACACGGATGCCGGCGTTCTGCCAGGTGGCGAAGACGAGGCGGTCGGAGACGAAGCTGCCGGGGCGGTTCTCGTGCAGGTTGTGGGGTCCGAAGTGGCCGGGCTTGGCCGCGTAGTCGATCTCCGCCGGGGTCGGGAAGGTGGCAATGCTGACCGGGTTGGCGGGCTCGCGGATGTCGAACACCCAGACGTGCTTGCGCCCGTCCTCCTCATGGTCGAGCACCGCCTCGTCGGCGACGATGAGCAGCCCGCGGTCGACCAGCGGCAGCGCCGAATGGGTGCCGCCGCCATAGGGCGGGCACCAGTTGAGGTGCTTGATGAGGCGCGGCGCGCTGCGGTCGGCCACGTCCAGCAGGGTCAGGCCGCCGTCGCGCCAGCAGGCGTAGGCGGTGTCGCCGTGCACCAGCGCGTGGTGCAGCGCCCAGCGCTTGCCGGCGGGCGCCTGCGAGACCTCGCCGCCGGCCTCGTGCATGCCGGGCAGCGCCCAGCGCCCTGCGAGCCGCGGGTGCTGCGGGTCGGCCAGGTCGATGGTGACGAAGATGTAGTCGCTGTAGCCGTCGAGCAGCGCCGAGGCGTAGGCCCAGCGCCCGCCGACCCACCAGATGCGGTGCAGGCCGACGCCGTCGATGTCCAGGCGGCCGATCGCGCGCGGCGCCTGCGGGCGCGCGATGTCGTAGACCGTCATGCCCGCGGTCCAGGCGCGGCGCGGCGCGGCGCCGGCCAGGGTGCGGCCCATGGACTGGGTGTAGTAGGTCTTCTCGCTGGCAAAGGTCTGGACGTCGGCGAACAGGTCCAGCGCGTCGATCACCAGCAGCAGCTCGCCGTGCGCCTGCAGGTGGATGTTCCAGGTGTTGGGCGGCGCCGGCATGTAGTGCACCTGGCCGGGGCGGCGCGGGTCGCGCACGTCGACGACCGAGAAGCCGCGCGACCAGGGGTGGGCCACGAAGGCGTGGCCGCCCTGCACCATGACCTGCAGCCCGTCGCCGCGGCCGGCGATGTCGCTGTGACCGATGAGCCGCATGCGATGCGCGTGGTCGGGGCGGGGCAGGTCGGTCATGGTGCGGCTCGTCGCTGGCTCACTTGGCCGCCGGGATCCAGGGCGCGGTCGCGGCCTCGCTCTTCTGGAAGGCGGGGAACTTCTGCTGCAGCTCCTCGATGGTCGAGATGTTGTTCTTCAGCAGGTCGTCGCGCGTCACCAGGGTGGGCTTGAGCAGCACCGAGCGGCCCGGGAAGGCACCCGCGATGGCGAGCGAGACCGCGCGCACCGAGACCTGGCCGACCACCGCCGCGTTGGTCGCCGCGGTGGCGACCCAGGCGCTGTTGTTCTCGCGCATGAGCTGGATGTCGGCGGTCGAGATGTCCACGCCGTAGATCTTGACCTTGGACGCGACGCCGAGCTCGTCGATCGCCAGCTTTACGCCCTTGGCGAACTCGTCCCAGGGCGTGAAGACGACCGAGATGTCCGGGTTGGCGCGCAGCACGGCCTTGGTCTGGTCGGCCACCGAGGCGGGCACGGTGTCGTTCACCACGCCCCAGGTCGCCTTCTCCTTGATGCCGTGGTCCTTGCCGAACTGCTTCCACACCGCGTAGCGGCGGTCCAGGGGCGCGAAGCCGGCGACGTAGACCGCGCCGCCGGTGAAGCCCTTGCCCTTGTCCTTCACCGCCTGCTCCAGCACCAGGCGCGCCATGTCGGCGTCGCTTTGCTCGATCTGCGGGATCTTGGGGTTGTCGAGGTTGACGTCGTAGGCGACGACCTTGATGCCGGCGTCGAGCGCCTTCTGCGCCACGTCCTTCAGCACCTCGGGGCGGCCGTTGTTGATGATGATGCCGGCCACCTTGCGGTTGATCGCCTGCTCGACCAGGCTGCGCTGGGTGTCGTTGTCGTTGCGCGCCTGCGCCAGCGTGAGCTCCACACCCATCGCATCGGCCTGGCGCTTGACGCCCGACTCGAAGGCCTGCAGCCAGTCGCCCGCGCCCAGGAAGCTGACGACGGCGATCTTCACGCCGCCCTTGTCGAACGGCGCCGGGGCACCCTTCAGGCCGGCGGCGCCGGCGCCGGGGGCGAGCAGCAGGCTGCCGAGGACGGCGCTGCAAAAGGTCTGGACGATGCGTTTCATGGTCTCTCCTCTCGGGGTTGAAAAAGGGGGCGGGCGCGCTTCACGTCCTCACAAGCCCTCAGCGGCGCGCGATGCCGTAGGTCAGCGCCAGCGCGCCGACCAGCACCGCGCCCTTCACGAAGTCCTGCGCGTAGTAGGGCGCGTTGAGCATGGTCAGGCCGTTGAGCAGGACGCCGACGAAGACCGCGCCCACCACCGTGCCCAGCACGTGCGGGCGGCGCAGGCCGAGCACGGCGTAGCCGATCAGCGCCGCCGCCACCGAGTCCATCAGCAGCGAGGCGCCGGAGGAGACGTCGCCACGCCCCACGCGCGCCGCCACCAGCACCCCGCCGAGCGCGGCCAGGCTGCCGGAGATGACGTAGGCCAGGGTCTTGATGCGGTCGGTGGCCGCGCCGGCGAGCCGGGTCGCGAGCTCGTTGCCGCCGGTGGCGTAGAGCAGGCGGCCGAGCCGGGTGCGCTCGGTCAGCAGGTGCAGCACCAGTGCCACCACCGCCAGCACCACCACCGGCAGCGGCACCAGGTCCCACAGCGTGGAGCGGCCGAGCCACAGAAAGGCCGGGTCGTAGGCACCGGCGGCGGTGGCGCCGTCGGGCAGGATGAGGCCGCGCGAGATCGAGCGCCCGGCGGTGGGGATGAGCTGCAACCCGCTGAGCAGGAACATCACCGCCAGCGTGGCCAGCAGGTCGGGCACGCGCAGGCGCACGATGAGCAAGGCGTTGAACAGGCCCACCGCGGCGCCGAACAGCAGCACCAGCGCCACCGTGGCCCAGGCGCCGAGCTCCCAGACGATCATGCAGTAGCTCGCGGCCATCACGCTGGAGGCGGCGACGGCACCGATCGAGAGGTCGAAGCCGCCCACCGCCAGCGTCACCGTGACCCCGGTGCCCAGGATGGCCACCACCGCCACCGCCTGCAGGATGCTCATCAGGTTGTCGATGCCGATGAAGGCCGGCTGCGCGAGCGCAAATCCCACCAGCATGACCGCCAGCAGGACGAAGACCGCGCTCGCGCGCACGAGCTCGCCGAGGCCGGCGCGCGGGCGGGCGGGGGCCGGCGCGGCGGTAGGCGCGGGGGCAGGCGCAGGGATCGGCGCAGGGATCCGGACCGCGGTCGGCGCGGAATCCTGTGCCGGGGGTGGCGCGGCGTCGGCGCGGGTCATGCAGGCTGTCCTTCCAGTGCCGCAGCGGCGAGGCTGTGGTGTTCGAAGACGAGGACGCGGTCGGCCACTTCGGCCGCTTCCTCGGGGTCGGAGGTGGCAATCAGGGTGGCGCGCTCGGTGTGGCTGCGGCTGGCGGCGATGAGGGCGCTGCGCGCGCCCACGTCCACGCCCTGGAAGGGCTCGTCGAGCAGCAGCAGCGCGCTGGGCTCGACCTCCCAGCGCGCCAGCACCACCTTCTGCTGGTTGCCGCCCGACAGCGACCACACCGAGGCCGCCGGCCCGGCGGCGCGGATGCCGAAGCGGGCGATGGCGTCGGCCGCGCGCGCCTGCTCACGCCCTGGCCAGACGAAGCCGCCCGGGAACCAGCGCCGCAGATGCGGCAGGCTGATGGTGGCGGCGATCGACTCGCCCGGCCAGCCCGCGGGCTGCAGCGAGGAGCGGTGCCTGTCCTCGGCCGCCATGCTGACGCCGGCGGCAATGGCCTGGCGCGGGCTGGCCGGGCGGTAGGGCTGGCCGAGCAGCCACAGCTCGCCGGCGGCCAGCGGGTGCAGGCCGAACAGCGCCCCCAGCAGCCGGCTCTTGCCGGCACCCAGCACGCCGGTCAGAGCCGCCACCTCGCCGCGCTTCAGCGTGAGGTCGAAAGGCCGGCTGTGCGGCAGCAGCCGCAACTGCTTCATCTGCAGCACCGGCTGCGCACCGGTCTGGCGCTGCGGCGGGCGCGCGCTCGCCAGCGGGCGGCCGATCATGGTCTCGATCGCGGCGTCGAAGTCCACCGGCCGCGCCAGGTCGGCCACCGCGCGTCCGCCGCGCAGCACCACCACCCGGTCCGCGAGCGCCTGCAGGTCGGCGGTGCGGTGCGAGATGTAGAGGATGGCGATGCCGCGCGCCTTCAGCGCCAGCAGCGTCGCGTACAGGTGCTGCGCCTCCTGCGCCGACAGGCTGGCGGTCGGTTCGTCGAGGATGAGCAGCTCGGCACGGTTGGCCAGCGCGCGTGCGATCGCCACCAGCTGCCGCCCGGCGGCGCTGAGCTCGGCGAAGTCCTGCTCGACGTCGAGCGCGATGCCGGCCTGCGCCAGCAGCGCCTGCGCCTGGCGCCGGATGCCGGCGCGCGAGACGAACCAGGGCGCGCGGCCGTCGACGAAGTGGTTCAGCAGCAGGGCGTCGGCCACCGTCAGCCCCGGGATGCCGACCAGGTCGGTCGACTGGTGCACGGTGACGATGCCGGCGCGCGCGGCCTGTGCCGGAGTCTGCGGCCGGTGCGGCCGGCCCTTGAACTGCACGCTGCCGGCGTCTGCGGCCAGCAGCCCGGACAGGATCTTGACGAAGGTGGACTTGCCGGCGCCGTTGGCGCCCATCAGCGCCACGATCTCACCGGGCGCGATGTCCAGGCTGAAGTCGGCCAGCGCGCGCGTCGAGCCGAAGGACAGGCTCAGCGAACGGGCCTGCAGCAGCGGTGTCGCGGTGGGCAAGGGGTCGGGTGCGCGCATCGCGCCAAGCTTCTCTGGGGGTCGTGCGGGTTCGCGTGGGGTCGCGTGGGCTCGCCTGCGGGTTCGCGTGCGGCAGTGCAACAAAGGCGCGCAGTCTATGCCCAGGCGCGCGCACGGCGATTGACGCCCTGCAAGCCGGCGTCAGGCGGTCGGTGTGGCCGCACGGCGGCGCGGGCGAAAGACGAGCAGCGTCGCCGCCAGGGCGGCAAGCGCCGGCAGCGCCAGCAGCCCGGCGCCCCAGTCCAGGCGCAGCGCGCCGCTGCGCGGGTCGAACTCGATGCAGCGCAGCGCGGGGGCGGCGTCACTCGCGTAGTAGGGCACGAGCTTGCCGCGCAGCTCCCACACCAGCTCGCGCAGGCGCTGGGTCTGGCCCGGGGCGCCGCTGATCGCGCGCAGCACGCGGCCGTCGCGGATCGCCACCAGCAGCGAGCCGTGGTCGTACTGGTCGGAGCCGGCGAGGCGCCGGACCCAGAAGTCCAGCGCCGCGGCGCTGCGCGCCAGCGACTGCGGGTCGGTGACCGCGAACGACCAGTCCGGGTCTTGCTGCAAGTCCAGCGCGCGCGCCTGGGCCTGCAGGTCGGCCACCGTGTCGGCCTCGTCGAAGCTCAGCGCCAGCACCCGGTAGTCGCGCCCCAGGCCGCCGACTTCGCGCGTGGCGTCGCGCACCCATTGCAGGAAGGGCGCGCAGACACCGGCGCAGCGGCGGTAGAAGAAGGTGAGCAGCAGGTCCTGGTCGCGCCCGAGCTCGGACAGCAGCCGGGTCTGGCCGTCGGCCAGGCGCAACGGCAGCTCGGGCAGGACGCGGCCCTCGATGCGCGCTTCGGCGCGGCTGGCCGGCAGCTCGGGCGCCTGCGCGTGGGCCGCGCCCGCGAGCCACAGTTCGGCCAGCAGCACCACCAGCACCACCAGCACCGGCAGCGCCGCCCGCAGACCGGCCCGGCGCATGTTCAGCCGGCGGCGAAGGCGCGCCACCAGCGGCGCCCGGTCTCGCTCAGGTAGAGCACAAAGCCGAGCAGGAACACGAGCGCCGAGACCATGCCCCAGAAGGCGTAGTCGGTGCCGTGCGCGAGCTGCGCCGGGTAGATGGCGAAGCGCCGCGGCACAGAGTACACGCCGGCCAGGTAGAAGGCGAGGAAGACGCCGTAGGCGCCGGCCGTCATCGCCAGCGCCGAGCCGCGCTGCAGCAAGTGGTTCTCCGCCAGCCCGGTGGCGTCCTGGCAGACGTGGTGGAAGTAGGCCAGCACCAGGAAGGCCAGGCCGGCGAGGTTGTAGGTGTGGAAGTGCGCCGGCACCCACAGCGTGTTGTGCAGCCTCACGTTGACGCTGATCGTCGAGTCGATGAGCGCGCCTATGCCGCCTATGGCCCAGCCCGCGAGGCCCACGAAGATCAGGATCGACGTCAGGTTCCAGCGCATGCGGGCGTGGAACACCAGCAGCAGGGCGCCGAACAGGGTGACCACCGACGAGGGCACGGCGCTGGCGTAGGACGAGATCTGGCCGATGTACTGCAGCGGACCGGGCTGGACGAAGTCCATGTACAGGTGGTGGAAGTAGGCCACCAGCACGATCAGCAGCACCGCGTTCCAGGCGATGGCGACGACGCGGTTGTTCTTCCACGGCCGCCCCGCGTAGTGCGGCAGGATCTCGTAGGCCGCCGCCACCCCGAGGTACATCGCCAGGTTGATGATGGTGTGGCCGAAGAAGAAGGTCAGGTTCTTCATCAGCAGCGGGTCGTTCTTGTAGCCGACCAGGATCTCGGCGAAGAACAGCACCATCAGGATCACCGCCGCGACCAGGGTGGCGACGCCGGCGATCAGGCCGACGGTGGCGATCAGGATCGCCGGCGGCACCGTGGGTTCGCTCCTGCCGGCGATCAGGTGCCAGCCCAGCGCCTGCGACAGGGGATAGCGCGCGGCGATGGCGCGCAGCAGGTCCAGGGTCCAGACGAACCATGCGCCGCCGAGCACCGTGAGCGAGGCCATGAACAAGGTGTTGGACCACGCCGGCCACTCACCCTTGAAGGGCAGCGGGTACAGGAAGTACCAGCCGGCGGCGTAGCGGCCGATGAAGACGCTGGCCAGCAGCATCGCCACGCCGACCACCGTGCCCCACAGGGCGAAGCTGGCCACCGCCGCGGAAGGCTTGACGTAGCGCCCCAGCAGGTCGGCGACGATGGCCATCGAGGCCACGTACCAGACGCCGACCATGCCCACGCCGTGCAGCGTCATCGCCTGGTAGAACCAGCTCTCGCCCTGCGGCAGCACGCCGCCCTGCACCGAGCGCATGAAGGCGCCGAGCAGGATCAGGATGGGGAACAGCACGAACACCACCGGCATCCAGTGCAGGGTCTGGCGGTTCACCGCGCTCGGGGTCTTGGCTTCTTGGCTCATGGTGCTGGATTACTTGACGATCAGGCGGCTGCGCATGCGGTGGTGGCCCGACGCGCAGTACTCCAGGCACAGCACCAGGTACTCTCCGGGCTCGACCAGGCGCACGCGCAGCCGGTTCACGTAGCCCGGCATGGCCTGGGTCTGGGCGACGATCTGGCGCTGCGGGCCGTACAGGCCGAAGCCGTGCGTCACGTCCAGGCTGGTGACGCGGAACTCGACCGTCGAGCCGGGCGCGAGCGCCACCTCCTGCAGCCGTGGCACGCGGCCGACGTCCTGCGCGCTGGCGATGGGCTCGTCGGACCAGATGAACTCGAACTGGCGCCCGGCGACGTAGACGACGCGGTCGGCCGCCTTCGCCCCGGCATCGCCTTGCGCCGCATACGGGGTGTTCGGCAGCGTGGTGGCCAGCACGCCGATGGCGGCCACCAGCGCGCCCATGAACAGCACTTTGCGCAGGCCGTAGGCGCGCGCAATGCTCACCTCGCGCACCTGCCGGGTGCTGGAGGCGACGAACACGAACACAAGGACGATGACCGCGCTGATGAGCAGGAACATCTGCAGCACCAACGCCTGTGCAGGCATCAGCTCGGGCTGGTCATAGACCACCGCCGGAGCCGCGGGCGCTGCGCTGCCGCTGGCCAGCGACTTCAGGTGCGCGACCAGGGCGTCGACCTGCGCCGTCTGCAGCCCCAGGCGCGGCATGACGATGCCGTTGTAGCGCTTGACGAGTTCGGTCACCACCGGGTCGCCCGCGGCCACCATCTCGTCGGGGGCGTGGATCATGCGCTTGACCCAGGCCTCGTCGCGCCGCTGCAGCACGCCGGCCAGATCGGGGCCGACGCGGTCGCCTTCGCCCACCGTGTGACAGGCCACGCACTGCTGCTCGAACAGCGCCCGGCCTTCGGCCGCAGCGGGGTCTGCCACGCTCTGGGCCTGGGCGGCCGACAGCAGCAGCATCCCGGCCAGCACACCAGCGAGGACGCCGGGGATCCGGCTCGTCCAGCAATTCAGGAAGGCAATCACACGCATGAATGGGGCCCGCAAAAGTGGTTGCCGTGCCGCTGCGACGGCAAACCATGACTCCGTTTTGGACTGCGCAGGCGCCCGGGCAGCGAGCGTCCGTCGATGCGGACGCCGCCCACGGCTGTCGGGCACGGACCGGCCCCGGCAGTGCCCGCAACGAGCGCAGACGGCGAAGATTGACAGAAATCAGCGGCCGACGCGGGAGTCGACAGCGCGGCGAACATGGAATTGTGTGAGAACAAACATTTGTTGAAATGTGGTTCTTTCCTGCTGTTCGTGGGGGTGCTTCGGGGAAATACGTATTCGAATACCGGATTCCTCGTGGCAACGGCTTCGTCCCGTCCTTGGGTGGCGGCAGCCTCGTCATCGAAGCCACATTGCGCACAAGCAAAAGGGCCCCGCAGGGCCCTTGTTTCGCAACGCCGGTGAGGCGCTCAGCCGTGCTTGCCTTGCACCGCGGCGGCGCGCGCCAGCAACTGGCCGGCGTGCTCGGGGGTGGCGAAGGAGGTGACGCCGGCGAAGATGATCAGCGTCGTGCACAGCGACATCGCGAAGGCGATCAGGCGGTGTGTGCGGGGGGTGGTCATGATGGGCTCCTGGAGCGGTGTTGCAGCGTGGCGATGGCTGAATCTTCAGCCTGTGCGGCGCGCCTCGCACGCTGCTTGCGATGAAGCGCGCCCAGCCCTGCACGAGCGACCGGCTGCGCGGATGAACCGGACCTGCCGCGTCCGCGCGCGGCCGCAGCGCTGGCCGAACAGCTGCATGCGTGGCGCACGGCGGCTTCACATGCGCCAGCCGCGAGTTCGCCGCCGCGCGGCGGCCACTCGACGAAACCGCGCGCCCAAAATGCAAAGCGCCCCGCCGAAGCGGGGCGCCCTCTGCGCGCGGGGACGCGGTCGATCAGGCGCGTGTGGCAGCGTCCTGCAGTTGCGCCAGCTGGGCACCGGCGTGGGTCGGCGAGGACAGCTGGCTGACGCCGGAGAAGATGGCCAGCGTGGTGACCAGCGCGAGGACGAGGGCGGCGGCGGCGTGGTGGCTGAAGCGGGTGTTCATGGTCAGTCTCCTGGACGGCGGGCGGGGGTGTCGATGGCTGCACTGT
>CAUJJP010000193.1 GCA_963205525.1 Pseudomonadota bacterium | reverse complement strand
GGCTCGTCGCCGCAGCCGTGGTCGCCGTCGCGGCGCTGGCCACGACGCCGCTGCAGGCCCAGGTCAGCCTGAGCTGGCCGATGCCGCCGGAACGTCCTGGCGCGGCAGCCTTCGGCAGCGGCGACTTCGCTAGCGCCGCTGCGGCCATCCGTCAGGCGCTGGCCGGGCCGGTTGCGGGCCCTGACTCTGTGCTCGACCTTCAGGTCGACCTGGCGCGCAGCCTCTACGGCGCCGGCGAGGTCCAGGCAGCTCAGGCTCTTGCCGAACGGGTGGCTGATCTGGCACGGGAACGCGGCGCACTCGACGCCGAAGCCGCGGCCGCGCTCGTTGCCGGCGACATCGGCTTCGGCCTGACGGCGCAACGTCAGGCGGAGTGGCTCGACCGGGCCGAGGCTCGCGCTCGCGCGATCGGGGACGGCGGCGGCCTGAAGGCCGCGCTGGGCCTTCGAATCCCGCTGGCCCGCGCGCTGGCCCAGGCGCGCGGGTCCGCGGCATTGGCCGCCAGCACGCTGGAAGTGCTGGAGCGCCAAGCGCCCGTCGCCCGCCTCGGCCCAGGCGACCGCGCCTGGCGATGGCTCGTCACCGCACGGGTGCTGGGCCAGGCGGGCCGCTCGCGGGAAGCCCTGCCTCTGGCCGATGCGGCCGCCCATGCGTTCGGGGAACTGCTGGCGGCAGGGCATCCGATCCAGCTCTACACCGGGCTGCAGCAGGCGCTGCTCAGCCGCCGCCTGGGCGATTACGCGGACGTCCGGCGCAGGGCGGACGAGTTGCTGAGCGTCGCCCGTCAGTCGCTGCCGGCTCACCACCCGTGGACGCTGGAGGTGATGGCCATCCAGGCACGCGAAGCGCAGCGGGCGGATGACAGCCCGCGCGCGCTGGAGCTGGCGCGCGCGGTGGCCGAGGGCGCGGCGGTCCGCTACGGAGAGAACTCGGTGCAGCACCTCAGCGCCCGCACCTCGATCGCCGAGGTGCAGATTGGCGCGGGCGACGCTGGGCAGGCTGCACAAGCGCTCGTGCCCATCGTGCAGTTGCTCGGACAGCAGGCGCCTGCGGGCCCTGCGCATCGGGACGCGCTCCACGTGCTGGCGACCGCGTTCTCGAAGGCGGGCGAGGTGGCGAAGGCGCTGCGCATCTGGCAGGAACTGCTGGCCGTCGAGCTGCCTGTCAAGGGTGAGCACGACGACGGCGTCTGGGCCACGATGAACAACATCGCCGCGATGTATCGCGACCAGGGCGACGATGCGCGCGCCCTGGCCGAGTACCAGCGCCTGGAAGGCCTGATGAAGGGCCGGGTCGGGCGCTCGCAGGGCGGCCTGGTCAGCGTCATGAACAACCGGGCCGAGGTGCTGATCCGGATGCGACTGCTCCAGGACGCCATTCTCCTGCTGCAGGACCTGGTGACGGTCCTGCAGGAAGACCGGCAGCCGCTGGACGTCCAGCTGATGCGGGCGCGGTCCAATCTGGCCTCGGCCTACGGGGGCCTTGGCCAGCATGAGCAGGCGCTCCAACTGCACGAGCGGACCCTGGCCGACCGTCAGCGCGGTTTGCCCGCCGGACACGCCGACATCCTCAACAGCCAAGCCCAGGTCGCCTACGCGATGGACATGCTGGGCCGGCACGAGCAGGCGGCCGAGCGCTATCTGGACGTGTACCGCCTGCGCAAGCAACGGTTCGGGCTGTCCCACCCGAGCACCATCGTCAGCGCCCGTCAGGCAGCGGGTATCCTGGCCAACCCGCTGCGCCGCTTCGAAGCGTCACGCGCCATCTATGCCGAGGCCGTGCGCGGCATCGAGACGCTGCGCGACGCAGCGGGGCTGACCGAAGAGGTCCGGCAGCGCTACTTCAGCGAGTTCTCCCAGGTCTACAAGAACCATGCGCGTGTGCTCGCCCGCCTGCAGCGCTGGGAAGACGCCTTCGACGCCATCGACCTGTCCAAGGCGCGGACGCTGGTCGAGCGCACGCAGGCCACCGCCGCCAGCCAGGGTGCCGCGATGTCCGACGCCGACCGGCGTGCGCTCGCCGCCGCCGAGCGACGGGCATCGGTCGCCACCAACCGCCTGGTCCTGGCACCGCCGGCGTCGTTGGAGGGTCTGCGGGCAGCCGAACTCGAGCGCGACCGCGCCGTCGAGGCGCTGCAGGGCCTGCGCGGCTCGCTGGCGCACCGGTACCGGTGGCAGACGCCCTTCTCCGGCACGCTGCCGGCACCGCGCGCCCGCGCGGCCTCCGACCTCGAGAAGGGTGAAGTCTTCGTCTCCTTCAGCCTGCTCGGCAATGCGCTGATGGCCGTCGCGATGGATGGCCAGGGTCGCGTGGAAGGCCGTCTCCTGGAGAACCAGCCAGGCCTGGTCGATGCCCTGCTGGCGCTGCAGCAGATCAGCGCGCACCGCGGCGGCCTGCCCGAGGTGATGATCGGCAGCGACCGCAGCCCGCCGCGGCTGTTGTGGCGCCTGGCCGACGGCGGCTACCGCCTGCTACCGGTCGACCAGCCAGCGCCGGCCGGCGCGCGGCCCGAGGCCTCTGAGCAGGGGCTGGTCGAGCATGTGTCCGATACGCTGGGCCGCGCGGTGCCGGACTTCGCGTGGGCCGCCAAGCGCCTGATCGTGAGCCCTGACGAGCAGATCGCGGTGGTGCCGCTGGACCGGCTGGAACGCGCTGGTCTGCCCTGGATCGCCGACCGCGAGATCGTGCTGGCCCAGTCCTGGACGCTGCACGTGCTGCTGAAGTCCCGCGCCCGCGACTACGCGGCCCTGCGGCGCGCCGACCTGCTGATGATCGGCGACCCGTCCTACTCGGGCGGGACGGCCCCGCAGGGCACGCTGCGCTCCGGCACGGTGGGGCCCGCGCCGGAGCGGGCAGCTCTGACCGCGCTGCCCGACCTTGCCTGGTATCGGCTGCCGGGGTCGGCCGCAGAAGTATCGAGCCTGGCCCCCCTGTTTGCGCTGACCCCGGGCACCAGCCTTTTCACCGGCGATCAGGCCACCGAGTCCACCGTGCGCCGGCTCAGCGACGCGGGTGACCTGAGCCGGTTCCGCATGATCCACCTGGCCGCGCACGGCTACGTGCATCCACGCATCGGGCAGCTCAGCAGCGTCGTGCTGGCGGAGGCCCAGCCCGGTGCCGCCCGCCTGCCCGATGCCGATGGCTATCTGACCGCCGGAGAGTGGCTGGGGCTGCGCATGAAGAGCGATCTGGTGTTCATCGCAGCCTGCGACAGCGCCAGCGGCCAGCAGGTCTCCGGCGAAGGCATCCTCGGGCTGCCGTTCGGGCTCTTCGGGGCGGGCAACCGCAGCACCGTGCTGACGTTGTGGTCGGTCTATGACCAGGCCACTGCCGAGTTCTCTCGCCGCTTCTACGAGAAGGTGCGCGCCGGGGATCGTTTCAGTACCGCTTTGGCCCGTACCAAGCGCGAGTTCTGGCAGGGCGACGCGGGCGAGTCCTGGAGGGCCCCGGCGTTCTGGGCCCCCTTCGTGCTGTACGGCGGCTGAAGTCCCGACCATGACCCGCCAACCCGCGAACAATGATCCAAGGGTCATCATCGAGTCGTTGACTGCAGCGCTCACGCAGGAGCGACAGACCGCTGCTTGCAGCATGCGGAGGCTCGCTAGCTGCCAACATGGCAGCGTCCAAAGCGACACGGTCCAAGCTCGACCGTCCCGCAGGCGCCTCCGGCACTTGACAGCGCAACGTCCATCGGCGCAAATTCGCCGCAGCACATCCCAAGGGAGGCTTCAATGGCAGATTCGAAAGCGGCGAAGACTGGCGTCAAGGCAAAGGCACCCGCGAAGCCGGCCAAG
This sequence comes from Pseudomonadota bacterium, assembly GCA_963205525.1. The sequence goes on along the minus strand of CAUJJP010000193.1, from coordinate 65,499 downwards.
CTGGGGAAATGGACGGTCGCGCGAGTGAGCGACACCGAGCTTTCTGTGAAGTTGCCCAAGGGCATGGTGGTTACCGGGAACAAGGTGACGATCGACGACCTCCTTGGAGCGATCGCCACTTCGAACTCGATGGAGAAGGGGCGACTCGTCGTGAAGTGCTGCAGCGGCAACATGGCGATTGCATAGCGACGCCGGCGCGCTTACGACGTGCGCCACTCGAGGTTCAACCTCTGCACCGAGATCGGTGCCGATGAGGTCCTGCTCACGAACCTGCTTTCGCGGACTGTTCTGCGTACGACCCGCGCGCAGAAAGAGTTGCTCGACTCCCTCGACGGCAGCGTAGCCTACGAAGAATTCGGCCCTGATGAGCGGCCGCTTATTGCGCAGTTCGTCTCCGGGCGCTTCATCCTGCCAGACGGATTCGACGAGGAGGCGTTCATCGCCGACTCCCACGTGTTGGCCCGCACCTCGCATCGGCTCAAGACGATCGTCATTGCCCCGACGATGCGCTGCAACATGTCGTGTCACTACTGCTTCGAGAGCAAGACGGAGCAGTGCCTCAGCGCAAGCCTGCAGGACGTCCTGGTCGAGCGTGTATCTGTTGATCTCGCTGGCTACGACGGACTCCATGTCCAGTGGTTCGGGGGCGAGCCGCTGCTGGAGATCGAGGCCATCCGCCGGCTCACCGCGAAGTTGCGGGGAGCGTGCGAGACAGCTGGAAAGACCTACTCTGCGGAGGTCGTGACCAACGGTGTTCTCCTCGACGCCAAGATCGCCTCAGACCTTGCCGACCTCGGAGTCGGAGAAGCTCAGATCACCCTTGAAGGTGCGCAACGGCTTCACGACAAGGTGCGATTCACTTCCGGGCACGAGGGAAGCTTCCAACGGGTGCTGGAGGGTCTCCGCAGTGCCAGCCCGTTCATCACGATCAACGTTCGCGTGCACGTGGCGCCCTACAGCGTCGACAGCGTTCTTGAGCTGCTGAGCGTTCTTGCGGAGCGGGAGCTCCAGCGCTGCATCGGACGCCTGTACTTCTCACCCCTGTTCAACTACCGCACGCAGGACTCAAAGATCCAGTTCCGCGTGGAACCCCGGAAGTTCTACGGTTCCCAGGAATTCGCAGCGTCGCAGATTCGTTTGCTGGAGGCTGCGGCGACCCTCGGCTTCAACACGGGAGACCCACTCAACGCGTCGTATGGTCTGTGCATCGCGATGCTTGATGGAACCGAGGTCTTCGGGCCCTCGGGCACGATCGCCAAGTGCTATCTCGATACGAACGAGCCGGACAAGGCGTTCGACAACTTGCAGGGATCGGGAAAATCGGAAGCCGTTCTGCAGCAGTGGACCGACTACGACTACCGCGGTGACCCAGAGTGCGTGGCATGCCAGTTTTCTCCGGTCTGCCTTGGCGGATGCCCGACGCAGCGGATGCACGGCGCGGACAAGGGAGTGGTCTGCACGCCACTGAAGTTCAACTTCCACGAACGGATAAAGCTGGCGTACGGATCTGCGGCTGCGAGCTTCGACTGATCCCCAAGCTCCGCTTGCTGGATGCACCCTAGGCCGAGGTTTGCGGCATGCCGTGGTCAACGTCACTCAGATCTTCACCACGCCCGATGCAATCAATCGTACGACTTCTTCGTCTGTCATTCCGGCAGCCTGGAGCACGTGTTTGGCGTCAGCGCCATGGGAGGGTGGGGGGCTGCGGGGTGACGGTCGCTGGCCATCGAAGCGCAGCGGCTGTGAAACGGTTTGCCAGTCACCGACCTCTGAATCGGTCAGGCTTCGGATCATTTCGCTCGCACGGCTGTGCGGGTGTGACGCCAATTCGCCCAGCGTGTGCAAGGGTGAGCAGGGAATGCCGGCGGCAGACAGGTCGTCGAGCCAGTCGTCGCGCGTTCGTTCGCGGAGCTTCGCCTTCACCAGTGCCACCGTCGCATCGCGGTGCCTGACGCGGTCGGCATTGGTGCGGAACTCTGGCCTGTCGACGAAGGCCTCGAGTCCGGCAAGTGCGCAGAAGCGACGCCACAGGCCGTCATTGGCCACGCCCAGGATGAGCGGCTTGTCGGCCGTTTCGAAGGCCTCGTACGGACAGAGTGACTCGTGCCCCGAGCCGGCGCGCTCGGGTTCGGTACCCCGCGCCCAGTACGACTGCAGGAAGTAGCCGAGGAAGCCGGTCGCGGTATCGAACAGCGAGGCCTCGACCGTGCCGCCCCGGCCAGTACGTTCCCGTTCGTGCAGCAGGGCCAGGATGCCGATCAGCGCGTGCAGGCCGGTGGCCTGGTCGACCGGCGAGAAGGGGCTGCGCACGGGGCCGCCGCCGCGCTCGCCGGTGATCGACAGCATGCCGCTAAAGGCCTGCAGGATGACGTCGTAGCCCTTGCCCTGGCGCATCGGGCCAACGCTGCCGTAGCCTGAAATTCGGCAGTGCACCAGCCGCGGGCTCGTCGCGCACAGCGTCGTCGCATCGACCCCGAGCTTCTCGGCGACCCCAGGCCCGAAGCTTTCGATGACCACGTCACTGGCCGCTGCAAGCCGCTGCACCAGGGCGCGGCCGGCCTCCTGCCGCAGGTCGATGGCGATGCTGCGCTTGTTACGGTTGGCGCTGAAGAAGACGGCGCCCGTCGTTTTGCCCCGGGCATCTCGGTGGAACGGCGGCCAGCCGCGGGTCTCGTCTCCTTCCGGCGACTCGACCTTGACGACTTCGGCACCCATGTCGCCGAGGTACATCGCGCACAAGGGGCCAGCCAGCACCTTGGACAAGTCCAGCACCTTGACGTCGGCCAGTGGGGTTGTGCTCATGGTTTCGGTAGGGTGCTTGCCACGGACTGTAGCCGCCTCACATCCCCGCGTAGGTCGGCCCGCCACCGCCCTCGGGCGTGACCCAGACGATGTTCTGCGTCGGGTCCTTGATGTCGCAGGTCTTGCAGTGCACGCAGTTCTGCGCATTGATGACGAGCCGGTCCTCGCCGTCGGTGTGGACGAATTCGTAGACGCCGGCCGGGCAGTAGCGGCTTTCGGGGCCGGCATATTTCGCCAGGTTGATGGCCACCGGCACGGATGCGTCCTTGAGCGTCAGGTGCGCCGGCTGGTCTTCCTCGTGGTTGGTGTTGCTGATGAAGACCGAGCTCAGGCGGTCGAAGGTCAGCACGCCGTCGGGCTTGGGGTAGCGGATCGGCTCCACCTGTGCGGCGGCATGCATGCGGCCATGGTCGGGCGCATGGCGGTGCTTGGTCCACGGCGGGCTCTGGATGCCCAGCTTGGGCAGCAGCCACTGCTCGATGCCGGTCATCACCGCGCCGACGGTATTGCCATATTTGAACCACTGCTTGAAATTGCGACTTTGGTGCAGTTCGGCGTGCAGCCAGCTCTGCTCGAAGGCCTGCGGGTACGCCGTGAGCTCGTCGGCGCTGCGCCCAGCCGAGATCGCCGCGGCGGCGACTTCGGCGGCCAGCATGCCGGTCTTGATGGCGGCATGGCTGCCCTTGATGCGCGCGGCATTCAACGTGCCGGCATCGCAGCCCACCAGCGCGCCACCGGGGAACACCAGCTTGGGCAGGGAGAGCAGGCCGCCGGCGGTGATGGCGCGCGCGCCATAGCCGATGCGCTTGCCGCCTTCGAGGTGGGCGCGGATGGCCGGGTGCGTCTTCCAGCGCTGCATCTCCTCGAAGGGGCTGATCCAGGGGTTCTGGTAGTCCAGCCCGACGACATAACCGAGGGTGACCTTGTTGCCCTCCAGGTGGTAGAGGAAGCCGCCGCCGTAGGTGTTCTCGTCCATCGGCCAGCCGGCGGTGTGCACCACCAGCCCCGGTTTCGCCTTGTCGGCGGGCACTTCCCACAGCTCCTTGATGCCGATGGCGTAGCTCTGCGGATCCCGGCCCTCGTCCAGCTGGTAGCGCGCGATCAGCTGCTTGCCCAGGTGGCCGCGTGCGCCTTCGGCGAAGACGGTGTATTTGCCGCACAACTCCATGCCGAGCTGGAAGCCGTCGTGCGGCTGGCCGTCCTTGCCCACGCCCATGTTGCCGGTGGCCACGCCGCGCACGGCGCCGGCCTCGTCGTACAGCACCTCGGCGGCGGCGAAGCCGGGGAAGATCTCGACGCCCAGGCTTTCGGCCTGCTCGGCCAGCCACTTGGTGACCGCACCCAGGCTGATGACGTAGTTGCCCTGGTTGTGCAGGCAACCGGGGATCAGCCAGTGCGGGGTGACCTGCGCGCTGTCGCGTTGCAGGAACAGCACCTCGTCACCGGTGACGGGCTGGTTCAGCGGCGCGCCGCGTTCCTGCCAGTCGGGGAAGAGTTCGGTCAGCGCACGCGGGTCCATCACCGCACCCGACAGGATGTGCGCACCGGGCTCGGAACCCTTCTCCAGCACCACCACCGAGAGCCCGGCGTTGAGCTGCTTCAGCCGGATCGCCGTGGCCAGCCCGGCCGGGCCGGCGCCGACGACCACGACGTCGTAGTCCATGGCCTCCCGCAGGCCAAATTGGTCGAGGATCTCCTGGGGGGTCATGCTGGCCTTGCCGTTCAGCTGCGCTCGAAGATGGCGGCAATGCCTTGTCCACCGCCGATGCACATGGTGACCAGCGCGTAGCGCCCGCCGATGCGCTGCAACTCGTACAGGGCCTTCGTCGTGATCAGGGCACCGGTGGCACCCACCGGGTGGCCCAGCGAGATACCCGACCCGTTGGGGTTGACCTTGGCGGGGTCGAGCGCCAGAACCTTCGTCACGGCGCAGGCCTGGGCCGCAAAGGCCTCGTTACTCTCGATGACATCGAGGTCGGCCACCTGCAGGCCGGCGCGGGCCAGCGCCTTGCGCGTGGCCGGCACGGGGCCGATGCCCATGAGCTTGGGGTCCACGCCGGCGTGGGCGTACGACACCAGGCGTGCCAGCGACTTGAGTCCGTGGGTCTTCACGGCCTCGCCGGTCGCCAGCACGACGGCAGCGGCACCGTCGTTGATGCCCGAGGCGTTGCCCGCCGTCACCGTGCCACCCTCCTTGCGGAAGGCGGGCTTCATCTTCGCCAGCAGCTCGATCGTGGTGTCCGGCTTCACGTGCTCGTCGGTGTCGAACTGGACGGTGCCCTTGCGCGTGACGACGGGCACCGGGACGATCTGTTCCCTGAAGCGGCCTTCGGCGATGGCCCGCGCGGCGCGACGGTGACTTTCGGCGGCCAGGCGGTCCATGTCCTCGCGCGAGATGCCGTGGGCGTCGGCGACGTTCTCGGCCGTGATGCCCATGTGGATCTTGTGGAAGGGGTCGTGCAGGATCTGCAGCATGTAGTCCAGCATCGTCGCGTCGCCCATGCGCGCGCCCCAGCGCATGGCCGGCACCAGGTAGGGCCCGCGCGACATGTTCTCTGCACCCGCGCCCACCGCGACGTCGCAGTCGCCCAGCGTCAGGGCCTGAGCGGCCGAGACGATGGCCTGCAGGCCCGAGCCGCACAGGCGGTTGACGTTGAAGGCCGGAACGTCCTGCGACAGGCCGGCCTGCAGCGCGGCCACGCGGCTCAGGTAGGCGTCGCGCGGGTCGGTCGGGATCACGTTGCCCATCGCCAGATGGCCCACGGCGTCCAGCGGCACGCCGCTGCGGTCGAGCGCGGCCCTGACGGCGACGGTGGCCAGGTCGGCCAGCGGCATGTCCTTGAGGCTGCCGCCGAAGGTGCCGATGGCGGTGCGGGCAGCGGCGACGACGTGGATCTCGGGCTTGTTCATGGTGTGGTGTCTCAAGTTGGTGGGAGGAGGAGGTGTGGCGCGATCACATGCTGCGCCGATACTGCCCGCCCACCTCGAACCAGGCGCTGGTGATCTGCCCCAGGCTGCAGCAGCGCACGGCGTCCATCAGCACCGCGAAGACATTGTCGTTGTCGATCACCGCCTGCTGCAGCCGCTGCAGCATGGCCGGCGACTCGTGCGCGTGGCGGGCGTGGAAGTCGCGCAGGCGGTTCAGCTGGCTCTGCTTTTCGTCCTCGGTGCTGCGCGCCAGCTCGATGTGCTCGGGCACCGGGTCGCCATGCGGGTTGCGGAAGGTGTTGACGCCGATGATCGGGTGCTCGCCGGTGTGCTTGAGCATCTCGTAGTGCATGCTCTCTTCCTGGATCTTGCTGCGCTGGTAGCCGGTCTCCATCGCGCCCAGCACACCGCCGCGTTCGGCGATCTTTTCGAATTCGGCCAGCACCGCCTCTTCCACCAGTTCGGTCAGCTCGTCGATGACGAAGGCGCCCTGGTTGGGGTTTTCGTTCTTGGCCAGCCCCCATTCGCGGTTGATCACCAGCTGGATGGCCATCGCGCGGCGCACGCTCTCCTCGGTCGGCGTGGTGATCGCCTCGTCGTAGGCGTTGGTGTGCAGGCTGTTGCAGTTGTCGTAGATGGCGATCAGCGCCTGCAGCGTGGTGCGGATGTCGTTGAAGGCGATCTCCTGCGCGTGCAGGCTGCGGCCGCTGGTCTGGATGTGGTATTTCAGCTTCTGGGACCGTTCGTTGGCGCCGTAGCGGTCGCGCATGGCCGTGGCCCAGATGCGGCGCGCCACGCGGCCCAGCACCGTGTATTCCGGGTCCATGCCGTTGCTGAAGAAGAAGCTCAGGTTGGGCGCGAAATCGTCGATGTGCATGCCGCGCGCCAGGTAGGCCTCGACGAAGGTGAAGCCGTTGCTGAGCGTGAAGGCCAGCTGGCTGATCGGGTTGGCGCCGGCCTCGGCGATGTGATAGCCGCTGATGCTGACCGAGTAGAAATTGCGCACGTCGTGGTGCACGAAATATTCGGCGATGTCGCCCATCACCTTCAGGCTGAACTCGGTGCTGAAGATGCAGGTGTTCTGGCCCTGGTCTTCCTTCAGGATGTCGGCCTGCACGGTGCCGCGCACATTGGCCAGCGTCCAGGCGCGGATCTTGGCGGCCTCGTCGTCGGTGGGCTCGCGGCCGTTGTCGGTGCGGAACTTCTCCAGCTGCTGGTCGATGGCGGCATTCATGAACATCGCCAGGATGCTGGGTGCGGGCCCATTGATGGTCATGCTGACCGAGGTGCTGGGGTTGCACAGGTCGAAGCCCGAATACAGCACCTTCAGGTCGTCCAGCGTGGCGATGCTGACGCCCGAATTGCCGACCTTGCCGTAGATGTCGGGCCGCGGGTCGGGGTCGTTGCCGTAGAGCGTGACGCTGTCGAAGGCCGTGCTCAGCCGCTTGGCCGGCATCCCTTCGCTGACCAGCTTGAAGCGCCGGTTGGTGCGGAAGGCATCGCCCTCGCCGGCAAACATGCGCGTCGGGTCCTCGCCTTCGCGCTTGAAGGCAAAGACGCCGGCGGTATACGGAAAGCTGCCCGGCACGTTCTCCAGCAGCAGCCACTTCAGCAACTCGCCGTGGTCTTCGTAGGCCGGCAGCGCCACCTTGCGGATCTTCTGGCCCGACAGCGTGGTGTGCACGAGGCCGGTGCGGATCTCCTTGTCGCGGATCTTCACCACATATTCGTCGCCGGCGTAGGCGCGGACCATGTCGGGCCACATGGCCAGCAGCTTCTTGGCGTGCGCATCGAGCCGGGCCTCGCGCTCGTCGGCCAGCTTGAGCACGGTATTCTTCGCGCCGTCGCGCGTGGCGTCGTCTTCGTGCAGCATGCGCGCGGTCTCGCGCAGCTGCTGCACCTCACGCGCCAGCCGGGCCTGCGCCCGCGCCCGGGCCTTGTAGCCGCGCACGGTATCGGCGATGTCGGCCAGGTAGCGCACGCGCGCGCCCGGCACGATGGGCGTCTGGTGCGTGCTGTGGCGCGTGGCCACCGGCGGCAGCCGGCCTTCGGCCACCGGCATGCCCAGCGCGGCCAGGCGCGGCTTCAGCGCCTGGTACAGCGCGGTGACGCCGTCGTCGTTGAAGCGGCTGGCCATGGTGCCGAAGACGGGCATGGTCTCGGGCGGCGCACCGAAGGCATTGCGGTTGCGCTGCACCTGCTTGGCGACGTCGCGCAGCGCATCGGCCGCACCCTTGCGGTCGAATTTGTTGATGGCGACGAATTCGGCGAAGTCCAGCATGTCGATCTTCTCGAGCTGGCTGGCGGCGCCGAATTCGGGCGTCATCACATACAGCGGCACGTCGACCAGCGGCACGATGGCGGCGTCGCCCTGGCCGATGCCCGAGGTCTCGACGATCACGAGGTCGAAGCCGGCGGCCTTGGCGGCCAGCACGACATCGGGCAGGGCCTGGCTGATCTCGCTGCCGAAGTCGCGTGTGGCCAAGGAGCGCATGAAGACACGCGGACCGGCCTGCCAGGGGCTGATGGCATTCATGCGGATGCGGTCGCCCAGCAGTGCGCCGCCGCTCTTGCGGCGTGACGGGTCGATGGAGATCACCGCCACGCGCAGCGCGTCACCCTGGTCCAGGCGCAGGCGGCGGATGAGCTCGTCGGTGAGGCTGCTTTTTCCCGCGCCGCCGGTGCCGGTGATGCCCAGCACGGGGATCTTCGTGCCGGCGGCGGCCGCGGCCAGTGCGGCCTTGAAGGCGGGGTCGGCACGGCCATTCTCCAGCGCGGTGATGGCCTGGGCCAGCGACCGCCAGGCGGCCTCGGTGTGGCTCTGCAGCGCGGCGACGTCCTTCGGCGCATGCGGCGACAGGTCGACGTCGCAGCGCATGACCATCTCGCCGATCATGCCCTGCAGCCCCATGCGCTGGCCGTCCTCGGGGCTGTAGATGCGGGCCACGCCGTAGCCCTGCAGCTCGCGGATCTCGGCCGGCACGATGACGCCGCCGCCACCGCCGAAGACCTGCACCTGCGCGCCGCCGCGCTGGCGCAGCAGGTCGACCATGTATTTGAAATATTCGACGTGGCCGCCCTGGTAGCTGCTGATGGCGATGCCCTGCACGTCCTCCTGCAGCGCCGCCGTCACCACCTCGTCGACCGAGCGGTTGTGGCCGAGGTGGATGACCTCTGCCCCCATGCCCTGCAGGATGCGCCGCATGATGTTGATGGCCGCGTCGTGGCCGTCGAACAGGCTGGCGGCGGTGACGAAGCGCACCTTGTGCGTGGGCCGGTACTGGGCCAGGGCCTGGAATTCGGCGGAGAGGTCGGTCATGGCAGGGGTCTCAGGGAAAAAGGATCGTCAGAGGCTGGCCACCAGCTCCGGCACCGCGGTGAACAGGTCGGCCTCCAGCCCGTAGTCGGCGACGCTGAAGATCGGCGCCTCGGGGTCCTTGTTGATGGCCACGATGACCTTGGAGTCCTTCATGCCCGCCAGGTGCTGGATGGCGCCGCTGATGCCGGCAGCGATGTAGAGCTGCGGCGCCACGATCTTGCCGGTCTGCCCGACCTGCCAGTCGTTGGGCGCATAGCCGGCGTCCACCGCGGCGCGGCTGGCGCCCAGCGCCGCACCGAGCTTGTCGGCCAGCGGCGTCAGCACCTCGCTGAATTTGTCGCTGCTGCCGAGAGCCCGGCCGCCGCTGACGATGATCTTGGCCGCGGTGAGCTCGGGGCGGTCGCTCTTGGCGATCTCGCTGCCCAGGAAGCTGCTCAGGCCGCTGCCGGCCACCGCGCTCAGGTTTTCGACTGGCGCGCCGCCACCCGTGGCCGCCGCGGCGTCGAAGCCGGTGGTGCGCACGGTGATGACCTTGATGGCGTCCAGGCTCTGCACGGTGGCCATCGCATTGCCGGCATAGATCGGGCGCTCGAAGGTATCGGCGCTGATGACCTTGGTGGCGTCGCTGACCTGCGCCACGTCCAGCAGCGCGGCCACGCGCGGGGCCACGTTCTTGCCGGCGGCGGTGGCCGGGAACAGCAGGTGGCTGTAGGCCTTGGCGATGGCGACGACCTGCGCGGCCATGTTCTCGGCCAGGCCATGGTCCAGGCCCGGCGCGTCGGCGTGCAGCACCTTGGCCACACCCGCGATCTGGCTCGCGGCCTGCGCGGCGGCGGCGGCATTGGCGCCGGCCACCAGCACGTGGACCTCGCCACCGCAGGCCAGGGCCGCGGTGACGGTGTTGAGGGTCGCGCCCTTGATGGACGCGTTGTCGTGTTCGGCAATGACAAGGGTGGTCATTCGGCGTCCCTCAGATGACTTTGGCTTCGTTCTTCAGCTTGGCCACCAGCGTGGCGACGTCGGGCACCTTGACGCCGGCGCCGCGCTTCGGGGGTTCGACGACTGTCAGCGTCTTGATGCGCGGGGTGACGTCCACACCCAGGTCGGCCGGCTTGACCACGTCCAGCGTCTTCTTCTTGGCCTTCATGATGTTGGGCAGCGTGACGTAGCGCGGCTCGTTCAGGCGCAGGTCGGTGGTGACGATGGCCGGCAGCTGGAGCGAGAGCCGCTCCAGGCCGCCGTCGACTTCGCGCGTGATGACGGCCTTGCCGCCTTCGACCTCCACCTTGCTGGCAAAGGTGGCCTGCGGCAGGCCGGCGAGTGCCGCCAGCATCTGGCCGGTCTGGTTGCAGTCGTCGTCGATGGCCTGCTTGCCCAGGATGACGAGGCCGGGCTGTTCCTTGTCGAGCAGGGCCTTGAGCAGCTTGGCCACGGCCAGCGGCTGCAGTTCATCGGCACATTCGACCAGGATGGCGCGGTCGGCGCCGATGGCCATCGCGGTGCGCAGCGTTTCCTGGCACTGCGTCGGGCCGCAGGAGACGGCGATGACCTCGGTGGCCACGCCCTTTTCCTTCAGGCGCATGGCTTCTTCGACGGCGATCTCGTCGAAGGGGTTCATGCTCATCTTGACGTTGGCCAGATCGACCCCGGTGCCGTCGGACTTCACGCGCACCTTGACGTTGTAGTCGACGACACGCTTGACCGGAACAAGGATCTTCATGGCTTTGGCTCGTGGTGGGATGGGGTGGTCTGGCGCAGCTGGCGCCGCAGCAGTTTGCCGGTCGGCGTGCGCGGCAGTTCCGGCAGCAGGTGGATGGCTTCGGGCTGCTTGAAGCGGCCGAGCACCTGCTCGCAATGCCGCTGCACCGCTTCGAGTACGGTGGCCGGGTCGTGCGCCCGGTGCGGCACGACGAAGGCCACGGGCCGTTCGCCGAAGCGCTCGTGCGCCACACCCACCACGGCACATTCCCAGACCCCGGGAACGGCGGCGATGGCGTCCTCGATCTCCTGCGGGTAGATGTTCACGCCGCCGGAGATGATCATGTCGTCGAGGCGGTCGGTCAGGTAGAGCCAGCCCTCGGCGTCGACATGGCCGATGTCGCCGAAGGTCTGCAGCCCGCCCGGCAGCGTGCGTGCGGCGGTCTTCTCAGGGGCGCGGTGGTAGGCGAACGGGGCGATGCCCGAGAAGCAGACCAGGCCGCTGGCGCCCGGCGGCAATTCGCGCCCGGCATCGTCGACCACGTGCAGTCGGCCCTTGCGGGCACGTCCCACCGAGCCCGGATGCGCCAGTGCTTCGTGCGAGTCGAGCATCGTCAGCCCGACACCTTCGCTGCCCGAGTAGTACTCGACGAGGATCGGCCCCCACCACGCGATCATCGCCTGCTTGACCGCAACGGGGCAGGGTGCCGCACCGTGGATGGCCACACGGTGCGACGGTGCGCTGAAGGCGGCGCGACGCGCATCGGGCAGCGCCAGCAGGCGCTGGAACATCGCGGGCACCCACTGGCTGTGGGTGATGGCCTCGCGCTCCAGCAGCTCGAGCGCCTCGCCGGCATCGAAGCGTTCCATCACGTGCACGCAGCCGCCGCCTGCCGTCACCGCGAGCGCGAAGCGCAGCGGTGCCGCGTGATAGAGCGGTGCCGTCGACAGGTAGCGCACCTCGTCGCCGCCGACGCCGAACAGGCCGATGAGGTCGGCTGCAAAGGGCGGCGTGCCCCGCCAGTCCGGCGGCAGCAGCGGGCGGATGACGCCCTTGGGGGTGCCGGTGGTGCCCGACGTGGTCATCATCAGCGCACCGGGTGGCTCGTGCGCCACCGGCAGCGGCGATGCGGCGGCCAGCAGCGGCTCCACCGCGTCGTAGCCCTCGATGCCGCCCCCCAGCGACAGCCAGCGCATGGCACCGGCCGGCGGCGTCACCAGCCCCGGCAAGGGGGCCGTCAACTCCGGTCGCGCGCCATCGGCCAGCACCAGCCGTGCGTCGCAGTGTTCGATCAGGCGCGCCAGCTCCACGGTCGACAGTGCGGTCGACAGCGGCGTGAGGTAGATGCCCGTGCGCCAGGCGGCCCAGGCCATCGCCAGCAGATCGGGCCGGTTGCCCAGCACCACCACCGCATGGTCGCCGCGCACCAGGCCGGCGTCGCGGACCACCACGGCCAGCCGGTTGGCCAGGGCCTCGAGCTCGGCGTAGTTGAGCCGCTGGGAGCCGCAGACGACCGCCGTGGCCTTGGGTCTGCGCGCGGCGTGCAGGCGCAGGTCGAGCAGCGCGTCGGCCATCAGGGCTTCTTCAGCAGGTTCAGGCGCGCCAGCGTGGCGCGCTCGGCCTGCACCGTGCGGCGGGCGAAGGCCTCGTACTCGACACTGCTCAGCGGCAGGATGGGAAGGTGGTAGCGCGAGAAAGCGTCGCGCACCGCCGGTTCGTCGAGTGCGGCGCGGAAGGCGTCATGGAGGATTCTCACGACGGCGGGGTCGGTGCCGCGCGGCGCGCCGATGCCGAAGGGCGACTCGTTGACGATGTCGACACCGGCTTCGCGCAGCGTCGGCGCATGCGGGAAGGCGGGCGACCGGCGGGCGCCGAGCGTGGCCAGCACCCGCAATTTGCCCGCCTGCACGTGCGGCACGAACTCCGACGTGCCGCTCATCATCGACACCTGCCCGCCCAGCAGCGCAGCCAGCGCCTCGTTCGATCCCTTGTAGGGGATGGCGGTGAACTGCACGCCGGTCTTGAGCGCCAGTTCTTCCACCGCCAGGTGGGGCGTGCTGCCCACGCCGGCATGGCCGTAGGTCAGCTCGCCGGGGCGCCGGCGGGCATGGTCCAGCAGGTCGGCCAGGGTCCGGTAGGGAGCCGATTCGGGGACCGCGAGACCGAAGGTATAGCCACCCAGGCCGGCCACGTAGGCCAGGTCGCGCAGCGGGTCGAAGGGCACGTCCTGCATCAGCGCGACGCGAAAGACCGCCAGCGGCAGCAGCGACAGCAGGTGACCGTCGGGCCGGGCATTGGCCAGCGCCATCGCGCCGAGTGCGCCGCCGGCGCCGGCCTTGTTCTCCACCAGCACCTGCACGCCCAGGCGGCGGCCCACGGCATCGGCCAGGGCGCGGCAGACGACGTCGGTGGACCCGCCGGGCACCGACGGTGCGATCAGCGTGATGGGGCGGGATGGGAAGGCCTGCGCGCGCGCGCTGGCAGGCAGGGTGCCGGCTGCCAGCAGCGCCAGCGCCTGGCGGCGGTGGATCGACATCGATGCACTCCGGTGGGTCTCAGCCCGTGCTGCGTTGCGACTTCTCCACCGCCGCCTTGGCGCGCACGCTGGCCTTGGCCTCGGCCCAGTCCTCGGGCGTCAGGCGCCCGAGCGCGGCAAAGGTCGACGGTGCCGCCAGGTGGTGGCCGCCGTCGATGGCGATGTTCTGGCCGGTGAGGTATTCGCAGCCGTCGGACTGCAGGAAGGTCAGCAGGTTGCACAGCTCGGGCATGCGGCCGAAGCGGCCCATCGGCACCTCGTCCGACGAGGCCGCGCCCACGTTGGCCTTCGGGATGGGGGCCAGCTTCTCCCACGCGCTCTCGGTGGGGAAGGGGCCCGGCGCCACGGCATTGACGCGGATGTTGTGGCGGCCCCATTCGACCGCCAGCGACATCGTCATCGCGTGCACCGCGGTCTTGCTCATCACCGACGGCAGTACGTAGGCCGACCCGGTCCAGACCCAGGTGACGAGCATGCTCACCACCGAGCCCGGCAGGCCCTGCGCGATCCAGCGCCGGCCGCAGGCCAGCGTGGCGTGCAGCGCGCCGTCCATCACCGTCGAGCGCACGGCCTCGAAACCGCGCGGCGAGATCTCGACCGAGGGTGCGATGAAATTGGCCGCGGCGTTGTTGATCAGGCCGGTCAGCGGGCCGCCGGCCCAAATGCGCTCGACCATGGCCTCGATCTGCGCCGGGTCGCGCACGTCGCAGATGTGGTGCTCGATGGTGCCGCCATGTGCGGCCACGGCGCGGAGCTCGTCCACCGTGGCCTGCAGCACGTTCTCGCGGCGGCCGCAGATGTGCACCTGCGCGCCCTGCGAGACGAAGGTGCGCGACAGCTCCTTGCCCAGGCCGGTGCCGCCGCCGGTGACGAGGATGCGCTTGCCCGCGAGCACGTCGGGGCGGAATGGAATGGCATTCACGTGAGGTTCTCTCCAGTGGAAGGGGCGTGGCGCCGCGGTGTCCCTCAGGCGGGGTTGACGCCGGCGAGCTGTGTGTCGCGTGGCTTGTGGCGGGCGAACATCTCGCGGCCGATGATGTGCTTCATGACCTCGATCGAGCCGCCGGCGATCTTGACCACGCGCGCATCGGCATAGGCGCGGGCGATCGGGTACTCCCACATGTAGCCCCAGCCGCCAAACAGCTGCAGGCATTCGTCCACCACCTTGCAGTGCAGATTGGACAACTGCATCTTGGCAATCGCCGCGTCGACGGCGTCCAGTTCGCCCTTCATGAAGTTGGCGATGCACTGGTCGGTGAAGACGCGGGCCACGGTGGCCTCGGCCTTGAGTTCGGCCAGCTTGAACTGCGTATTCTGGAAGTCGCCGATGGTCTTGCCGAAGGCCTTGCGTCCGGCGGTGTAGTCGACCGTCCAGTCGATCACCGTCTCGGACACCGTGGCCGAGCGGATGGCCTGGGCCAGGCGCTCCTGCGCCAGTTTGGTCATCATCAGCTCGAAGCCCTTGCCTTCCTCGCCCAGCATGGCCGATGCGGGCACGCGCAGTTCGTCGAAGAAGAGCTCCGAGGTGTCCTGCGCCTTCATGCCCAGCTTGTGCAGGTTCTTGCCGCGGCGAAAGCCCGGCAGGCTGGTGTCGACGAGGAAGAGCGTCACGCCCTTGGCACCGGCCGCGCTGTCGGTCTTGGTGGCCAGCACGATGAGGTCGCAGAGCTGGCCGTTGGAGATGAAGACCTTCTGGCCGCTGATGACGAAGTCGTCGCCGTCGCGCACCGCCTTCGTGCGGATGGCCTTGAGGTCGGAGCCGGCATGCGGCTCGGTCATGCCCAGCGAGCCGATGGCCTCGCCGCGCACCATCTTTGGCAGCCACTGGCGCTTCTGCGCCTCGCTGCCGAAGCTGGCGACGTAGGTGGCCACGAGGTCGCAATGGATCATGAAGCCCGGCCCGGTGAAGCCCGAGCGCGCCATCTCCTCGAACACCACCACGTCGAACAGGTAGTCGGCGCCGGCGCCGCCGTAGGCCTCGGGCACGGTGCAGCACAGCAGGCCGGCGGCGCCGGCCTTCAGCCACAGCTCGCGCGGCACCAGGCCTTCCTGCTCCCAGCGCTCATGGTGCGGGGCGATTTCGTTGGCGATGAAGCGGCGAACGGTGTCGCGGAAAGCTTCGTGATCCTCGTTGAACAGGTCGCGTTTGAACATGCGGTTGGCCTTCAGTAGGACTTCGGGAGGTCCAGCACCTTCTCGGCGATGAACGACAGGATGAGCTGCTCGGTGACCGGTGCGATGCGGGTGATCGTCACCTCGCGCAGCAGGCGCTCGACGTGGTATTCCTTGGCGTAGCCGAAGCCGCCGTGGGTGAGCACGGCCTGCATGGCGGCGTCCTGGCCGGCACGCGCGCCGAGAAATTTCGCGGTGTTGGCTTCGGCGCCGCAGGGCTGGTGGTTGTCGTAGAGCCAGGCGCCCTTCATCACCATCGCCCACGCGGCTTCCAATGCCATCCAGCGCTCGGCGAGCGGGTGCTGGATGCCCTGGTTCTGGCCGATCGGCCGGTCGAAGACGATGCGCTCGCGGGCATAACGGGCGGCACGGTGCAGCGCGTCCTGTCCGATGGCGATGGCCTCGCTGGCCACCAGCAGCCGCTCGGGGTTCAGGCTGTGCAGGATGTACGAGAAGCCCTTGCCCTCCTCGCCGATGCGGTCGCTCTCGGGGATGAACAGGCCGTCGATGAAGATGGCGTTGCTGTCCACCGCCTTGCGGCCCATCTTGGGGATGCGGCGCACCTCGATCTTGCTGCGGTCGAGGTCGGTGTAGAAGATCGTGATGCCGTCGGTGGGGCGCTTGCAGTCCTCGAGCTTGGTGGTGCGCGTCAGCAGCATGATCTTGCTGGCCACCTGCGCTGTGCTGGTCCAGACCTTCTGCCCGTGCACGAGGTAGCCGCCGGGCACCTTCTGCGCGAAGGTCTTGATCGCGGTGGTATTCAGGCCGGCATCGGGCTCGGTGAAGCCGAAGGCGCACTGGTCTTCGCCGGCGACCAGGCGCGGGATCCAGCGCGCCTTCTGTTCCGGCGTGCCGAACACCACGATGGGGTGCGGCCCGAACAGGTTGATGTGCACCGTGCTGGCCGCCGCCATGCCGCCGCCGTGGCTGGCGACCTCGTGCATCATGATCGCGGCCTCGGTGACGCCGAGGCCGGCGCCGCCGTATTCGGCCGGCATGGTGATGCCCAGCCAGCCGGCATCGGCCATCGCGCGGTGGAACTCGCGCGGAAACTCGCCGTCCTCGTCGCGCGCGAGCCAGTATTCGTCGTCGAAGCGCTTGACGACGGCGGCCACGCCGTCGCGGATGGCGCGGTGGTCTTCGCTGATGGAAAAGTCCATGGGGGGCTTACTCCTGGGCGGCCGCCAGCGTCCGGCGGGCCTGGGTGAGGTGGGGCTTGTCGATCATCACGCCGTCGATCTGCAGCGTGCCGGCCTCGGGGTCGGCGTCGAAGGCCTCGACGATGCGGCGCGCGTGCGCCAGTTCGGCTTCGCTCGGTGAATAGGCGTCGTTGATGGCCGCCACCTGGTCGGGGTGGATGGCGATGCGGCCGCGAAAGCCGCGGCGGCGCGAGGCGCGACAGGCGCGCACCAGGCCCTCGGTGTCGCAGAAGTCGGTGTGCACGGTGTCGATCGGCGGCACGCCGGCGGCGCCCGCGGCGGCCAGGCACAGCGAGGCCGCCCACTCGTACAAGGGCGAATAGGCGCCGCATTCGTCCTTGTTGGAGACGGCGCCGATCGCGGCCGACAGGTCCTCGGCACCCCAGGTGACGCCGGCCAGTCGCGGCAGCACGGTATCGGCAAAGCCGCCCATGGCCAGCATGGCCTGCGGCGTCTCGGTGGCCACGGGGATGATCTTCACGCTGCCGTGGGCCAGGCCGGCGCGGGCTTCGAGCGCATCCAGCCCGTGGCCGAGCTGCACGAGATCGGCCACGCTGCGCATCTTGGGCAGCAGGATGCCGGCCAGCCCCGGCACCACGACCGCGGCCAGGTCGGGCATGGCCAGCGGCGTGTCCAGCGGGTTGATGCGCACGTACAGGCGCGGCTTCATCGTGGCGGCGTGGGCGGCGATGAATTCGGCCGCCATGCCGCGCGCCACCGGCTTGCGCGATTCGGCCACCGCATCCTCGAGGTCGAGGATCAGCACGTCGGCCGTGCTGGCGACCGACTTCGCCAGCTTGCGCTCGCTGTCGGCGGGCACGAAGAGGAGCGAACGCAGCTTCATGCGGCGGGCCTCCGCAGCATCAGCGCCTGGCGCGTGCAGCTGCAGACCTCTTCGCCGCGCTGGTTGAAGCCCTGGTGCAGGAAGGTCACGATGCCCGCGTTGGGCCGCGACTTGCTGTCGCGGACCTCCTGGACCGTGGTGCGCGAGCGGATGGTGTCGCCGTGGAAGACCGGCTTCGGGAAGCGCGTGTCGGTCATGCCGAGGTTGGCCACCGTGGTGCCCAGCGTCGTATCCTGCACCGACAGGCCGATCACCAGCCCCAGCGTGAAGATGCTGTTGACCAGCGGCTGGCCGAATTCGGTGCCCTTGCAGTATTCGAAGTCGATGTGGATCTGCGCCGGGTTGCAGGTGGCGTTGCTGAACCACATGTTGTCGGCCTCGGTGACGGTGCGTCGGATCTCGTGGTCGACGACCTGCCCGGCTTTGAACTCCTCGAACCACTTGCCTGCCATCGGTGTTTCCCCTTTCGCGATGCTGCGGTGCAGTGTATGGATGTACACGGTACACATGTGTACTATATCAAAGAGCCCACGATTGCAACTCAGGACCAACCTTGATGGAGACCCCTTTGAACACGACCGACTCCAACCGCCAGGTGCTGCTGGCCAGCCGCCCTGAAGGTGTCCCGCAGGCGACACATTTCCGCATCGTGCAGACGCCGCGGCCCGAGCCCGGGCCGGGCCAGGTGCGGGTGCGCAACCGCTGGCTGTCGGTCGAGCCGGCGATGCGCGGCTGGGTCAATGCGGCGGCCAACTATGCCGAACCGGTGGCCGTGGGCGCCGTGATGCGGTCCTTCGCGGCCGGCGAGATCGACGCGTCGAACCACCCCGACTGGCCGATCGGCACGCCGGTCACCGGGCTCTTCGGCTGGCAGGACTGGGCGGTGGTCGATCCGGCGCAGATCCAGCGCCGCGTGACGGAGACCGATCTGCCGCTGTCGACGGCGCTCGGTGTGATGGGCATCAACGGCATCACGGCGCACCACGGGCTGCTGCAGATCGGCCAGCCGCGCGCCGGCGAGACGGTGGTGGTGTCCACGGCCGCGGGCGCGGTCGGCTCGGCCGTCGGCCAGATCGCCAGGCTGCAGGGCTGCCGCACGATCGGCATTGCCGGCGGCGAGGCCAAGCGCCGGCTCTGCCTGGAGCGCTTCGGCTACGAGGTCGCGCTCGACTACAAGGCCGCCGGCTTTGCCGAGGCGCTGGCCGAAGCCTGTGCAGGCGGCGTGCACGTCTATTTCGACAACACCGCCGGACCGGTCAGCGACACGGTGATGGCGCACCTGGCCGTCGGTGCGCGTGTCGTCATCTGTGGCACGGCGTCGGTCGCCAACTGGAACCCGCCGCCCCTGGGCCCGCGGGTCGAGCGCCATCTGCTCGTCAAGCGGGCGCGCATGCAGGGCTTCGTGATCTTCGACCACCCCGATTACGGCGACATCGCCCGTGTCGACCTCGCACGCTGGCTGCGCGAAGGGCGTCTGCAGTATGTGGAAGAGGTGCTGGAGGACATCGAACAGGCGCCCGACGCCATCGCCGGGCTCTACCGCGGCGAGAACCTCGGCAAGCGGCTCATCCGGCTCTGACCGGCATTCCCGGCAGCTGCAGGCGGTGGTCGCTCTCGCTGTCGGGCAGCAGCGGCCCGCGGCGGAAGACGCCGCTGGCACGCGCCACCGTCTTGCCGCTGCAGGTGAGCAGGCCCTGCGAGAAGACGAGCTTGTTCGTCACCTGCAGGATGTCGGCCTCGCCCTGCACCCATTGGTCCTGCGGCGCGCCGTTCATGAAGTCGAGCTGCAGGCTGATGGTGGGCAGAAACTGGCGCGGGATGTCGGTCTGGTACTGCGCGGCGCTGGACAGCACGATGTCGGCCAGCAGGCTCAGCATGCCGCCGTGGCAGTTGCCGCCGGGGTTGGTCTGGTGGGGCTCGACGACGAAGCCGACCTGCAGCTTGCCGGCATGCCAGCGTGCGAGCAGGCTGGCGCTGTGGCTGGCGAAGTGGCTGCCGAGCTTGACCGGCACGAAGCCGGCGGGAATGGCGGGATGTGTCATGTGGTGCGGAGGATGTCGTCCCAGGCCGCCGCCAGTGCGGCCTGGTGGTCGGGGGCGGCGATGGCGATCAGCGCCCGCGCGCGTTCGTGCAGCGACAGGCCGCGCAGTTCGGCCACGCCGTGCTCGGTGACGACGGCGTCGGCCAGCTGGCGCGGCAGCGTCACCAGCGCCTGCGTGCCCAGCGCCGGCACGATGCGCGAGACGCTGCCGCCCTTGGCGGTGGCGGGCAGGGCGATCACCAGGCGGCCTCCGGGCGAGGCCAGCGCGCCCTGCGCGAAGGCCGGCAGGCCGCCGGCACCGGCCTGGATGCTGCCGCCGGCGCGCTCGGCGTTGACCTGGCCGAAGAGGTCGACCTCGACGGCGCCGTTGACGGCGACAAATCGCGGCAGCGCGGCGATGCGCGCCGGGTCGTGCGTCTGCGTCACGTCGACGAGCCGCAGGTGGGGCAGTGTGGCCGCGAAGTCGCGCAGCGCCGCGTCGCCGAGCACGACGCCGGTGGTGAGCGGCGCGTCGCGGTCGAGCGCACCAGCGTCCCACAGCGTGCGCAGCGCCGAGGGCAGCATGCCGCCATGAAAGCGCAGCCGCCGATGGCCGGTCAGCGCCGCCGCCAGCGACAGCGGCACGCCGCCGATGCCGAACTGCAGGGTATCGCCGTCGTGCACCAGGCCGGCCACATGGGCGCCGATGCGGGCCTCCAGTGCGCCGGGCTGCGGGTCGGCAAAATCCAGCAGCGGCGCATCGGCCTCGACCGCATGGTCGATCGCCGAGACATGCACGCGGAACGGACTGGCCAGCCGCGGCAGCCGCGGGTTCAGATGGGCGACGCGGTGCTGGGCACGCGACCACAGCAGCGGCAGGAAGTCCGCCGTCAGCCCCGGTGCGCACCAGCCATCGGCATCGGGTGGCGTGAGCTGGGCGAAGGCGACGTCGAAGGGCTCGGCCTCGCGCAGGTGACGGGCGATGCCGAGGTAGTCCTGCGCCAGCAGCTGCGCGCGGCCTTCGCACAACCCGCGGCGCAGGCCCGGGGTCATGAACCAGCCGAGCTGGCGCGCCTCGGGGTGCAGGGCCAGCGGGTCCAGGCGGTCGATGCCCGGAAACTGCACGCCGACGAAGGTGACGCCGCGCGCGCGCCCGGGGTCGGCCTGCAGCTCGGCCGCCAGCAGCGCCGATTCATTGGACAGCGTGGGCAGCCAGACGCGTTGCCCCGGGGCCAGCGCGTCGACCAGGCGCTTCATGGCAAGGGCTGCCCGACGAGGGCCGATCCGCCGATGGCCTCGCTGCCGCGGCCGGTGACGCCGCGCAGCGCATAGTGCGCGAGCCCGTCGGCCTCGCGCTCCAGCGTGGCCGTGAGTTCCAGCGTGTCGCCGACCAGTGCCACGCCGGTGAAGCGGGTGTGCAGCATGCGCACGCAGCCCACGCCCAGGTGCTGGCTGAACAGCCGTCCAGCCAGCGCCATCGACAGCATGCCGTGCACCAGCGGCCGCTCGAAGCCGGCACGTCGTGCGGCCTCGGGGTCCAGGTGCAGGGGGTTGTGGTCGCCCGAGGCGGCGGCAAACAGCGCCAGCTGCAGCGGCGTGACGGGTTCGCTCTTGAGCGTGATCTCGGCGGGCCAGCTCATGCCGCGACGCTGTTGCGCACCAGGATGGTCTGCGTGCTGCGTGCCGCGCTGCGGCCGCCGACGCGGTAGTCGGTGTCGACGACGATGAAGGTGAGCGCGCCGTTCTTCTTGTCGTCGATGCGCTCGACGCGCCGGCTCACCTCGACCACGTCGCCGACGTGCGCCGGCGCCAGGTGGTCAAAGCGCTGCTCGGCATGCAGCACGCCGGTCAGCGGCACCTGCAGCAGCTGCAGCAGCGCGGCACTGCCGAAGTGTTCGCCCTCGACGGCCTTCAGGAAGGTGGGCGGCACCGGGCAGGCCGGATGGCCGGCCGCGCGCGCGGCCGCGTCATCCCAGTGGACGGCGTCAGTCTCGCCGATCGCCTGGCAGAACAGCTTGACGCGCCAGGCGTCGATGGGCACCCGCGTCGGTGCGGTCGCAAAGCCGATGCGGCTGCGGTCGATCGTCACGGCGGTGCCCGTCCCCTTCTCCGACGCGTTCAGCCGGCAAACTTCTTGAAGTCGGCCTTGCGGCGCTCGTTGAAGGCCGCCACGCCTTCCTTGCTCTCGTCGGTCTGGTAGAAATGCTTGACCGTCTGGATGCCCTGGAAGCTGATGCCGCGGATGGTCTCGCTGTCGGCGTTGAAGCTGCGCTTGGCGATGGTCAGCGCCGTCGGGCTCATCTCGTTGATCATGGCGCACCACTTGTCGACCTCGGCGTCGAGCTGGTCGTGCGGCACCACCTTGTTGACCAGGCCCATCTCCTTGGCCTCCTGGGCGCTGTAGCGCTGGCAGGTGAACCACATCTCGCGCGCCTTCTTCTCGCCGACGATGCGCGCCAGGTAGGCGGTGCCCCAGCCCGGGTCGACCGATCCCACCTTCGGGCCCACCTGGCCGAAGCTGGCCTTCTCGCTGGCCAGCGTGATGTCGCAGATGGTCGCGAAGACATTGCCGCCGCCGATGGCAAAACCCTGCACGCGGGCGATGCTGACCTTGCGCAGGTCGCGCAGCGCCGTCTGCATCTCCTCGATGGGCATGCCCACGGTGCCGCGCGGCCCGTACAGGCCGGATTCGTTGTGGTGGATCTTCTGGTCGCCGCCGGTGCAGAAGGCCTTGTCGCCGGCGCCCGCGAGCACCATCACGTTGGCGCTGCGCTCCTCGTCGGCTCGGTGCAGCGCGTCGATCAGCTCCTCGAGCGTCTGGTTGCGGAAGGCGTTGTAGACCTCCGGGCGGTTGATGGTGATGCGCACGACGCCGTTGCTGACGTCGTACAGGATGTCCTTGTATTCCTTGGCCATGTGAGTGCTCCTTGGCGTTCAGCCGTGCATGGTGAGACCGCCGGACACGCTGATGGTCTGGCCGGTCATGAAAGCCGCGTCGTCGCTGGCCAGGAAGGCCACGAGACCGGGGTAGTCGTCGGGTACGCCGATGCGGCCCAGGGGCACGCCCTTGACCATGGCGTCGCGGATCTTCTGCCCCTGTTCGCCGGTGCCGACAAAGGCGGCCATCGCCGGCGTGTCGGTGGGGCCGGGGCAGACGGTGTTGATGGTCACGTTGGCACGCGCCAGTTCACGCGCCAGGGCCTTGCTGAAGGCGATGGTGGCGCCCTTGCAGCCCGAATAGACGACCTCGCCGCTGGAGCCCACGCGGCCGGCGTCGGAGGCGATCTGCACGATGCGCCCGCGCTTGCGCGCGGCCATGCCCTGCGCCACGGCATGGGTCATGTGCAGCGGGCCGAACCAGTTGATCGCCGTCACCTTCTGCCAGAAGGCCGGTTCGGTCTTCAGGAAGGGCATGGGCGTGTCCCAGCCGGCGTTGTTGACGAGCACGTCGGTGCCCTGGCCGGCCTGCTGCTCGAAGCGGGCCACGGCTGCGGTGACGGCGGCGTAGTCGGTGATGTCGCAGGCCACCGCCAGCGCCTTGCCGCCGGCGGCTTCGATGGCAGCCACGGCGTCGGCGGCGCCGGCCTCGTTGATGTCGAAGATCCCGACCACGCAGCCCTCGGCCGCCAGCCGGGTGGCAATGGCACGGCCGATGCCGCTTCCGGCGCCGGTGACGATGGCGGTCTTGCCGCTGAGTCCTCGCATGTCGAAGTTCTCCTGTCGAAGGGGGGATGGATAGAAATGGGGGCGGGCCTGCGCGGCCGGACGCGGGCCTACTTGAACGCCGGGTCGCGGCGCTCCTGGAAGGCGGCCAGGCCTTCGGTGACGTCGGGGTGCAGCAGCGCGTGCAGGCCGATGTCCTCCTCCATCACCAGCGATTTGGCCAGCGTGATGTCGGCGCCTTCGCGCGCCAGGCGCTTCATCGACGCCAGGCCATGGCGGCTGCGCCGGCCCATCGCCTGGCCGTAGGCGAGCGCGGTGGCGTGCAGCTGCTCGGGCTCGCAGACTTGGTTGACCAGCCCCCAGCTCAGCGCCGTGGGGGCATCGATGCGCTGGGCGGTGAAGAACAGGTGCATGGCGCGGCGCATGCCCACGATGCGCGGCAGGCGCTGGCTGCCGCCCCATCCCGGCACCAGCCCGAACTGCGCGTGCTGGTCGCCGAAGCGTGCGTTGCCGGCCGCCAGCGCCACGTCGCAGGCCAGCATCAGCTCCAGGCCGCCGGCCAGGCACAGGCCCTGCACGGCCACCACCACCGGCAGCGGGCTGGCTTCGAGCGCGAGCATGGCGCGATGGCCGACGCGCATGTAGTCGCGCAGCACGGCGGGTTCGCTGCGACGGTGCTGCACGGCGTCGAGGTCGGCGCCGGTGCAGAAATGGTCGCCCACGCCCTCGATCAGGATGCAGCGCACCGCGGGGTCGGCCTCGTGGCGGCGCAAGGCGTCGTACATGCACTCGAAGACCTGAGGCGACAGGCAGTTGAACTTCTGCGGCCGGTTGAGCGTGATGAGGCCGACGCAGCCGTCGACGCTGGCCGTTACGGGGGAGGCTTCTTCGTTCATGGTGGTGACGATGCGGTTGAGGGAGGGTGGTTCAGGCGCCCTGCCGGCCCACGATGGCCACGGCGCAGACGTTCTGGTGCGGATGGCCGCCAAGGTTGTGCGTGAGGCCGAGGTCGACGCGCGGCAGCTGGCGCTGGCCGGCGCGGCCGAGGATCTGCAGCCAGATCTCGTAGACCATGCGCAGGCCCGAGGCGCCGATCGGGTGGCCGAAACACTTGAGGCCGCCGTCGGGCTGCACCGGCAGCGCGCCGCCGCGGTCGAAGACGCCGTCGAGCACGTCGTGGATGACGCGGCCTTCGGCGCTGAACTGCAGGTCCTCCATCAGCACGGCCTCGGTGATCGAGAAGCAGTCGTGCACCTCGGCCATGTGGATCTGGCGGCGCGGGTCGGTGATGCCGGCGCTGGCATAGGCGCGGGCCCCGGCCTCGCGCGCGGTCTGGATGCTGGCGCCGTCCCAGGCCTTCGGGCCGCTGAAGGTCTGTTCCTCGCCGTTGCTGACCGACAGCTCCAGCGCCTTGATGGTCACCACCTCGCGGTCGGGGTGCAGGGCGCGGGCGATCTCGGGCGTGGTGAGGATGGCGCAGGCCGCGCCGTCGCTGACGCCGCAGCAGTCGTACAGGCCCAGCGGCGCGGCGATGGTGGCGGCCTTGAGCACGTCCTCCTCGGTGATGGCGTTGCGCAGGTGGGCCTTGGGGTTGAGCGCGGCATTGGCGTGGCTCTTCACCGAGACATGGGCCATCGCGCGCTTGAGGTCCTTGGCGTCCACCCGGTGCTTGGCGGCATAGGCCGAGGCCAGCTGCGCAAAGGCGCCGGGCGCGGTGCTGTTGGGCAGCCAGAGGTCGTTGGCGACGCCGCGCGTGCGCACGGGCAGGCCGCCGTAGCCGGTGTCCTTGAGCTTCTCGACACCCATCGCCAGCACGATGTCGTAGGCGCCGGCCGCCACCGCATAGGCGGCGCCGCGCAGCGCCTCCGTGCCGGTGGCGCAGGCGTTCTCGACGCGCGTGGCGGCGATGCGCGGCAGCCGCAGCGCATTGGCCAGCGGGCCGGCGGTCTTGCCGATGTTGTTCTCTTCCAGGCACACGCCCAGCCAGGCGGCCTGCAGCTGCGCGGCGCCGATGCCGGCGTCGGCCGCGGCCTCGTTGAAGGCCTCGAGCATGAGACCGTCGGCGTCCATGTCCCAGCGCTCGCCGAAGCGCGAGCAGCCCATGCCGAGAATGGCGACCTTGTCGCGAATGCCGCTGGCCATCAGTTGCCCCCCGCCGCGCCGCGGACCGGCGTGGCTTTCCAGAAATAGCGGCGATAGCCGCGGTTGCGGTCGAATTCCTTCACGCGGTAGACCATGCGCAGCGGCAGGCCGACCGTCAGCTCGCCGGCATCGGTGTCGGCAAACTCCATCAGCACGCGGCCACCGCCGTCGAAATCGACATGGCCGAACTGGAAGGGCGGATGCGGCGTGTAGGCGAGAAAGTCGCTGGTGTGCGAGAGCACGCGCGCCGGCACGTCGGCCAGGCTGAGCACCTGTTGCGTGCCCTGCGCACGGCATTCGGGGTTGACGCAGACCCCGGTGCGCGGAAACTGCACGGTGCCGCAGGCGCTGCAGCGGCCGCCTTCGAAGCGGGCCATGCGGCCATGTTCGCGCCAGGCGGCGGTGAGTGCGGTCTTGTTGTCCATCTCGGCCCGCATGCCCCACTCGAGCTCGATCTGGCCGCTGAACGAGAGGTATTTGAGGTAGCTGGTCTCTGGCTTGCCCGCAGTGGGCACGCCGCCGGGGCAGGGCCGATCGGTGCGGCGCAGCAGCAGCGCATCGCAGCCGCTGCCGAAGGCGGCCACCAGGATCAGCGCACCCGGCGCGGCCGCGCGCAGCGCAACGTCCAGCAGCGCCAGGGGCTGCGCGCAGCCGAGGTCGCCACCGGCTTCGTGCCCTGCACTCACCACCGCGGCGGGTGCGATGCCGAGCTTCTTGGCCACCGCATCGTTGACCTTGGGCAGCGGCGCCGGCATCGCGAAGTGGGCGATGTCCGCCGCCGCCACGCCGGCCTCGGCCAGGCACTGCCGCAGCGTGCCGAGCGCGAGCTTCATGTAGCCCTCGTCGCGCACCCAGCGCTCTTCCCAGCCGTAGTCGTGGTCATGGCCGGCCTCGCGGAAGTGGTCGACGAAGTCGGCATGGCGCGTGGCCGAGGCCAGGTGCGTGGCCAGCACGTCGCCGCGGCCGACCACGGCACCGGCGGCGCCGTCGCCGAAGATCATCTCCTGCGTGCTGGCGGGCCGCGCGATGCGGCGCTCGGCGGCCAGCAGCAGTTGCACATCGGCCGCCGGCTGGCGCAGCGCTGCCGCCAGTTCGCCCAGCGCGGCGCGCGGGCTGGAGGCCAGGTCGCGCGTGGCGGCGGCATCGGGCAGGCCGACCGCGGCGGCGACGATGGCGGCATTGAGGCGGTCGGCGAAGGGCAGGGTGGTCGAGGCCAGCGTCAGACCTGCCGGCGCGCAGCCGGGCAGCGCCTGCAGCAGCTGCCGGCCGGCCTCGACGGCCATGGTCACGCTGTCCTCGTCCCAGCTGGCCATGCTGCGCTGGCCCTTGGCCAGACCGCGCAGGCCGGGGGCCATCCACTGGTGCTGCGCCAGCACGGCGCTGCGCTCCAGCCGCAGGCGCGGCAGGTAGCGTGTGGTGGCGAGCACGCCGTGGGGGGTGGTGGCCAGCACGCCGTGCGCCTTGTCGTCGCCGCGGGCGGGGTGTCCGGTGGATCCGGGGCTTCCGGAAGTAGGGGTCGTCATGGATGGCCAGGCTTGATGCTGTGCTGCATGATACGCTAGCGAACGATAAAGCAGACCCCCGGGGCATCCCGGATACGCGCCAAACCGATGACCGCCAAAACCACCGCACCGGCCCCGGCGCCGGCGAACCTTCCGGCCCGTCCGCCTGCCAATACAGTTGCCCTGCGCGACTGGCTGCGCCGGCACCGCGGCATCGACCTGCCCGACTATGCCGCCCTGCACCGCTGGTCGGTGACCAACGTGCCGGGTTTCTGGGAGGCGATCTGGGACCACTTCGGCCTGGAGTCGCCCACCCCCGTGACGGCGGTGCTGGCCGACGCTGGCATGCCCGGTGCGCGCTGGTTCGAGGGCGCACAGATCAATTACGCGGCGCAGGTCGTGCGCCAGGCGGCGGCGGGGGACGCCGCCGGACAGCCGGCCGTGGTGTTCCGCAACGAGCGGCTGCAGCGCGAGGGGCGCAGCCTCGAGATCGGCTGGGCCCGCCTGACCGACGATGCCGCCGCACTGGCGGCGCGGCTGCGCGCACTCGGCGTGCAGCGCGGCGACCGCGTGGCGGCCTACCTGCCCAACGTGCCGCAGGCCCTGGTCGGCCTGCTCGCCTGCGCCTCGGTGGGCGCGATCTGGAGCCTGTGCGCACCCGACATGGGCGTGGCCACCGTGCGCGACCGCTTCCGGCAGATCGAGCCGGTGGTGCTGATCGCCGGCGACGGCACCGTCTACGGCGGCAAGACGGTCGATCGCCGCGCGGCCGTGGCCGAGCTGCTGCGCGACCTGCCCAGCGTGCGCGCGCTGGTGCGGGTGCCCTATCTGCAGGAAGCGGGCGCGCTGATCGACGGCAGCAGCGGCTCGTTCGCCTTTGACCTCGGCGGCTGGGCCGGCCTGGTGATCGACTGGGCCGACGCGCTGGCGGGCGGGGAGCGCATCGCGCCCGAGCCGCTGCCCTTCGGGCACCCGCTGTGGATCGTCTATTCCAGCGGCACCACGGGGCTGCCCAAGCCCATCGGGCACGGCCATGGCGGCGTGGTGCTGGAAATGCTCAAGCTGCACGCCTTCCACCTCGACCTGCAGCCCAGCCATGCGCGGCTGCGGCCGCAGCCCGAGCGCTTCCACTGGTACAGCAGTTCGGGCTGGGTGATGTGGAACCTGCAGGTGTCGGCGCTGCTGCTGGGTACCACCGTGTGCCTGTACGACGGCCATCCGGCCTACCCGAAGCCCAATGCCCTGTGGCGCTTTGCCGCCGACGTGGAGCTGACTTTCATGGGTGCCGGCGCGGCCTACTGGGCCTCGTGCCTGAAGTCGGGCGTCGAGGCCGGGCGCCTGGTCGATGCGAAGCGCCTGCGCGCGCTCGGCTCCACCGGCTCGCCGCTGTCGCCCGAGGCCTACGAATGGGGCTGGCAGCAGCTCGGCCGCGGCCTGTGGTGGGCCGTGATCTCCGGCGGCACCGACCTCGCCAGCGCGTTCCTCGGCGGCACGCCCGAGCTGCCCACGGTACCCGGCGAGATGCAGGCGCGCGCACTGGGCGCCGACATTCAGGCCTGGGACGAGCAGGGCCGGCCGGTGCACGACGCCGTGGGCGAACTGGTGTGCGTGCAGCCGATGCCGTCGATGCCGGTGTTCTTCTGGAACGACGCCGACGGACGCCGCCATCGCGACAGCTATTTCGACGTCTACCCCGGCGTCTGGCGCCACGGCGACTGGCTGAAGATCACCCCGACCGGCAGCACCATCGTCTACGGCCGCAGCGACGCCACGCTCAACCGCCACGGCCACCGCCTGGGCACGGCCGAGATCTACCGCGTGGTGGAAGCGGTGCCGCAGGTGCTGGACAGCCTGGTGGTGGACCTCGAATTCCTGGGCCGGCCGAGCTTCATGCCGCTGTTCGTGGTGCTGCGCGAAGGGGCGGTGCTCGACGACGCGCTGCAGGCCGAGATCCGCGGCCGCATCCGCGAGCAGGTGTCGCCGCGCTTCCTGCCCGATGCCATCGTCGCGGTGGCCGAGATCCCGCGCACGCTCACCGGCAAGAAGCAGGAGCTGCCGGTGAAGAAGCTGATGCTCGGCCGACCGGCGGCCGAGGTGGTGAACAAGGACGCCTGTGCCAACCCGGGCGCCTTCGACTGGTTCGTCAACTACGCGCGGCAGCAGGCCGCCAAGGAGAAGAGCACATGAGCAAGCCCCGATTGCTGGAGGGCAAGGTCGCCCTCGTCACCGGCGGTGGCCGCGGCGTGGGCCGTGGCATCTGCCTGGCGCTGGCCGAGGCCGGCGCCAAGGTCGTGGTCAACGACCTCGGCGCCACGCTGGACGGCCAGGCCAGCGGCGAGCAGCCCGGCGACGTGGTGGTGGCCACCATCCGCGCCGCCGGCGGCGAGGCCATCACCGACGGCGGCAACGTGGCCGACTGGAATGCCGCGCACCGCATGGTGCAGACGGCGGTCGAGACCTTCGGCCGCATCGACATCGTCGTCAACAACGCCGGCATCCTGCGCGACGTGATGTTCCACCGCATGAGCGAGGCCGAATTCGACGCCGTGCTCGCCGTGCACCTGAAAGGCAGCTTCAACGTCAGCCGCGCCGCGGCCACCCACTTCAAGGCGGGCAACGGCGGCGCCTTCGTGCACATGACGTCGACCTCCGGCCTGGTGGGCAATTTCGGCCAGGCCAACTACTCGGCGGCCAAGCTGGGCATCGTCGGCCTGTCCAAGAGCATCGCGCTGGACATGCACAAGTTCGGCGTGCGCTCCAATGCCGTGGCGCCCTTTGCCTGGACACGCATGATCGACAGCATCCCGGCCGAGACG
This sequence comes from Pseudomonadota bacterium, assembly GCA_963205525.1. Next base: position 35,857 of record CAUJJP010000193.1, on the reverse strand, counting down.
CCCGAGCAGAAGAAGCGCATGGAGGGACTGAAGAAGCTGGTGCCGGAGAAGGTGGCGCCCTTCGTCGTGGCGCTGTGCGCCGACGAGGCGCGCGACGTCACGGGCCAGATCTTCGGCGTGCGCAACAACGAGATCTATCTCTTCAGCCAGCCGCGCCCGGTGCGCAATGCCCACCGCGGCGAAGGCTGGACGCCGCAGGACATCCTCGACTCGGCGCTGCCGATGCTGCGCCCCGGCTTCTACGGGTTAGACCGGTCGGCGGACGTCTTCACCTGGGATCCCGTATAGCGCCACAATATACGCACCCATACTTTATAGGGTCGCGTGCCGGCCCGAGGACACCCGGATGCCCAACGCCCAAGTCACGACCGATCCGCACAGCACCGACTGGGAGCTGCGCCTGGGCTTCCTCATCCACGACGTCTCGCGGCTTCGCCGCAGCGCCTTCGACCGCTGCCTGAAGCCGCTGAGCGTGACGCGCTCGCAATGGTGGGTGCTGGCCTACCTGTCGCGCGAGGACGGCATGACGCAGAGCCAGCTCGCCGAGGAGCTCGACCTCGGCAAGGTGGCGGTGGGCGGCCTCATCGACCGGCTCGAGAAGTCGGGCCTGGTGCGCCGCGAGGCCGATGCCGCCGACCGTCGCGTCAACCGCGTCTTCCTCGAGCCCAAGAGCAAGGCGCTGATCGCCAAGATGCGCAAGGTGAGCCATCGCATGAATGCGCAGATCCTCGCCGGCCTGAACGATGCCGAGCTGGGAAGCACGGCCGCCACGCTCGACGCCATGAAGCGTAACCTGCTCAGCTACCTGCAGGGCGACGAGGTCTGAAGCCCTGCAGCGCCTGCCGACTCGGGGTAGACCCGAGGGCCGCGTTCTTTCGAGGCTGTGTATAGTACGCTAGCGCACTAACACGGTCGACCGCATTGCCGCGGGTGGCCGTTCCCCCTCGGAGACTCTGCGATGACGGCTGGCCGTTTTGATCTTGCTGCCCACGCCCGCGCCATGCGCGCCGGCGGATTCTGGCTCGACAAGTCCTTCGACGAGTGCATCGTCGACGCCGTGGCGCGCACGCCCGACAAGCCCGCGCTGGTGGGCTACCGAGCCGACCGCGAAGGTTCGCGCCGCTTCACCTGGCGCGAATTTGCGGACACGGTGTCGCGCTGCGCCGCCGGCCTGGAGGACCTGGGCGTCGGCGCCGGCGACATCGTCGCCGTGCAGCTGCCCAACTGGTGGGAGTTCGTCGTCGTCTCGATGGCGGCCAACCGCATCGGCGCCGTCGTCAACCCGTTGATGCCCGTCTTCCGCGAGCGCGAGCTGGCCTACATGCTGGGCTTCGCCGGCGCGAAGCTGCTGGTCGTGCCCGCCGAATTCCGCGGCTTCGACCACGCCAGCATGGCCTACGGCCTGCAGCGCGAGCTGCCGGCGCTGCAGCACGTCGTCGTCGTCGACGGCGCGGGGGAAGACGGCTTCGAGCGGCTGCTGCTGTCGGGCACGCGCCGTGTCGAACCGCAGCGGCCGCCGCGCCTGGCGCCCGACGCGATGGCGGTGGTGATGTTCACCTCCGGCACCACCGGCTCGCCCAAGGGCGTGATGCACTCGCATAACACGCTGCTGGCCTGCAACCGCGCGCTGGCCGACCGCTTCGGCCTGACGGGCGACGACGTCATGCTGGCCTGTTCGCCGCTCGGTCACATGACCGGCCATGCGGCGGTCATGCTGCTGGCCTTCAGCCTCGGCTCCACCGTCGTGCTGCAGGACGTGTGGGACGGCCGGCGCGGCGTCACCATCATGGCCGACGAGGGCGTCACCTTCACCGCGGCCTCCACGCCCTTCCTGTCGGACATCTGCGAGGCGGTCGCGGCCGGTGCGCCGCGGCCGGCCGCGCTGCGCAATTTCCTCTGCGGCGGCGCGCCCATCCCGCCGGTGCTGATCGAACGCGCGGCGCGCGAACTCGGGCTCATGGTCTGCTCGCTCTGGGGCATGACCGAATCGCTGTCCAGCACGCTGACCGAGCCGGCGCGCGCCGCCGAGAAGTCGGCCAAGACCGACGGCCGGCCGCTGGAAGGGGTCGAGATCCGCATCGTCGATTTCGACGGCAAGCCGCTGCCGGTGGGGCAGACCGGCCGCCTGCTGGTGCGCGGCGCGCAGATGCTGCTGGGCTACTACAAGCGCCCCGACATCGAGACCTTCGACGCCGAGGGCTGGTTCGACACCGGCGACCTCGCCTATGCCGATGACGAGGGCTACATCCGCATCAACGGCCGCACCAAGGACGTGCTGATCCGCGGCGGCGAGAACGTGCCGGTGGTCGAGATCGAAGCCTTGCTCTACAAGCACCCGTCGGTTGCCGCGGCCGCACTGGTGGGCTACCCCGATGCCCGGCTGGGCGAGCGCGGCTGCGCCTTCGTCGTGCTGCGGCCCGGGGCCGAATTCACGCTCGAAATGCTGCAGGCCTACATGGCCGAGAGCAAGGTGGCCAAGCAGTACTGGCCCGAGCGCGTGGAGATCGTCGACGACCTGCCGCGCACGCCGAGCGGCAAGGTGCAGAAGTTCAAGCTGCGCGAACGGGTCGGCGGCGCCTGAGCGCCGCGCCGAAACCGGGAAAACGCTGACGATGCGATGCCATACCGTGCGGTAGTGTACGGAATGTCCCCGAGCACCGACCCGTCAACCCGCAGCGCGGCGGCAGCGCACGGGTCCGGCCTCGCGCTGTCCGTCGAAGGCGTGGACCTGCGCTTCGGCGGCATCCATGCGCTGCGCGGCGTCGGCTTCACGGCCGCGCCGGGGCAGATCACCGCCGTCATCGGCCCCAACGGGGCCGGCAAGACCAGCGTCTTCAACACCATCAGCGGCTTCTACCGCCCGGCCGCCGGCCGCATCCGCCTGGGCGATGCCGACATCACCGGCACGCCGGTCCATGCCCGCGCGGGCATGGGCCTGGCGCGCACCTTCCAGAACATCGCGCTCTTCCGCGGCCTGTCGGTGCTGGAGAACATCAAGCTCGGCGGCCACCACGGCCTGCGCGCGGGGCTGCTGTCGGCGCTGGCCTTCACGCCGGGCGCACGGCGCGAGGAACTGGCGCTGCGCGAGGAGATCGAGCGTCGCGTGATCGACTTCCTCGAGATCGACCACCTGCGCCACAAACCGGTCGATGCGCTGTCTTACGGTCTGCAGAAGCGGGTGGAGCTGGCGCGCGCGCTGGCCATGCGTCCGCGCGTGCTGATGCTCGACGAGCCGGTGGCCGGCATGAACCGTGAGGAGACCGAGGACCTGGCGCGCTTCATCCTCGACGTGCAGGAGGAGTGGGGCGTGACGGTGCTGCTGGTCGAGCATGACCTGGCGATGGTGATGGACATCTCCAGCCACGTGGTGGTGCTGAACTTCGGCGAGGTCATCGCCGCCGGCACGCCGGCCGAGGTGCGCCGCCATCCGGCGGTGATCGAGGCCTACCTGGGCAGCGAGGTCCACGTATGAGCAGCGCCCGGCCGTTCCGAAGCCGCTCGCTCCCCCTCGGGGGGACGGCGCGCAGCGCCAAGGGGGCCGCATGAGCGAGTGGAGCATCCTTGCCGAGACGGTGCTGCTCGGTGCCTTGTCGGGCGGCGTGATGGCGCTGATCGCGCTGTCCTTCGTGCTCATCTACAAGGGCACGGGGGCGGTCAATTTTGCGGTGGGCGAGGTGATGATGCTCGGCGCCTATCTGTATTACGCCGGCGTCGTCAGCTTCGACCTGCCGCCCTGGCTGGCCTTCGTCGGCTCGCTGGTGGTCATCATGGCCTTGTCGGCGCTGGTCGAGCGGCTGGTGCTGCGGCCTCTGGCCGGGCAGTCGGTGGTGTCGGCGCTGATGGCGACCATCGGCCTGGCCAGCATCATCCACGGCGGAATCGAGGCCGTGGCCGGCGGCGATACCTACAGCCCGCCGGGCCTGCTGCCGCGCACGCCGGTGACGCTGGGCGACATCCTGATCCCCGGCGCCGTGCTCGGCAATTTCGCCATCGCGGCGCTGCTGATCTTCGGCTTCCTCGCCTTCTTCCGCTGGTCGCGCGCCGGCGTCGCGCTGCGCGCCACCGCCAGCGACCCCGTCACCGCCGCCACGCTGGGCATCCACATCCACCGTGCGCAGCAGCTGACCTGGGCGCTGTCGGGGCTGGTCGGCACCGTGGCCGGGGTGCTGATCGCCAGCTCGGTGGGCCTGTCGCCGCTGCTGGCCGGCACCGCGCTGGCGGTGCTGGCGGCCATCGTGCTCGGCGGGCTCGACAGCATCGCCGGCGCCATCGTCGCCAGCCTCATCGTCGGCGTCGTCGAGGCGCTGGCCGCCGGCTACCTGGGCGGCAAGACGCGCGAGGTGGTGCCCTACATCGTGGTGCTGGCGGTGCTGGTGGTGCGGCCCTACGGCATCTTCGGCACGCGTGCCATCGAAAGGCTCTGAACCCATGCGCACCGCGGTCTTTCACCAGAGCTTCCGCGACGACGAGCGGCTGCTCGACTCGCGCACGCAGCGCGCCTGGATGGCGGCCTTCGTGGCCGCGCTGTTCACGATGCCGTTCTGGGGCAGCGACTACCTGCTGGCCATGGCCTGCATCGTCGGCATCCACCTCATCGCCACGCTGGGGCTCAACATCACCACCGGCAACGCGGGGCTGATCTCGCTGGCGCATGCCGCCTTCATGGGCGTGGGCTGCTACACGGTGGCCTGGCTGGCCCGCCACGGCTGGCCGTTTTGGCTGACGCTGCCGGCCGCCGGCGCCCTGACCGCGCTGCTGGGGGGGGTGGTGGGCCTGCCCAGCCTGCGCGTCAAGGGCCTGTACCTGGCCATCGCCACCTTGGCCGGCCACTTCGTGCTGAGCTTCGTCTTCCGCGAATGGGACAGCGTCACCGGCGGCGTGCCGGGCACGACGATCCCGCGCGCCAGCCTGTTCGGCTTCGAGCTGCAGGGCGACCGCCGCAACTTCTTCCTCATCTTCGGCTGCGCGGCGCTGCTGGCGCTGGCGGCGCGCAATCTGGCGCGCACGCACCACGGCCGCGCCTTCGTGGCCGTGCGCGACCGCGACTTCTCGGCCGAGATCCTGGGCGTCAACCTGCTGCGCACCAAGCTCGCGGCCTTTGCCATCGGCGCCTTCTATGCCGGCGTGGCAGGCGGGCTGCTGGGCTATTTCTACGGCTCGATCACGCCCGAATATTTCGTGCTCACGCTGTCGGTGTTCTACCTCGCCGCCATCATCGTCGGCGGCCTCGGCAGCGTGCTGGGCAGCGTGCTCGGCGCCGTCTTCATGACCTTCGTGCCCGAGGCGCTGCGCCTGCTGGCGCATGCCGGCTCGCAGTGGCTGCCCGGGCTGGCCGGGCTGCTGCTGCCGATGGGGCAGGTGGTCTTCGGCCTGCTGATCATCGGCTTCCTGATCTTCGAACCGCACGGCCTGGCCGCCATCTGGGCGCGCGTGCGAAGAACCTTCCACCTCTGGCCCTTCAAGACCTGACCGCAGGAGACCCACCATGACCGGAATCACCCGCCGCACCCTCGTGCAATCGATCGGCGCCGCCGCCTCGCTGGGTCCCTTCGCCGTCGGCGGTGCGGCCGCGCAGGCGCACAAGGGCGACGTCGTCATCGGCGCGTCGCAGCCGATCACCGGCATCTTCTCGTTCGCCGGCGTGGCGATGAACCACGCCTTCAACGACTTCGTGGCCTGGAAGAATGCCACCGGCGGCGTGGCCGGGCGCAAGCTGCGCTACGTGTCCGAGGACAGCGGCTTCAAGCTCGACCAGGGCGTGGCCATCTTCAAGAAGATCATGGCGGCCGAGAAGCCCTCGTTCTTCTTCGGCGACAGCACGCCGTGGTCGAAGGCGGTCTCGCAGGACGCGCGCGCCTCGGGCCAGGTGATCACCTCGTCGCCCTCGCTGGCCGGCGCGCTGGCCGACCCGGTCGGCATGCCGCACCACTTCGTGCCCGGCAGCACCTACGGGCAGCTGCAGGAGATCCTGATGGAGTACATCGCCCGCAGCTCGCGCGGCGCGGCGACCAAACCCACCATCGCCTATGTCTATTCCGACGGCGAGTTCGGGCGCGACGGCATTCCGGCGGGCAAGGCGCGCGCGCAGAAGCTGGGCCTGAACGTCGTCGGCGAGATCGTCACCCGCCAGGCCGGCGTCGATGTGCCGCCCGAGGTGGCCAAGCTGCGCCGCATGCGCCCCGACATCGTGATCTTCCAGGGCTACCTGGTGGCGCCGATCCCCGAATTCGTGCGCCAGCTGCGCGAGGCCGGACTCAACCCGCAGATCATGGCCACCGCCTGGGCGCTGGACCGCGGCACCTACGACGCCGTGGGTGCCCTGGGCACGCGGCTGACGGGCGTCAGCACCTACCGCTACCCGCACGAGACGGCCGACTCGCCGATGATGGCGATCATCCGCGACCAGCTGGCCAAGAACCGGCCCGACTTCAAGCATGTCTCGCCGTACTACATCTGCGCCTGGTTGTGCGGCATGGTCTACGCCGAGATCGCCGAGCGCTGCCTGAAGGCCAACAAGCCGCTGAACCTGGCCAACATGAAGGCGGCGATGGAATCGATGACGGCCTTCGACACCGGCGGCCTGGCCGGACTGCTGGCCGACCTCTCGGGGCACCAGATCGCCAGCGGCCGCATCTACGCCTACGACCCCGACAAGAAGACCATGGAGCCGGCCAGCGGGTGGATCAAGGCATGAGCGGAGGCGACGCGCCCGCGCTGGCGATCGAGAACATCGAGGTCGTCTACAACCACAGCATCCAGGCCCTGCGCGGGCTCTCGCTCGAGGTGCCGCAGGGGCAGATCGTCGCGCTGCTGGGCAGCAACGGCGCCGGCAAAACGACGACGCTGAAGGCGGCCTCGGGCGTGCTGCCGTTCGAGCGCGGGCGGCTGGCGGCCGGGCGCGTGCGCTTCTTCGGGCAGGACATCGGCCATCGCGCCGCCTTCGAGCTGGCGCGCCAGGGGCTGGCGCACGTGCGCGAGGGGCGGCACGTCTTTGGCGACCTCACGGTGGAAGAGAACCTCATCGCCGCCGAGAGCGCGCTCAGCGGCCGCCAGCGCGGGCCGGTCGACCGCGACAAGGTGTACGACTACTTTCCGCGCCTGCGCGAACGCCGCAAGCAGTTGGCCGGCTACCTGTCGGGCGGCGAGCAGCAGATGCTGGCCATCGGCCGCGCCATCGTCGGCGAGCCGCGGCTGATCCTGCTCGACGAGCCTTCGCTGGGGCTGGCGCCGATCGTGGTGCAGGGCATCTTCGAGATCATCGCCCGCATCAACCGCGAGCAGGGCGTGGCCATGCTGCTGGTCGAGCAGAACGCGAAGGTCGCGCTCAGCGTCGCGCACGCCGGCTACATCCTCGAGAACGGCCGCATCGTCATCGACGGCAGCACCGAGAAGCTGCGCAGCGACCCCGACGTGCAGCGCTTCTACCTCGGCAGCGGCGAGGACGAGGGTCACGTCAGTTTCCGCGACGTCAAGCACTACAAGCGCCGCAAACGTTGGTTGTCCTGAGCCCATGAGCGATCTGTTCGACCGCCCGCTGCCGCAGCAGCTGCTGCGCCGTGCCGCCACGCAGCCCGACCAGGTGGCGCTGCGCCAAAAGGAGCACGGCATCTGGAAGCCCGTGACCTGGGCGCAGTATGCGCAGACGGCACGCCATTTCGGCCTCGGCCTGCTGCAACTGGGGCTCGAGCCCGGCGAGCCGCTGGCCATCCTGAGCGAGAACCGCCAGGAATGGGTGTTCGCGCAGATGGGCGCATCGCTGGTCGGCGGCGTCACCGCCGGCATCTACCCCACGTCGCCGGCGCCGGAGGTCGAATACCTGCTGGCCTTGTCGGAGGCGCCGGTCGTCGTCGTCGAGGACCAGGAGCAGCTCGACAAGGTGCTGTCGGTGCGTGCGCGGCTGCCGGCGCTGCGCGCCGTCGTCGTCATCGACGGGCGCGGCCTGCGTCGTTATGACCGCGAGGGCCTGCACGACTTCGCCGACGTGGTGGCGCTGGGCAGCCGCCAGGAGGCCGAGCAGCCCGAGGCAGCGCGTGCCGCCACCGCCGACCCCGCCTTCGACGACATCGGCCTGATGGTCTTCACCAGCGGCTCCACCGGTCGTCCCAAGGCGGCGATGATGTCCTGGCGTGGCCTCGTCAACGCAGCGCGCGGCCTGAATACGGTGCTGGGCTGCAGCGCGCGCGACGACATCGTGTCCTACCTGCCGCTGAGCCACGTGGCCGAGCAGATGTTCTCGCTGCACGTGCCGCTGGCCACCGGCGCAGTCGTCAATTTTGCCGAGAGCCTGCGCACGGTGCAGGAGGACCTGCGCGAGCTGAGCCCGCAGGTCTTCTTCGGCGTGCCGCGCATCTGGGAGAAATTCCATGCCGGCATCCAGACGCAGCTGCGCGGCAGCGGCGTCTTGCGGCGACGGCTGTTCGAGGCCGCCTATGCACGCTGTACCCCCGACCGCATGGCCTCGACCGGCCTGGCGGCCCGCGCCGAACGTGCCTTGTGGTACTGGCTGGTGATGCGCGCGCTGCAGAATTTCATCGGCATGCGGCGCTGCCGCGTCGCCTATTCGGCCGGTGCGCCGATCGCGCCCGACATCCTGCACTTCTTCCGCCGCCTGGGCGTGCCGGTGCGCGAGCTCTACGGCCTGACCGAATCCAGTGGCGCGCTCACCCTGCAGCGCAGCAACGCGTCGCCGATCGGCAGCGTCGGCACGCCATACCCGGGCATCGAGCTCGTGCTGGGCGACGATGGCGAGATCCTGGTGCGCGGCGAGGTCGTTTTCCGCGGCTATTTCAAGAACGATGCCGCCACGCGTGAAGCCATCGACGATCAGGGCTGGCTGCACACCGGCGACGTGGGTGTGTGGATCGACGGCCCCGAGGGCCGCGAGCTGAAGATCGTCGACCGCAAGAAGGACATCATGATCACCGCCGGCGGCAAGAACATCACGCCCTCGGAGATCGAGAATGCGCTGCGCGCCTCGCTGTTCATCAAGGAGGCCATCGTCATCGCCGACCGCCGGCGCTTCGTCTCGGCGCTGATCCAAATCGAATTCGACAGCGTCAGCGCCTGGGCCGAGCAGCAGGGCCTGGCCTATACCAACTTCAAGAGTCTGGCCGAGATGCCGCCGGTGCGCGCGCTGATCGAGCGCGAGGTGGCGCGCGCCAATGCCGGCATGCCGCAGGTGCAGCAGGTGCGCAAAATCCACCTGCTGACCAAGGAACTCGACCATGACGATGGCGAGGTGACGGCGACGATGAAGGTGCGGCGCAAGAGCGTGGCCGAGAAATACGCCGACGTCATCGAGTCGCTGTATGCCTGAGGCGCTGAAGCTCGAACGACTGGACGGCGGCATCGCGGTGCTGCGCCTGGACCGGCCCGAGCGCCTGAATGCGCTGACCGATGCGATCGTGTCCGACCTGCATCGCCTGCTCAACGGCCTCGCGCAGGACGCCACGCTGCGTGTGCTGGTGCTCACCGGCAGCGGGCGCGGCTTCTGCGCCGGCTTCGACCTCGGCGAGGCCGCGACCGCGCCCGACGAGGACAGCATCGGCCGCGCCGCCGCCTGGACGGCACGCCAGGAGGCCTTTGCGGGGCTGGTGCTGAAGCTGCGCGCGCTGCGCGCGCCGGTGATCGCCGCCATCAACGGCCTGGCCAACGGCGGCGGCCTGGCGCTGGCGCTGGCGGCCGAGATCCGCTATGCGGCGCAGTCGGCGCGCTTCAACGCCGCCTTCGTCAAGGTCGGCATGACCGGCTGCGACATGGGCGTGAGCTGGCTGCTGCCGCGCTGCGTTGGGCTGTCGCGCAGCTTCGAGATCCTGATGACGGGCCGCCTGGTCGACGCCGACGAGGCCGAGCGCATCGGCCTCGTCACCGCCACCGTGCCGGATGCCGAGCTGATGGACCGCGCCCTGGCCACTGCGCGCGCCATTGCCGCCAACGACGCCTTCGCGGTGTGGATGACCAAGCGCGGCGGCTGGGCCAATGCCGAGGCCCCGAGCCTGGCGCAGGCGATCGAGCTGGAAAACCGCTCGCAGATCCTGGCCCAGCACACCGGCGAGCTTCAGCGCGCGGCCGAGGCGCTGCTGGCGAAGCGTCGCTCGTAGACCGCCGGTACGTCCGGCGACCCGCCGGCGTTCGACCCGCTCCGGCCGAAGCCTGCAAGGCGACGATCCGAGCACCCCCACCCCAAGCCTGAACAGCGGCCTGTGCACCGGCCGCCGGATGCAGCCCGTGCTCGACGGCGGGGCAACACTGAACGAACCGCCGCGCCGTCGGGCAGCGGTCTGGGTGCGCTGCGCACAGCGTGTCCCCTGCGCCTGTCGCCCGCACTTGCAGGCAACGCCTGCCTTGCACAGCAGGGGTGTGGCCGGTTGGCGAGCCAGACGCCCTTCATCACCGGCCCGGCCGTCATCCATGACCGGCCCTGCGCCTGCAGCATCGATTCCCATGCGAAGCATCCCATCGCCTCGAGGCCGTGACTGGCGGATGGCTATCGATGCGGGACAGATAGCGTAATCCCGTATGTTGGGACTATAGACAGAATGCCGTAACAAGGCATACGATGCGCATGTTCACGATATCCCGGCATTCAACGACCGGACTCGGTGACCAAGACGCAGGACCTTCGTGTCCTGCACCGGAACAGCGGCAGCGCGCCGGCAGGCGCGCAGGCATCCACTTGCTTCGAAAGGCAGACCATGATCACGGCCCAGGACCTCGAGTACCACCACAGCGCCCAGGACGACTACACCTGGGCCGAGACCTACTACATCCCGATCTCCGTGCCCGAGGAGCGGCTCTTCGCGCACGTCTACGTCGTGACCCGGCCGGTTCTCGGCACCATGTCGAACGACGTCCGCGTGATGGGCGCGGTGAGTGGCAACGAGTTCGAACTGCTGTCGGTCGACACGCGCTACCACTTGCCCTTGCCCGAGCGCTTCTCGCACATCCATGCGGACAACGGCCTCAGCGTGAAGGCGGTGCGCCCGCCGCGCGACTATCGCGTCGACTACGTGGGCCGCGACGGCACCGAGATCCACGTCGACTACATCGGGCTGATGCAGCCGTTCGACATCCATGACCCGAAGGAGAACCCGTTGGCCGGCGGAACGCCCGCAGAACAGCTCGCGCGCACGTCGATGGGCAGCGGCTACAAGGGTCACTACGACATGCACGCCCGCGTCAAGGGCACGCTGAAGGTCCGGGGCCAGGAATACAAGGTCGACATCGTCGACCGCATGAACCACAGCTGGGGACCGCGGCCCGAAATGGACATCCCGCCGATGAACTCGGTGTGGGCGCAGTTCGGCGAGGACCTCGGGTTCCGCTTCCACATGCACCTCGATCCGTCGAAGCCGACCGGCGAGGACCAGAAGTTCGCGCACGGCTACCTGCTCGACAAGGGCGAGGTCATGGCGCTCGTCGACCTGCAGATGACGACATCGCGCGTGGGCATCGTGCCGTACATGATCGACGTCGTCGCCACCGACCAGCGGGGCCGCAAGTACACGCTGCGCGGCACGCCGCTGTGCGGCGCACCGTGGCGTGCCTACTCGACGGCGATCTGCTGGATCGGATTGATCCGCTGGGAGCTCAACGGAGCCATCGGCCACGGCTCGCTGCAGGAGAACCACTCGCTGGTGGTGGAGAGCGGCCTGCGTGGCCGTCGCTGGAAGGATCGCATCCCCTCGCTGACGGCCTGACCGCTGCTGCGACCCCTCGAGTGAAGGACCCGACCATGGCCCTGGCGACAACCCCGGTCCGCACCGTCCCTTCCCCGGTCACCGCCTTCCATCCGGCGGCGACCGAGGCCGAAGATCTGCAGCGCGATGCGCCGACACCCGCGTTCTGCGAGGCCGTCCGCGAGGCCTACCCGACCGAACGCGAATACGACCTGATGCTGACGCGGAAGATGCGCAGACGGCCGAATGGCCGTTATGCAATCCCGACGCTGGAGCAGATGTCGGGTTTCACGCACAGCTTTCTGCAGGCACGGATCGGCGCCGACTTTCGTGTCAGCGAGGAACGCTGGCTGACCGGCGGCGCGTCCAAGCTGCAGTTCGCGTTCACGCTGCACTGGACCGATCCCGCGAGCGGTCCGACGGCGGCGCCGTTGGTGGTCCGCATGGAGCCGGCGGAGTCCCTGAATGCGACCAGCCGACGGCGGGAGCATCAGATCATCGCCGCCATGTCCCGGGTGGTGCCGGTCCCCAGGACCTACTGGGTGGATGCCGACGGCGACTGGTTTCCCGAGCCGGCCATCGTCTACGGCTTCGTGCCGGGCACGACCAAGCCATCGGGCGACCGTCAGCGCACCAGTGGGGTCGGCACACGATTCGGGCCGGAGCTGCGCGAGCAGCTCGCACCCCAGTTCATGCAGCACCTCGCCGCGATCCACGCCTTCGACTGGCGCGGGGCCGAACTGGACGCTTTCGACGTGCCTGCCGTCGGCACGGTCGAATCGGCGCTGTGGCAACTCAACCGCGTTCGGCGCATCTGGGAGGAAGACCGCGGTCAGGACCTCCCGCTCGTCGAGCACGCTGCAAACTGGCTGTTGGACAACCTGCCGGCCGCGGATCACGTGAGCGTGCTGCACGGCGACTACCGCAGCGGCAATTTCCTGTTCGACGAGTCCAGCGCCCGCATCACCGGCTGGCTCGACTGGGAGCGCGGCTATCTGGGTGACCGCCACCGTGACCTGGCGTATACCGAGACGCGCCTGTTCGGCAATGTCGCCGAGGACGGCAAGACCTTTCTCGTCAGCGGCATCGTGCCGCTCGAACAGTTCCGCGACGACTATCAGCGGCTGTCCGGACTGTCGATCGATCCCAAGCGGCTGCACTACTACCGCGTGTTCAACACCTACCAGCTGATGGTGTCGAGCCTGGCCTCGTCCTACCGCGTCGTGCGACTCGGCAAGTCGCACCAGGACGTGCTGCTGGCCTTCGTCGAGGGCGCGGTCTGCTCGCTGGCCGACGAACTGTTGCGTGCACTGGAGGAGGCAGCCTGATGATCGATCTCACCGTCAACGGCCTGGGCGGCTGCGTCAACTCGATCGACATGACTCTGGAGCCCTGCGTCACGCGGTCGGGCGACTCGCTGGCGCGCGAACAGCTTGCGCTGCTGCGCAAGTACCTGCTCTTCACCGCCCAGAGGGCACGCCTGCTGCACGGGCGCGCACGCTTCGAGCTGCACCACGACGCCGAACTCGCACTCCGCGTGGCCGATGAGCTGCAACGCCATGGCGCAGACGCCAAGGCGCTGCAGGCGCTCGGCGCCACCGCCTGCAGGCAGCTGTCGGAGGCGGATTCGCCACTGGCGCCGTTGGAGGCCACGTCGGCGGCGATCCGAAGCGAGGTCAGTCGAACCGTGCGAAGCCTGCCGGCAGCCGCCGCCGAACTGCGGCGTGCGGTCGAGGCCGCAGTGATTGCCCATGCAAGACCGCTGATCCGCTTCCAGCGTGCCTGGTACGCGCCGCAGGGCTGGGAATCCCAATCCGAAGCGCTGCCGAGCGTCGAGTCGCTGCTGTCGCTGCCGCCGCGGCAGTGATGTTCTGCCAACTTTCTGTCCGACAACGAAGGAGACAACCGTGAACCTCATCACCCTGAAAAGACAGACCCTGGTCGCGCTGGCTGCACTGGCCGCCTCGCTGTGTACGGCGCCGGCATCGGCGCAAACCGTGCTGCGCTATTCGAACTGGCTGCCCGAGGGATACCCGGTGCGCACGCGGATCCTCGAGCCCTGGCTGGCCGAGGTGCAGCGCGTGACGCAGGGCCGGGTGCGCATCGAGACGGCCCCGAAAGTGGTCGGCACCGTGGCCGGGCAATACGACGTGGTGCGCGACGGCCTTGCCGATATCGCGCTGGTGGTGCCGGGCTACACGGCCACGCGCTTCGAACTGACCGAGTTGTTCGAACTGCCGTTCCTTGGCGAGTCGCTGGAGTCGCGGTCTCCCGCCACCTGGCGCGTCTATCAGCAAGAGCTCGCCAAATATGGCGAGTTCAAGGATGTGCACGTGGCCAGTGTCTTCATGGCGGCCGTCGGTCAGTTCTATACGAGCAAGAAGGAACTGCGGACCCTGGACGACTTCAAGGGCGTGAAACTGCGCAGCCCGAACCCCGCGACCTCGCAGGCCATCACGCTGCTCGGTGCGGTGCCGATTTCCAAGCCCGTGCCCGAGATCTACGAACTGACCACCGGCGGCGTGATCGACGGTGGCGTGATCGTCGCCGAGACCATCGTCGGCTTCAAGCTTCAGGACGTGTTGAAGCGGGTCAGCACCGTCCCCGGCGGCATGAGCTCGTCGACACTGCTGGTGGCGATGAACAAGGCGAAGTGGGACGCACTGAGCAAGCAGGACCAGGACGCCATTACACAGGTATCCGGCGAGGCGCTCGCCCGTCTGGCCGGTCGTGTGACCGACGAATCGGAGCGCGAGTCCTTTGCAAAGATCTCTGCCGCCGGTGCCACGGTGCATCGCTTCGACGCCGCCACGGTGGCGCAGTTGAGGGCTCGGCTGGCGCCGGTGGAGCAGGGCTGGATCGAGAAGGCGAAAAGGAAGGGCGTGGCCAATCCCGACCGCCTGATCGAGCGGCTGCGCAGCGAGATCGCGGCTGCTTCGACGAAGCCCTGACCTGCGCGGCGTCCGCCGTTCGCCGCGACGGCGGCGGCCCGCGCTGCGTCGATAACATAGGCGGCTGGCTCGCATTCCGCGAGATTCCTCCTGGGCCCTGAAGCCCGCTACGAGCCCATGGCCACCGCACTTCCCGTCACGAACCTCGACGATGAGATCGCACCACCGGCACGCAGCAGTTCCGAGCGCGTGCTCGGCGTGCTAGACCTGTTCACCGAAATGACGCCGAACTGGACCGTCGAAGGCATGGCGCATGAGCTGGGCCTGGCGCGGACGACCGCCTACCGCTATGCGAAGACGCTGACCGATGCGGGCTTCCTGCTCGCGTTGAACGCTGGCGTCTACGTGCTGGGCCCGCGCATCATCGAGTTCGACCGCCAGATCCGGCTGAACGACCCGCTGCTGCGCGTGGCGCCGCCGCTGATGGACGCCATCAAGGACGAGGCCGCGGGCATTCAGCTGTTGTGCAGCCACTATGGCGACCATGTGCTGTGCATCCACGACGTCCGTGTCGACCAGGACGTGCCCTCCGGCTACGACCGCGGGCGTCCTTTCCCGCTGTTCCGCGGTGGTCCGTCTCGCATCATCCTGGCCTACCTGCCGCAGAAGAAGCTGAAGGACCTGATGCTGCACCATGCCGCGGAGATCGCCCGCGCCGGCCTGGGCGAGGCCTGGCCGGAGTTTCATGCGCGGATGAAGCTCATCCGCCAGACCGGCTATTTCGCTGCGCGGGGTGAGATCAATCCCGACACCTATGGCATCTCGGCGCCCATCCTGGATACCAATGGCATCGTCGCCAGCCTGACGATCGGCCGCCGGCTGTCGAACCTTCGCGAGCGGGAGATCCCCCGGCTGATCGAGCTGGCGACCGACACGGCCGGGAAGATCAGCGCTGCCATCCAAGCGATCCAGGTCGACTCGGCGGCAGCAGCCGAGCCGCCCCGCACCGCGGCCCCTGTGTCCGCGCCGAAGCGTGGGACGCGGGCTCGGTGATCCCGGTGCCGGTGTGCTCCGGCCGCGGCCGGGGCTCGATGGCGAGGGGATTGCCGGATCCCCGCAATCAGATCGAACCCCTGCCTCGTCCCTGGTTTGGGTGGGTGCTCGGCGCGGCCTGCTCGGGCGGCTGGAGGAGGTCGCGCGGTTGCGCCGCGCAGCGCAACGGCGTGCACTGGCCCCGCTGGGCCTGTCGGTGCTGAGCTGCGAACTGCTGCGCGCCGTTCGGCTGCGAGGGCAGCCGACCTTGACCGAGCTGGCCCAGTCGGTGGGCACGGATGTCGGCACCACGTCGCGCCAGGTCGGCGTGCTGTCGCGCCAAGGCCTCGTGCGGGTGGCGCGGGACGATGACGATGCCCGCCGACGGCGTCTGGCACTGACCGAGCGGGGCAGGGCGGCGCTCGAAGCAGCCCTGCAGTCGCTGGCAGCGCTGGACCGGCATGTCGCGCCACGACTCGGCGGCGACGACCGGGCGGCGGTGCTTGCCACCCTTGCCTGCATGCGGCGCGCCGGTGTGTCGTCTCCGGCGGCGCGCGACGCCGCGGCCGCCGGGCGACGCAGCGCCTAGACCGCGTCGAGGGTCGGCGTACAGACGCCGGCCCGCTCGTGCCGCATGCGGATGGGTTTTGCCCCTCAGGCGGCGAGGGTGCAGACGCCGCGGTCGAGCAGCAGCACGCCGCGTTCGACCGCCGTGCTGCGGAACAGCACGCGGCCGGGGCCGCCGTCGAACAGCTCCACGCGCACCGTGTCGCCCGGCAGGCCCGGCGCGACGAAGCGCACGGCGATCGAGCGCATGCGCTCGGGCTGCCCGGGTGCGCAGGCCTTCAGCAGTGCGCGGCAGGCACGGCCCAGGTTGTTCAGGCCGTGCGAGATCGGGCGCTCGAAGCCGGCCTCGCGCGCGACGGCCGGGTCGGCGTGGATCGGCATCCAGTCCTGGCTGGCGGCGCGGTAGAGCAGGGCCGACTGCGCCGACGTGGGGTACGTCAGCGTCGCGATCGGCACCGCCCCGTCGGCGATGACGGGCAGCGGCGGCGTCGAGGCGGCGGCATCGCCCCAGTCGCCGCAGCCGCCGTCGCCACGCAGGAACTGCAGGCTCTGCAGGCTGGCCAGGTGTGCGCCGCTCGCGCGGTCGTGGAGCTCGGTGTTCATCTGCAGCACGGCGCCGCGGCCGGCGCCCTTGTCCTGCACGCGCACCACGCGGTGGTGCGTGCGCACCTGGCCGGCCACCGGCAACGGTCGGTGCAGCTGCACGTGTTCCTCGCCGTGCACGATGTGCTTCCAGTCGATCGCGACCGCGGGGTCGTCGTGCCAGAACGGCTGCCAGCCCAGGATCACGGCCTGCGACGGCACCACCTGCTGCGGCCGACCCGGCAGGCCTTCGTAGACGTAGGGCAGTTCGTCGGCGTCCAGCGGGTCGCTGCCGAGGTCGAGCGACAGCGCGTAGAGCAGGCTGTCGCGCGCGGTGTAGTGATGATCGGTCGGCGCGAAGTCCCGCCGCACGACGTGCTGCAGGTTCATGCCGCGACCGTCACGACGACCTTGCCGAACTGCTCGCCGCGGTCCAGGCGGTCGAAGGCCGCGTGCACCTGTTCCAGCGGATAACGCTGGTCGATGACGGGCCTGAGGCCGCCACGCCCGAACAGCGCCACCAACTGGCGGAACTCCTCGACGCTGCCGCCGGTGGAGCCGTAGACCTCGAGCTGGCGGATGAACAGGCGCTGCAGGTCCGCGCCGGGGTTCGAGCCGGTCATCGCGCCGCAGGTCACGAGGCGACCGCCGCGCCGCAGGCTCTTCAGCGAATCGGCCCAGCTGGCCTGACCGACGCTGTCGATGACCATGTCGACGCCTTCGCCGCCGGTCATCTCCATCACGCGCTGGGCGACCTTCTCGGTGCGGTAGTTGATGCCGCCGCTGGCGCCCAGCGCCTTTGCGCGCGCCAGCTTCTCGTCGCTGCTGCTGGTGACGAGCACGCGCGCGCCGGCCATCAGCGCCAGCTGCAGGCAGGCCACGGCCACGCCGCCACCGATGCCGACCACGAGCACCGTCTCGCCCGCTTTCAGCGCGCGCTTGCCGAACAGCATGCGCCACGCGGTGAGGTGGCCCACCATCAGCGCACCGGCGTCGACGAGGTCGGCGCCGTCGGGCAGCGGGAAGAAGCAGTTCACCGGCATCGCGACGTACTCGGCCAGCGTGCCGTGGCGGTGCTCGCCCATGATGTCGGTGTTCAGGCACAGCGGCTGGTCGCCGGCCAGGCAGTAGCGGCAGTGGCCGCAGTAGGCATTGGAATACAGCACCGCCTTCTGCCCGACCTTCAGGCCGCTGCCGGCAGGCGCCTCGGCGACGATGCCGGCCGCCTCCACGCCCTGCACCAGCGGCAGCGTGTGCGTGATGCCGGCGCCGTTGTCGCGCATGTAGAGGTCGACGCGGTTCAGGCCGACGGCGTGCACGCGCAGCAGCGCCTCCCCGGCCCGCGGCACCGGCCTGGGAAAGTCGCGCAGTTTCAGGCCTTCACGGCCGCGGGATTCGAGGACGGCAGCTTTCATACGCGGCAGCTTACCCAGTCGTACGCCAGCGTACGACTTGCGGAAAACCCGGGGGCCGATGGACGCGCAGGCTCCTATCATGCAGGTCGTACGGTAGTGAACAACCTCCGGGAGTCATGTGCGTCGCTTCGAGAACAGGGTCTGCGTCGTCACCGGTGCGGCGCGCGGCATCGGAGTGGCCATCGCCGAACGGCTGGCCGGCGAGGGCGCACGCGTGGCGATGTGGGACGTCAGCGAGCGGCGCCTCGGGCCGGTCGCGGAGACCCTTCGTGCCCGTGGCCTCGACGTGCACGGCTTCGCCTGCGACGTCGGCGTGCGTGCCGCCGTGGCCGCTGCGATGGCCGGCGTCGAGCAGCGCTTCGGCGCGCCGGTCGGCGTGCTCGTCAACAACGCCGTCTGGGCGCGCTTCGGCGCGCTGGCCGAGATCGACGACGAGGTCGCCGACCGCACGTTCGCCGTCGGCCTCAAGGCGCTGATGTGGACCACGCAGGCGGCGGTGCCGCAGATGCGCCGGCTCGGCGGCGGCAGCATCGTCAATATCGGCTCGGTGTCGTCGCTGCACCCGCAGGCTTCGTCGATCGTCTACGCGGCGATGAAGGGCGGCGTGCTCGGCCTCACCAAGGCCGCGGCGGTGGAGCTCAGCCCTGACCGCATCCGCGTCATTGCGGTCATCCCGGGCATGGTGGGCACGCCGGCGTCGTGGGCGCAGTTCGACGCCGCCACGCTGGCCGAGCGCGAGGCGGCGATGCCGCTGGGCCGCTTCGGCGACCCGGCCGACGTCGCCGGCGCGGTGGCCTTTCTTGCCTGTGACGACGGCGCCTACGTGCAAGGCGCGGAAATCATCGTCGACGGTGGCTGGACCGTCGGCACGCGCTGAAGCGGCGCTACCAGAGGACAAGCCATGAACCGCATGCAGGGCAAGCGCTGCGTCGTCACCGGAGCCGGCAGCGGCATCGGCCGCGCCAGCGCGCTGCGCTTCGCCGCCGAGGGTGGCCAGGTGCTCGTCGTCGGCCGCAGCGCCGACAACATCGCCGAGACGGTGGCGCTGATCCGCGCCGCCGGCGGCACCGCCGAGGCGATGGTGGCCGACGCCACCGTCGAAGCCGACGTCAAGGCCATGGTCGAGCGCTGCATCGCCGCCTTCGGCGGCATCGACGTCTTCTTCGCCAATGCCGGCTCGCCGGGCAGCAACGCGACGATCTTCGATCAGACCATCGACGAGTGGAACGAGGTCTGGCGCGACAACGCGCTCAGCAGCATGCTGGCCGTCAAGTACGCGGGACGGCCGATGGTGGCGCAGAAGGGCGGCTCGATCATCCTTACCTCGTCGGCGGCTTCGCTGCGCGCCAATGCCGGTGCCATCTCGTACAGCGCCAGCAAGGCGGCGGTGAACAGCCTCGCGCAGACAGCGGCGAATGCCTTCGCCGGGACTGGCGTGCGCGTCAACGCCATCCTGCCCGGTCTGGTGGAGACGAAGATGACGCGCAAGGTCTTCGAATACGCGCGCGAACGCGGCAAGGAAGGCCGCATCGGCCACATGACGCCGCTGCAGCGCGCCGGCCAGCCGCACGAGATCGCCGCCATGGCCGCCTTCCTGGCCAGCGACGACGCCTCCTTCGTCACTGGTCAGTTGCAGGCGGTGGATGGCGGGGTGAGCAGCACGCACCCGCACGGCCGCATCCCGGTCTGAGTTTTTGTCGAATCACGGAGCACCTGTCATGGACTTCACCCTGCCGGCCGACATCACGGCCAAGCTGGTCGAACTCGATGCCTTCATCGAGGCCGAGATCAAGCCGCTCGAGCGCGAGCACATGCAGTTTTTCGACCACCGGCGCGAGAACGCCCGCACCGATTGGGACAACGACGGCAGGCCGCGCGCCGAGTGGCGCGAGCTGATCAGCGAGATGGAGCGCCGCGCCGACAAGGCCGGCCACCTGCGCCTGGGCCTGCCCAAAAGCTGCGGCGGCCAGGCGGCGTCGAACCTGATGATCGCCGCCATCCGCGAGCACCTGGCCGCCAAGGGCCTTGGCCTGCACAACGACCTGCAGGACGAGAGTTCCGTCGTTGGCAATTTCCCCATCATCCCCGTGCTCGACGCCTACGGCACGCCGCAGCAGAAGCTCTACATCGAGGGCATGATCAGCGGCCGGATGCACCTGAGCTTCGCGCTCACCGAGCCGGGGCATGGCAGCGACGCCACCTGGCTCGAGACCACCGCCGTGCGCGCCAGCGACGGCTCCGGCGACTGGATCCTCAATGGCATGAAGCGCTGGAACAGCCAGGTCGCGCGCGCGCACGGCAACCTCGTCTTCGCACGGACCTCGGGCAAGCCGGGCGACGCCAAGGGCATCACCGCCTTCATCGTGCCGACCGACGCCGCCGGCCACAAGGTGCTCTACAACCACTGGACGTTCAACATGCCGAGCGACCATGCGGAAACGGAGCTGAAGAACGTGCGCGTGCCCGACAGCGCCATCCTGCACCGGGAGGGCGACGGCCTGATGGTGGCGCAGCGCTTCGTGCACGAGAACCGCATCCGCCAGGCCGCCGCCAGCGCCGGCGCCGCGCGCTACTGCATCACCGAGGCAGCCAGGTATGCCCGCTCGCGCATCGCCTTCGGCGAGCCGCTGTCGAAGAAGCAGGCGATCCAGTTTCCGCTCGTCGAGCTCTACGCCGAATGCGAGATGGTGCGCAACTACATCTTCCGCACCGCCTGGGAGATGGACCGCCGCGATCCGCTGGAGATCAGCGACATGGTCTCGATCTGCAACTACCGCGCCAACCGCCTGGTGTGCGAAGCCGCCGACCGTGCGATGCAGGTCCACGGCGGCGTCGGCTACAGCCGCCACATGCCCTTCGAGCACATCTACCGCCACCACCGCCGCTACCGCATCACCGAGGGCTCGGAGGAGGTGCAGATGCGCCGCGTGGCGCAGTACCTGTTCGGCTTCGGCGGCAAGAAGGCCAACACCACAGCGGCATGAGCGAGCGCGGCCTCGATTTCGACCCGGCACGGCTGCAGGGCTATCTGCAGGCCATGCCCGGGACCGGCAGCGGGCCGTTACAGGTGCGGCGCACCGAAGGCGGCATGTCCAACCCGACCTACTTCCTGCGCCGCGGCGACTGGCAGGCGGTGCTGCGCAAGCAGCCGGCCGGTGAGCTGGCGCCGTCGGCGCATGCCATCGACCGCGAGTTCAAGGTGCTGCAGGCGCTGCACGGCAGCAGCGTGCCGGTGCCGCGGCCCCTGCACTTCTGCACCGACCGCACGGTCGTCGGCACGCCCTTCTACCTGATGGAGCAGCTCGACGGCCGCGTCTTTCATGCCTTCTCGACGCCGGGGCTGCAGCCCGCCGAACGTGGGGCGCTGTTCGACGCCATGGTGGCCACGATGGCCGCCATCCACCGCGTCGACGTAGTGTCTGTCGGCCTGGCCGACCATGGCCGGCCGGGCAATTATTTCGAGCGCCAGCTGCGCCGCTGGGGCGCACAGTGGCGCGACAGCTATCGCCGCGGCGACGATCACAACCCGGCGCTCGACCGCCTGCTCGCCTGGCTGGAAGCGCGCGTGCCGCCGAGCACGCTGCAGACGATGTGCCACGGCGACTTCCGCATCGGCAACGTCATGTTCCATGCCACCGAGCCGCGTGTCATCGGCGTGCTCGACTGGGAGCTGTCGACGCTGGGCCACCCGCGGGTCGACGTGGCCTTCAACAGCCAGGCCTGGCGCATGGCGCCCGACGAGAACGGCGGCCTGCTCGGCCTGCCGCTGGCCGCGCTGGGCATCCCGTCCGAGGAGGATTACCTCGAGCGCTACTACGCGCTGGCAGGCAGCAGCGAGCGCATGACGCCCTTCCACCAGGCCTTCGCGATGTTCCGCGGCGCGGTGGGGTCGGCCGGCGTGGCGATCCGGGGCGAGGGCGGCAACGGCTTCCTGCCCGATGCGGCGCGCATCGGCCACCACCTGGCCCTGGCCTATGCCAGCCGCGGGCTGGCCATCGCCGAGGCGGCGACATGACGCTCGACGACGCCATCCGCGCCCGGCGCTCGGTGCGTGGCTACCTGCCGCGCCCGGTGCCCGAGGCGACGATCCGCGAGGTGTTCGAGCTGGCGCAGTGGTCGCCGTCGAACTGCAACATCCAGCCCTGGGTGCCGCATGTCGTCAGCGGGCAGCGGCTGCGCACGATCGGCCGCGCGATGACCGCGGCCGCGCGCGCCGGGCTGCCGCCCGAGCCCGACTTCGAGGCGCGCGCGGCCTACCCCGGGCACTACCGCGAGCGCCAGGTCGATGCCGCGCGCCGGCTGTATGGCGCCATGGGCGTGGCGCGCGACGACCGCGCCGGGCGCGATGCAGCCTACCTGCGAAACCTCGATGCCTTCAGCGCGCCGCATGCGGTCTTCGTCTTCATGCACGAGCCCTTCGGCGCCCGCGAGGCCACCGATGTCGGCATGTGGGCGCAGACGCTGATGCTGGTGCTGGCCACACGCGGCATCGCCAGCTGCGCGCAGGGCGCCCTCGGGCTCCATCCGTCCATCGTGCGCGAGCACCTGGGCCTGGATCCGACGCACCGCTTGATGATGGGCATCGCCTTCGGCTACGAGGACCCGGCGGTGGCCGCGAATGCCGCACGCACCGCGCGGGCGCCGCTGGACGAGGCGGTGGTCTTCCACGACGACGCCCCGGGGGCGGCATGAAGCGCGTGCTGCTGGTTCGCCACGGCCTGCCGCACGAAGGTCATCCCGTCCACCCGGGCGACCCGCCGCTGCACCCCGACGGGCGCCGCCACGCACAACGCCTGGCGCGCCGGCTGGCGCGCGAGGGCATCGACCGCATCGTCAGCAGCCCGCAGCGCCGTGCCCTCGAGACCGCGCAGCCCCTGGTGCGCCTGCTCGGCCTGGTGCCGGTGGTGCACGACGGCCTGGCCGAGGTCGACCACGGCACGCCGCGCTACCGCTCGGTCGACACCCTGCGGGCCGAGGAGCCGGCGCGTTTTGCCGAATTTCTCGCCTCGCCGGCGCGCTTCTTCGGCAAGGACCCGGTGCAGTGGCGTCAGCGCGTGCTCGACGCGTTCGCGGCCGTGCTGGCCGATGCCGACGCGTCGTGCATCGTCGTGTTTGCGCACGGCATGACGATCAAGACCATCCTGTGCACTGCGCTCGGCGCGGAATCCGGGTACGCGCGCTTCACGATCGACCACGGCTCGGTGTCCCGCGTCTCGGGCGCCGACCTCGACCGGCTGCGCGTGGACAGCGTCAACGAGGCGCTGTGCCCACGCCCTGAACGACGCTGAGCCCGGCGGCGCGTCACACCGGCGCCAGCCAGCGCTGACGCAGTTCGCGCTTGAGCACCTTGCCGACCTCGCTGCGCGGCAGCGCGTCGGCCAGGCGCAGGCCCGAAAGGCGCTGCGGCTTGGCGACGCGCTCGTTCAGCCAGGCCAGCAGCGCCGCCTCGTCGGCGGCGTGGCCGACGCGCGGCACGACGAAGGCCACCGGCGTCTCGCCCCAGCGCTCGGACGGCACGCCGAAGACCGCCGCCTCGGCCACCGCGGGGTGCTGCACCAGCACCGCTTCGACGTCGCTCGGGTAGACGTTGAAGCCGCCGGAGATCAGCATGTCCTTCTTGCGGTCCATCAGCACGAGGAAGCCGTCCTCGTCGATGCGACCGACGTCACCGGTGCGGATGAAGCGTCGTCCCTGGTCGTCGAACCATTCGGCCGCGCGCGTCATCGCGGGCTGGTTGTGGTAGCCCGCCATCATCAGCCCCGAGCGGCCGACGATCTCGCCCACCGAACCCGGCGGCAGTTGATGGCCCTCGTCGTCGATGACGCGGATCTCGTGGCCGGGCACCGGGCGGCCGACGGTGTGCAGCTTGTCGGTAAAGCGGCGCGTGTCCAGCGTGCAGACGGCCCCGCCTTCGGTCATGCCGTAGTACTCGATCAGCTCGCCAGGCCATCGCCGCAGCACCTCGGCCTTGACCGAGGCGGCGAAGGGCGCGCTGCCGCAGGATTTGACGCGCAGGCTGGAAAGGTCGCGGCGGTCGAAGTCGGGGTGGTCCAGCAGCCGCTGGTACTGCACCGGCACCATCATGCAGTGCGTGGCGCGGTGGCGCTCGGCCAGTTCCAGCCAACGCGCGGCGTCGAACTTGCGCATCAGCACCAGCGTGCAGCCCATCGCCAGCGAGGGCAGGAAGCTCGACAGCGTCATGTTCGAATAGAGCGGGATCGAGATCATCACCACCGAGGCGGGCGAGTAGCCCAGCGCCTGGAACATCTGCAGCGCCGACCAGCGGTAGGCGTGCGGCACGGCAATGCCCTTGGGCATGCCGGTGGTGCCCGACGAATAGATCAGCGTGAAGGTCCAGTCGGGCTGCACCGCCGCGGCCTGCGGCGTGCTGCCCGCCGGGGCCAGCCAGGCCGTCAGCGGCTGGCCGGGGACGGCGACGTCGTCGAGCCCGGTGCGCGGCACGGTACAGCGGTCGGCCACGGCGTCCAGCTGCTGCGCGACCGCCGCATCGACGAACAGGCGTTTGGCCCCGGCGTCGGCGACCATGGCCGCCAGCGTGGCGGGCGGCAGGTCGGTGGCCAGCGGTGCCACCGCGATGCCGGCACGCAGCGCGCCTAGCATCACCGCGGCATATGCGAAGGACGTGGCGGCCGCGATGGCGATGACGTCGGTGGGGCGCAGGCCGTCACGCTGCAACGCGGCGGCGGCCTGGTCGACGAGACGGTCGAGCGCGCCATAGCTCAAGCTCAGGTCGTCGAGTCGCAGCGCCGGGTGGTCCGGCTGCAGCCGGGCCTGCAGCCGCAGCATGTCGGCCAGCGTGCCGAAGGGCCTGGCGATCGCGGCGATCACCTCGGGGTGCAGCGGTGACGGGGTCATGAGGGGAGGTCTCCTGTGCACGGTCGGTGGGCCGGGCCCGGGCGTGACGATCGTGCGGTCGTGAACGGGCAGGGTGTGCGCGACAGGCAGGGTGTGCCCGCTTGACAGCGATCGTATGCCTGCGTACGGTATGGTGCTGTATTAAACACCGAATCGACCGCGAATGCGCTGCACGCGCTGGCGGATCAGGAGAAACCCCATGCAGGCACGGTGCCCGTTCCAGAACACCGCCCGGCGCGCCGACGCCGGCGGCCGGGGCGGCCGCCATGGCTGAGGCGGTGGTGGTGGTCGGGCCCGGCCTGATGGGCCTGGGCATCGCGCAGGTGGCGGCACGCGCCGGCTGTCCGGTGCGGCTGGTCGGGCGCGATGCCGCCGCCGCCGCGGCTGGCCGGCAGCGGCTGCAGGCGTCGCTGGCACGGCAGGTGGCGCGCGCCAGATTGTCTGCGGACGAGGCCGATGCCCTGCTGGACCGCGTGGCGGTTGCCGCGGACGACGACGCCATCGCCGGCTGCACGCTCGCCATCGAATCGGTGCCGGAGGACCGGGCGCTGAAGACGGCCGTGCTGCGTCGCCTGGAGGCCGTGCTGCCGCCCGACGCTGTGATCGCGAGCAATACCTCGGGCCTGCCCATCGACGGGTTGGCCGGCGCCCTGCGGGACCCCTCGCGGCTGCTGGGCTTGCATTTCTTCTCACCGGTCGAACGCATGCCGTTGGTCGAGGTGGTGCGCGGCGCCCGCACGGCCGACGGCGCGCTGGCGCGCGCGCTCGCCTGGGTGCGCGCCATCGGGCAGCAGCCGGTGGTGGTGCGCGACGGCCCGGGCTTCTTCACCTCGCGCGTGTTTGCCGCCTACCTCGACGAGGCCATGGCGATGGTGGGCGAGGGCATCGATGCCACCCGCATCGAAGCCGCCGGGCGTGCGCTCGGGCGGTCGCTCGGGCCGCTGGCGGTGGTGGACGAGGTCTCGCTCACGCTCAACCTGCAGCAGGCGCGCCAGGCCGAGGCCGACGCACTGCCGCCGCCCTTTTGCCGCCTGGCTGCGCGGCCGGTGCTGGAGGCGCTGGTGGCCGCCGGTCGCGGCGGGCGCCGCCAGGGCGGGGGCTTTCTCGACGAAGCCGAGGGCGGTGTCCGCGTGCCCTGGCCCGGGCTGGCACAGCTGTTTGCGCCGGCAAGGCCGCAACTCGATGACGCGGCCATCGCGCAGCGGCTGCGCTGGGCCGAGGCGCTGGAAGCGCTGCGCTGCCTGGCCGACGGCGTGGTCGCCTCGGCCGACGAGGCCGACACCGCGTCGCGCCTGGGCCTGGCCTTTCCCGGCGGCGGCGTGCTGCAGTGGGTCGACAGCACGGGCCTGGCCGACGTGCGGCGTGTCGCCGCTGAACTCGGCACCCGCCATGGCGAGCGGTTTTCCTTTCCCGACGCACTGGTCGAGACGGCCCTGCAGGGGCGCGGTCTGGCGGCGTGGCGTGCCCTGCCTGCATCTGGAGTGATGGACCGATGACCGCTTCTTCCCACTCGGCCGCCGGCGCGCTGGCCGGCGTGCGCATCCTGGAACTCGCCGCCATCGGCCCGGCACCGTTTGCCGGCGGGCTGCTGGCCGACCTGGGCGCCGACGTCGTGCGCATCGACCGCCTGCCCAAGGCTGGCGTGCCGCAGGAGCCGCCGCCGCGCTTCGACTTCTACAACCGCAACAAGCGTTCGCTGGCGGTCGACCTCAAGCGGCCCGAGGGCGTGCAGACCGTGCTGCAGCTGGTGCGCAGCGCCGACGTGCTGACCGAAGGTTTCCGCCCTGGCGTGCTGGAGCGGCTGGGCCTGGCGCCTGCGACGCTGCTGGCGGCCAACCCGCGGCTGGTGATCGGCCGCATGACCGGCTGGGGGCAGGACGGCCCGCTGGCCCAGGAGGCCGGCCACGACATCAACTACCTCGCCCTGACCGGCGCGCTGCATGCCATCGGTGAGGCCGGTCGGCCGCCGGTACCGCCGCTGAACCTGGTGGCCGACCTCGGCGGCGGGGCGATGTACCTCGCCGTCGGCATCCTCGCCGCGGTGCTCGAGGCCCGCCAGTCGGGCCGCGGCCAGGTGGTCGAGACCGCCATGCTCGACGGCATCACCAACCTGATGTCGGCCTTCCAGGCCTTCCGCCAGCAGGGCCAGTGGGAAGACCAACGCGGCCACAATCTGGTCGACGGGGGCGCGCCGTACTACGGCTGCTACGAGACGGCCGACGGCCGCCACGTGGCGGTGGGTGCCATCGAGCCGCAGTTCTATGCCGCGCTGCTGTCCGTGCTGGACATCGACCCCGCCACGCTGCCGCCGCAGAACGACCACGCGCAGTGGCCGGCGATGCGCGCGCGCTTCGCGGCCGTGCTGCGCACCCGCACGCGCGATGCCTGGGTGCAGGCCGCGGCCGGCCGCGACGCCTGCCTGGCGCCGGTACTGTCGATCGACGAGGCGCCCGCACACCCGCAGATGCGCGCGCGTGGCACCTACCTCGGCTTCGACGAGGTGCGCCACCCGGCGCCGGCGCCGCGGCTGTCGCGCACACCGGGCAGCTTGCGCCGCCCGGCACCGTCCGCCGGCCAGCACAGCCGCGAGGTGCTGGCCGACTGGGGCCTGCCGGCCGCTGCCGTGGCCGCGCTGTGCGGCCTGGGCGTGGTCGCCGACGCCGCCTGATTCACCTGTCCACCGGAGAACCCCTGCCATGCCCTACCAGAGCATCTACCGCCCCGGCCTGTTTGCCGGCCAGGTCGTCATCGTCACCGGCGGCGGCAGCGGCATCGGCCGCTGTACCGCGCACGAGCTGTCGTCGCTGGGCGCCACCGTCGCGCTCGTCGGCCGCACGCCCGAGAAACTCGAAGCCGTGGCCGCCGAGATCGCCGAGGACGGTGGCCGGGCGAGCACCCATGCCTGCGACATCCGCGAGGAAGCCCAGGTGCGCACCACCGTGGAGGCGGTGCTCGCGCAGCATGGCCGACTCGACGCACTCGTGAACAACGCCGGCGGCCAGTACCGATCGCCGATGAAGGACATCTCGACCAAGGGCTTCGAGGCCGTGGTGCGCAACAACCTCACCGGCGGCTTCATCTTCATGCGCGAGGCCTTCAACCAGTGGATGGGCGCGCACGGCGGGGCTATCGTCAACATCATTGCCGACATCTGGCACGGCTGGCCCGACTTCGCGCATTCCGGCGCCTCGCGCGGCGGCATGTATACGCTGACCGAGACCGCGGCCTGCGAATGGGCCGCGGCCGGCGTGCGCGTCAACAGCGTGGCGCCGGGCGGCATCGCGTCCAGCGGCTTCGACCGCTATACGCCGGAGGCCAAGGCCAAGATCCTGGAGTTCCCGCCCACCGTGCCGCTGCAGCGCTTCGGCACCGAGTCCGAGGTCTCGTCGGCCATCGTCTACCTGTTGTCGCCGGGGGCGGCCTACGTCACCGGCACCTGCCTGCGCGTGGACGGCGGCACGCCGAACAACCGCGGCAGCTACTGGAAGCTGGCGCCGTCGCAGCACAACACGCCCTTCGAGGGCTTCCACCGCAGCGTGCTGCCCGAGTTGCTGCGCGACCGCGGCTGACCCCGCCAACCGGACGAGGCTCCTGATGCGCCACTTCGAACGCCTGCTCGCGGCCCTGGCCGGCACGGCGCTGGTCGGTCTGATGCTCGTCGTGCTCTTCGACGTCATCGGCCGCAACCTGTTCAACCGGCCGCTGGCCGCCGGCACCGAGCTCACCGAGCTGCTGCTCGCGGCGATGAGCTTCCTAGCCTTTCCGCTGCTGGCCTGGCGGCGGCGCGACATCACCGTCGACCTGTTCGACTTTCTCGCCGGTGCGACCTTGCGGCGCCTGCAGTGGGTGCTGTCCGGCGCTGTGGGGGCCATGGTCTATGGCCTGTTGGCGCGGCAGGCGCTGGTCTTTGCGGGTCGTGCGGCCGCCAGCGGCGAGGCCACGGCCCAGTTGCAGTTTCCCCTGGCCTGGGCCTGGTGGACCATGGCCGGTCTGGCGGCCGTGGCCGCGCTGGCCTGTCTGGGCATTGCGGTGTCGGCCCTCCTGGGGCGTGCGCAGCCGGCCTGGGGCGAAGACGGCGGGGCCGCGACATGACCGCCGCGCTGCTCGGTTTTACCGCTGCCTTCGCGCTGCTCTTCCTGCGTGTGCCCATCGCCACCGCGCTGGCGCTGGTGGGCTTCGGCGGGCTGGTGCTGCTGAACGGCTGGGTGCCGGCCATGGCCACGTTGGGCATGGCCGCGCAGAGCTCGACCATGGCCTACTCGCTGTCGGTGCTGCCGCTGTTCGTGCTGATGGGCAACCTGGTGGCAGGTGCCGGCATCTCGGGTCAGTTGTTCCGGGCCGCGCAGATGTTCATCGGCCGTCGCCGCGGTGGCGTCGCCATGGCTACCGTGCTCGCCTGCGGCGGTTTCGGTGCCATCTGCGGCTCCAGCGTGGCCACCGCGGCAACCATGGGGCGCGTGGCCATTCCGGCCATGCGCAGCCTGGGCTACCACGACCGCCTGACCACCGCCACGGTGGCAGCGGGCGGCACGCTGGGCATCCTGATCCCGCCGTCGATCGTCATGGTCATCTACGGCGTCAATACGCAGACGCACATCGGCAAGCTGTTCGCAGCCGGGCTGGTGCCCGGCGTGCTGGCAGTGTTGCTCTACATGGCGGCCGTGAAATGGGTGGTCTGGCGTGACCCGAAGGCGGCGCCGCTGGCCGAGGCCACCGACTGGACGGCACGCATGGGCGTGATGCGCGGCCTGTGGCCGGTGGTGGCGCTGTTCGCCCTGGTGATGGGCGGCATCTACGGCGGCTTCTTCACTGCCACAGAGGCCGCCGGCATCGGAGCCACCGGGGCCATGATCTTCGCCATCGCCCGCCGCGGCATGAGCTGGGGCGACATCGGCCGTGTGATCGTCGACAGTGCGCTCGTCTCGGCCTCGATGATCGGCATCGTGCTGGGGGCCTCGATGTTCGTCGAGTACATCAACCTCACCGGCGTGCACAAGGGTCTCGA
Source organism: Pseudomonadota bacterium (assembly GCA_963205525.1). The sequence goes on along the minus strand of CAUJJP010000193.1, from coordinate 5,811 downwards.
GGCGCTGGTCAAGGCCAGCGGTGCCAGCCCCTTCGGCGTGATCCTGATCATCATCGGGATCTACATCGTGCTGGGCTGCCTGCTGGAGAGCCTGTCGCTGATCCTCATCACGGTGCCGATGTTCTTCCCCATCGTCACCGGGCTCGGCTACGACCCGGTGTGGTTCGGCATCATCGTCGTGGTGGCCACGGAGATCGGCCTCATCACGCCCCCCATCGGCGTCAACCTGTTCGTCATCCGCTCGGTGGCGCCCGACATCCCGATGAAGACCATCGTGCAGGGCATGATGCCTTTCATCACCGTGGACATCGTCCGCATCGTGCTGCTGGCCGCGCTGCCGGGGGTCGTGCTGTGGCTGCCGAACCTGCTGTTCGACAAGGTCTGAAGGGCCGCCGCGCCGGCGGTCACCTCGGGCTGACCCTGAGTCGATCTTTATCGTACGCTAGTGTATGATGTGTTGATCGACGACTTTGGAGAGCGGTGACGCGATGGTACTCAACGACGACCAGAAGGCGCTGCAGGAATCGGCCCGCCGCTTTGCCCGCGAGGTGCTGCTGCCGGGCTACCAGAAGCGCGACAAGGACGGCATCCTCGACCGTGGTCTGGTGGCCGAGCTGGGGCGCCTGGGCTTCCTCGGCATGGACCTGCCCGAGGCCCAGGGTGGCATGGGCATGGACGGCGTCACCACCGGCCTGGTGGCCGAGGCGCTGGCCTACGGCGACTTCAACATCAGCGCCGTCCCCGTGGGCATCTCGCTCAACGGTGCCATCCTGATCCGTCATGCCCAGGCCGCGGTGCGAGACCTGTGGGTGCCCAAGATGACGCGCGGCGAGGCCATCGTCGCCATCTGCCTGACCGAGCCGCGCGGCGGCTCCGACGCGTCCAACCTGCAGTTGAAGGCGAGGCGCGACGGTGATCACTGGGTGCTCAACGGCGAAAAGACCAGCATCACCTTCGCCGACCGCGCCGACGCCTACCTGGTCTTCGCGCGCACCGGCACGCCGGAGCAGGGCGCCAAGGGCGTCAGCGCCTTCTTCATCCCGGCCTCGACGCCGGGCATCCAGACGCTGAAGTTCGACGACCTTGGCAGCGCCGTCATCGGCCGCGGCCAGGTCTTCTTCGACGACGTGCGTGTCCCTGCCGACCACATGCTGGGCGACGAGGGCAAGGGCTTCACGCAGGTGATGCAGGGCTTCGACTACAGCCGCGCGCTCATCGGCCTGCAGGCCTGCGGGGCCGCGCAGGCCAGCCTGGACGAGGCCTGGGCCTACACGAAGGAGCGCGAGGCCTTCGGCCGCCCGATCGGCCAGTTCCAGGGCGTGACCTTTCCGCTGGCCGAGGCCGAGTCGCAGATCGAGGCGATCCGCCAGCTCTGCTATCACACGCTGGCGCTGCGCGACGCCGGCCTGCCGCACACCAAGGAAGCGGCGATGTGCAAATGGATGGGCCCGCGCTATGCGGTCGACATCATCCACCAGTGTCTGCTGACCTTCGGCCACTACGGCTGGAGCAAGGACCTGCCGCACCAGCAGCGCATGCGCGACGTCATGGGCCTGGAGATCGGCGACGGCACCGCCGCGGTGATGAAGCTCATCATCGCCCGCGAGCGCATCGGCCGCACGGCCGTGCAGTACTGAGCGATGCGCCTGCTGCTGGTCCGCCACGGCCGGCCCGACGAGGGCCACCCGGTGCATGCCCAGGACCCGCCGCTGCGCGCCGACGGGCGCGCGCAGGCCGAGGCGGTGGCGGCGCTGCTGGCGCGCGAGTCGATCACGCACGTGGTGTCGAGCCCGCTGCGGCGCGCCCGCGAGACCGCCGAGCCGCTGGCGCAACGCCTGCGCCTGCCGGTGCAGGTGATCGACGGCTGGGCCGAGGCCGACCGCCACCTCGATCGCTACCGCAGCACCGAGACGCTGCGCGGCCAGGGCCCGGCGGAGTGGGTGAGGTTTCTCGCCGATCCGGTGCGCTACATGGGGGGCGAGCCCGATCGCTTCCGCGCCGAGGTGCTGGCGGCGCTGGCCGAGACGATGGCGCTCGAGGCCGCGGCCGGCTCCCCGGCACGCGTGGCCGTCTTCACGCATGGTCTGCCGATCAACCTGGTGCTCTCGCATGCGCTGGGCCTGCCGCGGTTGACACACTTTCCGCCCCACTATGGCTCGCTGACGCGCCTGCACGGGCGCCGCCCCGACGCGCTGAACGTCGTCAGCGTCAACGAAACCGCGCAGCGGTGGCTGTCCGCCACGGCGCCCCTTGCGGCCACACCATGAGCGCCATCGGCACCGACGAAGAACTCACGGCACGCATTGCCGCCTACCTGACCGAGCAGGCCGGCCGAACCGTGGGCGTGCGCCGCATCCGCCGCTTTCCGGTCGGCTTCTCTTGGCTGACCTACCTGGTGCCGGTGTCAGGGCTCGACGACGATGGCGGCGAGCGCGAGCTGATCCTGCGCCTGGGCCCCGACGACGGCCTCTTTGCGCCCTACAGCGCCTTGCCGCAGGTGCGTGCGATGCAGTCGCTCGAAGGCAGCGGCGTGGCCGTTCCGCGCGCCTTCTGGCACAGCGACGACCCGGCGATCCTCGGCGCGCCCTTTCTCTTTTCCGACAAGGCCGAAGGCGAGGCCGTCGTGCCCTGGGTGTCGCCCAGCGAGCCGCCGCTGGAGGAGGGGCTGCGCATCCGCCTGGCGCACCAGTTCATCGACAGCCTGGCCGCGCTGCACCGCGTGGACTGGCGCGCCAGGCCAATCGCCGCGATGGCCGGCGACGTGGACGAGGGCAATGCCGCACTGCGCAGCGTGCAGACCTGGGAGGCTCTGATCCGCCGCTGGCAGATGCGCCCCTACCCTCTGGCCGACTGGGGTCTGCGCTGGCTGAAGGCCCATTGCCCGCGCGCACCGCGCGTGACCATCGTGCATGGCGACTACCGCACCGGCAACTTCCTGCAGGTGGACGGCAGCATCACCGCCATCCTGGACTGGGAACTCGTGCACCTGGGCGACCCGCACGAGGACCTGGCCTGGGCCAGCATGCCCATGTACAAGGGCGGCACGCCCTACATCGGCCGCCTGGCCGAGCCCGACCTGTTCTACGGCCTCTATGCCGAGCGCTCGGGCATCGCGGTGTCGATGGAATCGGTGCGCTATTACCAGGCCTTCTCGCTGCTCAAGCTCGCTGCCACGCACATGGCGGCGGCACGCTGCTTCGAGGAGGGCCGCTTCAACGACCTGCGCATGCCCGCGATGGGCAGCCAGATCGCCACCTGCCTGCGGCAGATGGTGAAGACGATCGAGGGCCCCGCATGAACAACTCCTTCGCGCGCCTCATCGACGGCATGTGTGCCACCTTGCGCCAGGAGGTGCTGACGCGCCTGGACGACGACTTCGCGCGCGGCCAGGTATTCGGCGTCATCAACCTGCTCAATACCTTCAAGGTGCGCGCCGACTGGTCGGCCGGCTTCCTGCTGCAGCAGATGGCCGCACAGCAGCAAGCGCTGGACGCCGTGCGCGCATGCGTGGCCGGTACGCCCGCGGCGGCCAGCCTGCCGGCGCTGCCGTGCTCGGCGCTGCCGGTGTCGACGCCGGTCGCCGAGCTGCTGTCGCGGCGCGACGCCGGCAACCAGGCCATCGGCGAGCTGCTGCAGTGGCTGGACGCCGAGGGCCGCGCGCTGCCGGCCGAGACCCAGGCCGCCGTCGAGGGCCTGCTGCGGCAGGCGATGGACGCTGAGGTGCAGATCGAGCTGCGCAACTCGCCGCGGCCGCTGTTTGCCGAGATGTCCAGCGGGCGCGAGGGCTGACGCGGGCGTGTCCGGCCCTGACGGTTCATCACAGCAGCCCGGAAACGTCGTCACCGCGGGTTTGCCAGGGGGTTCACCCCGTTGACAGCCGGAATGAATGGTTTAGTCTCGCATACATACCATACGCTAGTGCACGGATTACTGGCGTCCAGCCCCCTACCGGAGACAAGCCCATGCTCACGCTCACCCGCCGCCGCCTCGCCGCCGCCGTCGTCTCGCTGGCGGCTGCACCTCTGGCCTTTGCCCAGGCGAATGCGCCGATCAAGGTCGGCGTGCTGACGATCGACAGCGGCCCATTTGCCGCCTACGCCAACCTGGTGGAGCAGGGCGCCAGGACCGCCGCCGCCATCCTCAACGCCGAGGGGGGAGCCAACGGGCGCCCGTTCGAGATCGTGGTGCAGGCCCACAGTGGCACACCGGCGGCTGCCGTCGCCGCGGCCACCCGCCTGGCGCAGCAGGGCGGCGTGAGCCTGCTGATGGGGCAGACCCTGAGCTCGCATTCGCTGGCGCTGGTGCCCAAGCTGACCGACCTCAACGTCATTTTTCTCGACCACTATGCCCAGAGCAACGAACTGATGGGGAAGGGCTGCCACCCGAACTATTTCCGCATCAACACGCCCGATGCGGTGATCACCCGGGTGATGGAGGACTATGTCAAGGCCAGCGGCGTCAAGACCTGGAACCTGATCTCGCCCGACTACGCCTCGGGCCACAGCTTCAGCAAGTCCTTCCAGACCCTGGTGGGCTCGCTGGGCGGCAGCGTGCAGCAGAACCTGTTCGCGCCCATCGGCACCTCCGACTTCGGCACCCACATCTCGCAGCTGACCAAGCCGGCCGACGCCATCATGGTCACGCTGTTCATGAGCGACGGCCAGTCGTTCGCCAAGCAGGCCAAGCAGTTCGGCCTGTTCGACAAATACAAGGTGGTGCTCGGCAACGGCTTCGCCACCGACTTCCAGCTCGACGCCCATGGCGACAACGTGCTCGGCGTCGTCAACAACCTGAGCTGGACGGCCGACCTGCCTGGCGAGCGCAATGCCAAGTATGTGAAGGAGTTCGTGCTGCACGCCAAGCGCCGGCCCTTCTACACCGACGCCGACATCATGGCCGCGCTGGAGACCTACCGTGCCGGCGTCGTGAAGGCGGGGTCGACCGACGTCGCCAAGGTGCGCAAGGCGCTCGAGGGCCTGAAGATCGACATGATCTTCGGCAAGGGCATCGAGATGCGCGCCGCCGATCACCACCTGATCCGCCAGAGCGGTATGGCGCAGGTGGTCAAGAGCCCCGGTGGCAAGAACACCTTCGTGATGAAGGTCGTGAAGCCCGGCTCCGAGACCTATCCGGCACCCAACCCCGAATGCAAGGCGCAGCAGGGCTGAGCCCCTGACGGGGGCAGGTCCGCCGGCCACCCCGCCGTTCCCGACACCTCGAATCGCCCCGGAGTACACACCATGTTGAACCTCAACCGCCGTCGTGCCGCCGTTGCCGCGCTGTCGCTGGCCGCCGCCCCGCTGTGGCCCTCGGCCAGGACGGCGGGCCGATCAAGGTCGGCCTGATGACGATCGAGAGCGGCCCCTTCGCCAGCTACGCCAACCTGATCGACCAGGCCGCGAAGACGGCGGCGGCTATCCTGAACGCCGAAGGTGGCGCCAACGGCCGCAAATTCGAGATCGTGGTCCAGGCCCACAACGGCAGCCCCGCGGCGGCCGTGGCGGCGGCGACGCGCCTGGTGCAGCAGAACGGGGTCAGCCTGATCCTCGGCCAGACCCTCAGCTCGCACTCGCTGGCGCTGGTGCCCAAGCTGTCGGACCTGAACGTGCTCTTCATCGACCACTATGCCGAGAGCACCGACCTGATGGGCAAGGCCTGCCACCCGAATTACTTCCGGGTCAGCACGCCCCATGCTGTGACGACCAAGCTGATGGAGGACTACGTCAAGGCCAGCGGCATCAAGAGCTGGAACCTGATCACGCCCGACTACGCGTCGGGCCACAGCCTGAGCAAGTCGTTCCAGGCGCTGGT
>CAUJJP010000192.1 GCA_963205525.1 Pseudomonadota bacterium | reverse complement strand
GTGGCGCGCGCGCGCGCCGTGGTCGGGTCCGGCGTCACGGTGGTCGCCGACGCGCGGCAGGTGATCGCCTGCCCCGATATCGACATCGTGATCGAGCTGATCGGAGGCTGCGGCATCGCGCGCAGCCTGGTGCTGGAGGCGATCGCCGCCGGCAAGCACGTGGTCACCGCCAACAAGGCCCTGCTCGCGGTGCACGGCAGCGAGATCTTCGACGCCGCCAGCCGGCGCGGTGTGATGGTGGCGTTCGAGGCTGCGGTGGCCGGCGGCGTGCCCATCATCAAGGCGCTGCGCGAGGGCCTGAGTGCCAACCGCATCGAGTGGATCGCCGGCATCATCAACGGAACCACCAACTTCATCCTGTCGGAGATGCGATCCAAGGGCCTGGACTTCGGTGCCGCGCTCAAGGATGCGCAGCGGCTGGGCTACGCCGAGGCAGACCCCAGATTCGACATCGAGGGCGTGGACGCGGCGCACAAGGCGACCATCATGAGCGCGATCGCGTTCGGCGTCCCGGTGCAGTTCGACCGCTGCCACGTCGAGGGCATCAGTGCACTGCAGGCGGCCGACATCCGCTATGCCGAACAACTGGGCTACCGCATCAAGCTGCTCGGCATCACGCGTCGGCGCGACGACGTGCAGGGCGGCGCCGGGGCGGCCGGGGGCATCGAGCTGCGCGTGCACCCGACGCTGATTCCCGCATCGCGGCTCATCGCCAACGTCGAGGGCGCGATGAATGCGGTCGTCGTTCATGGCGACGCGGTGGGGACCACGCTGTACTACGGCAAGGGCGCCGGTGCGGAACCCACCGCCAGCGCGGTGATCGCCGATCTGGTCGACGTCACGCGGCTGCACACCGCCGACCCTGACCACCGGGTGCCGCACCTGGCCTTCCAGCCCGGCGCCCTGGCCGCCACGCCCATCCTGCCGATGGCCGAGGTGCTGACCTCGTTCTACCTGCGGCTGGTGGTGGCCGACCAGGCTGGCGTGCTGGCGCGCATCACCGGCATCCTGGCCGAGCACGAGATCAGCATCGACGCCGTGCTGCAACGCGAGTCCGGCGAAGGCGAGCGCCAGACCGACCTCATCATCCTCACCCACGTCACCCGCGAAGGCCGGATGGACGCCGCGCTGGCACAGATGCAGGTCCTGCCGACGGTGCTCGCGCCCATCGTCAAGCTGCGCAAGGAAGAGCTGAATTGAGGTACCAGAGCACCCGCGGCGACATCACGCCGCGCGACTTCTCCGACATCCTGCTCGAGGGCCTGGCGCCGGACGGCGGCTTGTTCCTGCCGGTGCGCTACCCGCGGGTCGACGACGCCACGCTGAACCGCTGGCGCACGCTGCCCTATGCCGAGCTGGCGTACGAGATCCTCAAGCTCTACGTCGACGGCATCCCGGGCGCCGACCTGCGCCGGCTGGCGCAGCAGACCTACACCCGCGAAGTGTTCGGCAGCGACGCCATCACGCCGCTGCGCCGGCTGGAAGAGGGCGTGCACATCCTGGCGCTGTCCAACGGGCCGACCCTGGCCTTCAAGGACATGGCGATGCAGCTGCTGGGCAACCTCTTCGAGTACGCCCTGGAGCACCGCGACGAGCACCTCAACATCCTGGGCGCGACCAGCGGCGACACCGGCAGCGCGGCCGAGCACGCGATGCGCGGCAAGCACTACCTGCGCGTGTTCATGCTCAGCCCGGCCGGGCGCATGAGCGATTTCCAGCAGGCGCAGATGTTCGGCCTGCACGACGAGAACATCCACAACCTGAGCATCGAAGGCGTGTTCGACTGCTGCCAGGACATCGTGAAGGAGGTCGGCAACGACCTCGAGTTCAAGCGCCGCTGGAAGATCGGCACCGTCAACTCGATCAACTGGGCGCGCCTGCTGGCGCAGGTGGTGTACTACTTCGCGGGCTACTTCCAGGCCACGCGCAGCAACGAAGAGCGCGTCAGCTTCGCCGTCCCTTCGGGCAACTTCGGCAACGTCTGCGCCGGCCACGTGGCGCGCATGATGGGGCTGCCGATCGCGCGCCTGGTGGTGGCCACGAACGAGAACGACGTCCTCGACGAGTTCTTCCGCACCGGCCGCTACCGGGTGCGCAGCGCGGCCGAGACGCACGAGACCTCCAGCCCCTCGATGGACATCAGCAAGGCGAGCAACTTCGAGCGCTTCGTCTTCGACCTCCTGGGGCGCGACAGCGTGCGCACGCGCGCCCTGTTCGGCCAGGCGCTGGAGCGCGATGGCGGCTTCACGCTGACGCCGCAGGAGTTCGCGCGCGTCGCCGAGTTCGGCTTCGTCTCCGGGCGCAGCACGCACGCCGACCGCCTCGCCACCATCCGCGACGCCTGGCAGCGCTGCGGCAGCATGATCGACCCGCACACCGCCGACGGGCTGAAGGTGGCGCGCGAGCACCTGGACCCCGGGGTGCCGATGATCGTGCTCGAGACCGCGCTGCCGGCCAAGTTCGCCAGCACCATCCGCGAGGCGCTGGGCATGGAGCCGCAACGCCCCGCCGGCTTCGAGGACATCGAAGCGCGGCCGCGCCGCTTCACCGTCCTGCCGGTCGATACTGAGCGCGTGAAGGCCTACATCGAGACCCACTGTGGCTGAGCCCAGGCCGGCGCTGATCAGCCTGGACGAGGCGCTGGCGCGGCTGGCCGCGGGCGCGCAGGCGCAGCGCATCGCCCAGACCGAGAGCGTCGACACCTTCGAAGCGCGCGGCCGCGTGCTGGCGCAGGACGTGGTGTCGCTGCTGGCGGTGCCGCCGGCCGACAACACGGCGATGGACGGCTACGCGCTGCGCGCCGCCGACGCGGCGGGCGCAGGCAGCGTGCTGCCGGTGAGCCAGCGCATCCCGGCCGGCGTGGTCGGCCAGCCGCTGCTGCCTGGCACGGCGGCGCGCATCTTCACCGGCGCGCAGATCCCGCCCGGCGCCGATGCGGTGGTCATGCAGGAGCACTGCCAGGCGCTGCCGGCGGCGGACGACGGCCTGGGCGCGGTGCGCGTCGAGCTGCCGGCACGGCCGGGCCAGTGGATACGCCGCCGCGGCGAGGACGTGCAGCAGGGCGCCACCGTCCTGCACGCCGGATCGCGCCTGACGCCGCAGGCGCTGGGGCTCGCGGCCTCGGTCGGCGCCGCCCGCCTGAGCGTGCTGCGGCGGCCGCGGGTGGCGCTGTTCTCCACCGGCGACGAACTCGTGATGCCGGGCCAGCCGCTGCCGCCGGGCGCGATCTACAACTCCAACCGCTACACCTTGCGCGGCCTGCTGGAAGCAGCCGGCTGCGAGGTGAGCGACCTGGGCATCGTCCCCGACCGCCTGGACGCCACCCGGCAGGCGCTGCGGCGCGCCGCCGAGGGGCACGACCTGATCCTGAGCAGCGGCGGCGTCTCGGTCGGCGAGGAAGACCATCTGCGGCCGGCGGTGCGCGCCGAAGGCCGGCTCGATCTGTGGCAGATCGCGGTCAAGCCGGGCAAGCCGCTGGCCTTCGGCCAGGTCGGTGCGGCCTTGTTCGTCGGCCTGCCGGGCAACCCGGTGTCCAGCTTCGTCACCTTCTTGCTCGCGGTGGCGCCGGTGCTGCGCGTCATCCAGGGCATGCCGGCGGCGGGGCCGGCGCCGCTGCAGGCGCGTGCCGACTTCGACTGGCCGCGCGCGGACCGCAGGCGCGAGTTCCTGCGCGTGCGCGTGAACGCGCAGGGCGCGCTGGAGCTGTTCATGAACCAGAGCTCAGGCGTGCTGACCAGCAGCGTCTGGGCCGACGGGCTGGTGGACAACCCGCCCGAGCAGGCCATCGCGCGCGGCGACATGGTGCGCTACCTGCCACTGGAGGCCTTGCTCGCCCGATGAAACTGAGGATCCGCTATTTCGCCTCGCTGCGCGAGGCCCTGGGGACCGGCGAGGACGTCGAGCTGCCGGCCGGCAGCACCCTGGCCGATCTGCGCGCCCTGCTGGTGGCGCGCGGCGGCCGCCACGCCGAGGTGCTGGACGCCGGGCGTGCGGTGCGCTGCGCGCTCGACCAAACCATGGCCGCGGAGTCGACCGTGATCGCGGGCGACGCCGAAGTCGCCTTCTTCCCGCCGGTGACCGGCGGCTGAACGAAGGACAGGCGCAGACCGTGGCCGCCCGCGTTCGCATCCAGGAGGCCGATTTCGACCTCGGCGCCGAAGTCGCCGCGCTGCGCCGGGGCGATGCGCGCGTCGGCGCCGTGGCCAGTTTCGTCGGCACCGTGCGCGAGCACAGCGAGGGCGCTGCGATCAGCGCGATGGAGCTCGAGCACTACCCGGGCATGACCGAGCGCAGCATCGAGGCGATGATCGACGAGGCGCTGCGCCGCTTCGAGATCCTGGGCGCGCGCGTCGTGCACCGCGTGGGGCTGCTGCGGCCGGGTGAGCAGATCGTGCTCGTCGTCGTCAGTGCCTCGCACCGCGGCCCGGCCTTTGCCGCCTGCGAGTTCCTGATGGACTACCTCAAGACGCAGGCGCCGTTCTGGAAGAAGGAGAGCACGCCCGCAGGCGCGCGCTGGGTCGACGCGCGTGAGGCCGACGACACGGCCCTGGCGCGCTGGGGCATCGTGGCCGGCAACGCAGGCCAGCCGCTGCGCGACCCGCCGGCGCGCTGACTTGCCGACGAGCGAGCGCGTGACGCGCTGAAGCCCCGGCCGCCGCATGGCCCGGGGGGATCAGCTCCGCAAGGCCGCCGGCAGCATCTCGCGCAGCACGCAGCTGCGGTTGCGCCCCTGCTGCTTGGCGCTGTAGAGCGCGTGGTCGGCGCGCGACAGCAGGCTGGCGAAACCCGGGTCTTGCGGCAGGGCGCTGGTGACGCCCAGGCTGGCGCTGATGCGCAGCGCCGGGTTCAGCGGATCGACGCAGCACTCGCCGACGCGCTCGCGCAGGCGCTCGGCCAGGACCGCCGCGCTGTCCAGGTCGGTGTCGGGCAGCAGGATGCAGAACTCCTCGCCACCGGTGCGCGCCAGCAGGTCCTCGGCGCGCAGCGTGCTGCGGCAGCAATCGACGAAGCCCAGCAGCACGCGGTCGCCCGCCAGGTGGCCGAGGACGTCGTTCACGCGCTTGAAGTGGTCCAGGTCGACCGCGATCAGGCTCAGCGGCGTGGCGTGGCGGCGGCTGTGCGCGAACGCCGCCTGTGCCTGCTCGTCGAAACCGCGCCGGTTCGCCACCCCGGTCAGGCCGTCGCTGCGGCTTTGGCGCTGCAGTTCCTCCTTCAGCTCGTGCAGCTCGGTGATGTCGGTGCTCAGCCCGATCACGACCGGGTCGCCGTCCGGACCGATCCAGGGAACGATCACGCTCCAGTAGTGGCGCAGCCGGCCGCTCGGGTCGGTCAGCGACGCCTCGCCGGCGTGGCGCTGCCCGCTGGCCATGATCTGGCGGTCCTGCTGCCAGAAGCGGTCGGCGGCCTCGACGGGCATGAGCTCGCTGTCGAGCCGGCCGACGATCTCCTGCACCGGACGGCCCAGGGCCTGGGCGACGCGCCGGTTGGCGTAGACGAAGCGGCGCTGCCCGTCCTTCATGTAGACCAGGGCGTCGACGTTGTCGAGGATGGTGTCCAGCAGCTGCTTCTGGCGCTGCAGCTGCACCTCCAGCCGCTTCTTCTCGGTGATGTCGTAGGAGATCCCGAGCATGCCGACGATGGCGCCTTGCGCGTCGCGCAGCGGCTTCTTCACCGACCAGTAGGTGCGCAGCTCGCCGCTGTGCAGGATGAGGTTGCTTTCCTCGCGCGCCAGGGTCTGGCCGCCCTGGATCACGAGCTCGTCGGTCTCGCGCAGCGCGGCGATGCCCTTGTCGCCGAAGAAGTGGGTGATGTCCTTGCCCAGCACCGCCTGCAGCGGGTGGCCCAGCAACTCCAGCACCAGCCGGTTGGCGTAGGTGTAGCGACCGGCGCGGTCGGTGGTGTAGACGAAGGCGCCGACCTCGTCGAGCAGCAGCCGGGCGGGGTCGGCCGTCATGGCAGGCCCGCGAGGCGCGCGTCGATGCAAGCGCCGGGGCGACCGTCGCCAGGCCCGGTGGGTGCCGGACATGACGCAGCCGGGCGGGGCGGGTGGTGCAGACTCATGCTCTGGTACAGGCGGCAGGCGCGGGGCGCTGGCCGGCGTCTGCGCGGCGTTTGGTGTGGCTGCAGTCTAGAAGCGGCGACGCACGGGCGCACAGAGGGTCGGTCCGGGCTTGCGTGGTCGCCCGCGGCGGTGGCAGGCGCGCACGGTTCGATGGCAGACCGGGCCCCGGGTTGGCGCCAGCGGCGCAGGCCAGAATCGCCGCCATGGATTCGGTGACGCAGATCGCGCTCGGCGCGGCGGTGGCGGTGGCGGCGCTGGGCCGGCGCACCGCGGTGTGGAAGGCGGCGGCCTGGGGTGGCGTGGCCGGCACCCTGCCGGACCTGGACGTGCTGATCCGGCACGGCGACGCTATCCTGGACATGGTGCTGCACCGCGCCGAATCGCACGCCTTGTTCTGGCTCAGCCTGGCCGCGCTGCCGCTGGGCTGGGCGGTGGCCTTGGTCAGCGGCGAGCGTGCGCTGTGGCGGCGCTGGTGCTGGGCGGTCTGGCTGGCGCTGCTGACGCACCCCTTGCTGGACGCGATGACGGTCTACGGCACCCAGCTCGCGCTGCCCTGGACCGACCATCCGTTCGGCGTCGACAGCATCTTCATCATCGACCCCCTGTACACCCTGCCCCTGGCCGCCGGTCTGCTGTGGGCGTGGCGCGCACCGGACGGCTGGGGCAGGGCGGCCAACGCCTGCGGCCTGCTCCTGAGCAGCGCCTACCTGGGCTGGAGCGTGCTGGCGCAGGCCATGGTGACCGAGGTCGCCGAGCGCAGCCTGGCGGCGCAAGGCGTGCGCGCCGAGCAACTGCTGGTGACGCCGACCGCCTTCAACACCGTGCTGTGGCGCGTGGTGGCAATCGACGGCGCGAGCTACCACGAGGGCTTTCGCTCGCTGCTGGACGAGGGTGACGCGATGCGTTTCGAGCGCCTGGACCGCGGCAGCGCGCTGGCGTCGGAAATCGGCGGGCTGGACGGCGTGCGCCGCATCCAGGCCTTCAGCAAGGGTTTCTGGGCCCTGTGGGAGCACGACGGCCGGCTCGGCATCACCGACCTGCGCATGGGCCAGGAGCCGCACTACAGCTTTCGCTTCGCGGTCGCCGAGCGGCGCAGCCCGGTGGTGGCGCTGGCGGTGGCGCAGCAAGAGGGCAGCCGGCCGGCGCTCGGCCCCGCCCTGCAGTGGCTGTGGCGGCGCGCGCTCGGGCAGCCGCTGGTGTCGCCGCGCTGAGCCGGCGAGTGTGTCCGAACGCGCCCCAGCTCGGGGCGGTCAAGCCTCGCCGTGCAGCGCTGCAAGCATCCGCTCCACCGCGTCGGTGCCCACGGACATCAGGTCGAAGGCGCTGCGGTCCAGCATCCAGGTCTCCATCAGGCCGACGAACAGGGCATGCAGGGCCAGCGCATGGCGGGTCGGCAGCCCGGCGCGCTGCAGGCAGCGCTCGATGCTCTGAATGTGCTGGGCCACCGCCTGCCGGTGGCGGCTGCGGATCGGGCTGAGCTCGTCCACCGTCTCCACCTTGTGCATGGCGATCTCGAACACGCGCTGGGTGCGTTCATCGCTTGCCAGGCGCTGCAGGTTGCCGATCAGCAGCGCGCGCAGCTCGCCCAGCGGGTCTGCGCCGGGATGGGCATCGAGCGCGTGCAGCGCCTGCTCCATCGGGAATTCGACGCGCGCCATCATGGCGTCGAACAAGGCCGCCTTGTCGGCGAAGTGGTGGTAGACCGCACCGCGCGTCACCCCGGCGGCGGCGGCGATCTGCTGCAGCGACACGCGCGACACCCCGTGCGCCTGGAACTGGAGCTCGGCGGCGTCCAGGATGGCGCTGCGGGTGGCGGCGGCTTCGGCCTTGGTGCGTCTGACCATGCGGGGGTGAGGGCTGCAGCTGTCGTGGCGTTATACATACATTCTAGTATGTATGTAGAATGTCGTCACCGGGTCGCCGATTGACGTGTACGGCAATGGCACATCCTTGCCCACGCCCGCGACCTGTCCCACCCGAACACCCCGAGGATTTCTCGATGGCTGCGCTGCGCCAACCCCGACTCATCTCATCCCTCGTCGCCGCCTGTGCGGCGGCGCTGCTCGCCGGTTGCGGCGAGGGCGGCGCCCAGGCCCCCGGTGCCGGTGCCGCGCCGCCACCGCCCCCGGTGGGCGTGCTGACGGTGCAGACGCAGGCGGTGGCGCTGCAGCAGGAGCTGCCGGGCCGGGTCGAGGCGCGCCGCAGCGCCCAGGTGCGCGCCCGCGTGGGCGGCATCGTCACCCAGCGCCAGTTCAGCGAGGGCAGCGAGGTGAAGGCCGGCCAGCCCCTGTTCCGCATCGACCCCGCGCCCTACGAGGCCGCACTCGCCGCCGCCCAGGCCCAGCAGCAGCGCGCCGAAGCCGCCGCCGCGCAGGCGCGCCTGACCGCCGAGCGTTACGCGCCGCTGGCCCAGGCGCAGGCGATCAGCGCCCAGGACTACGCCAGCGCGCAGGCGGCGCAGAAGACCGCCGAGGCCGACGTGGCGGCGGCGAAGGCGGCGGTGCAGTCGGCGCGCCTGAACCTCGGCTACGCCCAGGTCACGGCGCCCATCGCCGGCCGCATCGGGCGCGCCCTCGTCACCGAGGGCGCGCTGGTGTCCGCCGCCGAGGCCACGCCGCTGGCCCTGGTGCAGCAGATCGACCACGTCTACGTCAACTTCACCCAGTCGGCCAACGAACTGCAGGCCTTGCAACGCGCGCTCGCGGCCGGGCAACTGCAGCGCGCCAACGCGGTGGCGGTGCAGGTGCTGCTGGACGACGGCAGCGTGCTGCCGCAACCCGGCCGGCTGCTGTTTAGCGACCTCGCGGTGGACGCCAGTTCGGGCCAGGTCACGCTGCGCGCTGAGGTGGCGAATCCGCAGCGCCTGCTGCTGCCGGGCCAGTACGTGCGGGTGCGCTTCGCGCCCGCCGCGCTGCCGCAGGCGGTGCTGCTGCCGCAGCAGGCGGTCACGCGCAGCCAGCAGGGCGACAGCGTGCTCGTGGTCGGCGAGGGCAACCGGCCGGCGCAGCGCAAGATCGTCGTCAGTGGCGCGCAGGACGGGCAGTGGATCGTCACCGGCGGCCTGCAGCCGGGCGAGCGCGTGATCGTCGACGGTTTCCAGAAGATGTTCGTGCCCGGCGCCCCGGTGACCCCGGTGCCGTGGACGCCGGCGGCAGCCGCCGCGGCCAGCGGCGCTGCGCCTGCCGGGGTGCCCGCCGCAGCGTCGGCGGCCTCGGCCACCGCACCGGCCGCCAGCCGCTGAGACGGGGACCGCGATGGCGAAGTTCTTCATCGACCGCCCCATCTTCGCGTGGGTGATCGCGCTCTTCATCATGGTGCTGGGTGGGGTGGCGATCGTGCAGCTGCCGATCGCCCAGTACCCGCCGGTGGCGCCGCCCAGCATCGTCGTCAGCGCCGTCTACCCCGGCGCCTCGGCGCAGACGCTGGAAGACTCGGTGCTCGCCGTCATCGAGCGCGAGATGAACGGCGCGCCCGGCCTGATCTACATGGAGTCGGTGGCGCAGGCCAACGGCAGCGGCAGCCTGACCCTGAGCTTCGAGGCCGGCACCGACGAGGACCTGGCGCAGGTGGAGGTGCAGAACCGCCTCTCGCGCGCCAGCCCGCGCCTGCCCAGCGCGGTGACGCAGCAGGGCGTGCGGGTGGACAAGGCGCGCGAGAACTTCCTCCTGTTCGCCATGCTCAGCTCCACCGACCCGGCCTGGGACCCGGTGGCGATCGGCGACTACGCGGCGCGCAACGTGGTGCCCGAGCTGCAGCGCGTGGTCGGTGTCGGCCAGGCCCAGCTGTTCGGCACCGAGCGCGCGATGCGCATCTGGCTGGAGCCGCAGAAGCTGCGCAGCTTCGGCCTCTCGGCGGCGCAGGTGAACGCCGCCATCCGGGCCCAGAACGCGCAGGTCTCGGCCGGCAGCATCGGCGACCTGCCCATCGTCGAGGGCCAGCAGGTCTCGGCCACGGTGACGGTGGACGGCCAGCTCGCCACCCCCGAGCAGTTCGGCGCCATCGTGCTGCGCGCCAACACCGACGGCTCCAGCGTGCGCCTGCGCGACGTGGCGCGCATCGAGCTCGGCGCCCAGGGCTACGACACCACGGCGCGGCTGGACGGCAAGGCCTCCACCGGCATCGGCGTGCAGCTCTCCAGCACCGGCAACGCGCTGCAGACGGCGCAGGCGGTGCGCGCGCGCATGGACGAGCTGCAGCGCTTCTTCCCGGCCGGGATGAGCTACGAGATTCCCTACGACAGCTCGCACTTCATCCGCCTGTCGATCGAGCA
This sequence comes from Pseudomonadota bacterium, assembly GCA_963205525.1. The sequence goes on along the minus strand of CAUJJP010000192.1, from coordinate 8,711 downwards.
GGTGGCGGTCACGCTGGCGGAGGCGGTGGGCCTGGTGTTCCTGGTCATGCTGCTGTTCCTGCAGAAGATCCGCTACACCATCATCCCCACCATCGTGGTGCCGGTGGCGCTGCTGGGCACCTTCGCCGTCCTGCTGGCGATGGGCTTCTCGATCAACGTGCTGACCATGTTCGGCATGGTGCTGGTGATAGGCATCGTGGTCGACGACGCGATCGTCGTCGTCGAGAACGTCGAGCGCATCATGGCCAGCGAGCACCTGCCGCCCTACGAGGCCACGCGCAAGGCGATGGGCCAGATCCAGGGCGCGATCGTCGGCGTCACCGTGGTGCTGATCTCGGTGTTCGTGCCGCTGGCCTTCTTCTCCGGCGCGGTGGGCAACATCTACCGCCAGTTCGCGGTCGTGATGGTGAGCGCGATCGCGTTCTCCGCCTTCATGGCGCTGAGCCTGACGCCGGCCCTGTGCGCGACCCTGCTCAAGCCCATCGCCCCCGGCCACGAGCACGCCACGCGCGGCCCCTTCGGCTGGTTCAACCGCGCGTTCCAGCGCAGCGCGCAGCGCTACGGCGGCACCGTGGGCGCGCTGCTGCCGCGCGCCGGGCGCCTGATGGTGATCTACGCCGTGCTGCTGGGCGTGCTCGGCTTCGCCTACCTGCGGCTGCCCGGCAGCTTCCTGCCGGCCGAGGACCAGGGCAACCTGATCGTCAACGTGCAGCTGCCGCCGGGCGCCACCCAGGAACGCACCAGTGCGGCCATGCACGAGGTCGAGCGCTTCATGCTCGCCCAGCCCGAGGTGCAGAGCATCGTCGGCGTGCTCGGCTTCAGCTTCAGCGGCCAGGGGCAGAACGCAGGCATCGCCTTCGTGACCCTCAAGCCCTGGGAGGAGCGCGGCGGCCCCGAGCACTCGGCGCAGGCGCTGGCCGGGCGTGCCTTCGGCGCCCTGATGGGGGTGCGCGACGCCTTCATCTTCCCGCTCAGCCCGCCGCCCATCCCCGAGCTCGGCCAGGCCTCGGGCTTCGACATGCGGCTGCAAGACCGCGGCGGCCACGGCCACGAGGCCCTGGTGGCGGCGCGCAACCAGCTCCTGGGCATGGCCAGCCAGAGCAAGCTGCTGACCCAGGTCCGTCCCGACGGGCTGGAGGACGCCTCGCAGCTGCAGCTGGAGATCGACCGCGACAAGGCCGCCGCGCTGGGGGTGAGCTTCGATGCCATCAACGCCAGCCTGTCGACCGCGCTCGGTTCGTCCTACGTGAACGACTTCCCGGCGCGCGGGCGCATGCAGCGGGTGGTGGTGCAGGCCGACGCCCGCGCGCGCATGCAGCCGCAGGACCTGCTCGAACTTTCGGCGCCCAGCAGCCATGGCGGGCTGGTGCCGCTGTCGGCCTTCGCCAGCACGCGCTGGGTCACCGGCGCGATGCAGACCGTGCGCTACAACGGCTACCCGGCGATGCGTATCGGCGGCGGTGCGGCCCCCGGCCTGAGCACCGGCGACGCGATGGCCGAGATGGAACGCCTGGCGGCGCAGCTGCCGCAGGGCTTCGGCTACGAGTGGACCGGCATCAGCCGCGAGGAGAAGATCGCCGGCGGCCAGGCCATGATCGTCTACGGCTTCTCGGTGCTGGCGGTGTTCCTGTGCCTGGCAGCGCTCTACGAGAGCTGGGCGATCCCGCTCGCGGTGATCCTGGTCGTGCCGCTGGGGGTGCTCGGCGTCGTGCTCTCCACCCTCGGGCGCGGGATGGACAACGACGTGTAATTCCAGGTCGACCTCATCACCATCATCGGCCTGTCGGCGAAGAACGCGATCCTGATCATCGAGTTCGCCAAGGACTTGCAGGCGCAGGGCAGGGCGGTGCTGGAGGCGGCGCTGGAGGCGGCCAAGCTGCGCTTTAGGCCCATCATCATGACCTCGATGGCCTTCACCCTGGGCGTGCTGCCGCTGTTCCTGGCCAGCGGTGCCGGCTCGGCCAGCCAGCGTGCCATCGGCACCGGGGTGGTGGGCGGCATGCTCAGCGGGACCTTGTTCGCGGTGCTCTTCGTGCCGCTGTTCTTCGCCGTCGTGCGCCGCCTGTTCCCACCCAGCGCGCGCCAGCAGCGCTTTGCACGCCACGAGACCGAGAACCAGAACCTGAACGCACCGCGGGAGGATCGATGATGCGCCGCCCGACCACGGCCGTGACCACCCTCGCGCTCGCCGCCGCACTCGCCGGCTGCGCGCTCACCCCGGCCTATGAACGCCCGCCGGCACCGGTGGCGGCCGAGTTCCCGCTTGCCGCCGGCGGCAGCGGCAGCCCGGCGGCACAACTGCCCTGGGCCGAGTTCGTCACCGACGCGCGCATGCAGGCGCTGGTGCGCAGCGCGCTGGCGAACAACCGCGACCTGCGCATCGCCGCCCTCAACGTCGAGCAGGCGCGCGCCGCGCTGGGCGTGCAGCAGGCCGACCGCCTGCCCAGCGTCGGTGCCGGGGTGGCGGCCAGCCGCAACAGCGCCGGCAGCAGCTACACCGCCGGACTGGCGGTGACCAGTTTCGAGCTCGACCTCTTCGGCCGCGTGCGCAGCCTCGGCGAGGCTGCGGCGGCGCGCGTGCTGGCGAGCGACGAGGCGCGGCGCGCGGTCCAGCTCAGCCTGGTGACCGCGGTGGCCGACGCCGAGCTGGCGCTGCGCGCCGACGACGCGCTGATCGCCCTCACGACCCAGGTGCTGGCGGCGCGCGCGGACAGCTACCGGCTGGTGAAGCTGAAGTTCGACGCCGGCGTCGCCGCCGAGCCCGAGCTGCGCGCCAACGAATCGCTGGTGGCGGGCGTGCGCGCCAGCGCCGCGGCGCTGCAGCGCCAGCGCCAGCAGCATCACAACGCCCTCGTGCTGCTGCTGGGCAGCGCGCTGCCGGCCGGGCTGCCGGCCGCGCCGCCGCTGGCCGCGGTGCAGTTCGCCGAGCTGCCGGCGGGCCTGCCCTCGCAGGTCCTGCTGCAGCGGCCCGACGTGCGCCAGGCCGAGCAGCAGCTCATCGCCGCCAACACCAGCATAGGCGCGGCGCGCGCCGCCTTCTTCCCGCGCATCACGCTCACCGGCAGCCTGGGATTCGCCAGCAGCGAGCTCTCGGCGCTGTTCGACCACGGCGCCTGGAGCTTTGCACCGCAGTTGCTGGCGCCGCTGTTCGACGCCGGCCGCAACGAAGCCAACCTGGCCGGCGCGCGCGCCGCGCGCGAGCTCGCGCAGGCGCAGTACGAGAAGAGCATCCAGACCGCCTTCCGCGAGGTCGCCGACGCCCTGGCCGCGCGCGCCACCCTGGGCGAACAGCTCGCCGCCCAGCGCCAGCAGGCGCAGGCCGAGCAGCGCCGGCTCGCGCTGGCGCAGCAACTGCTGGCGGCCGGCGCCGCGAGCCAGCTCGACCGCCTGGACGCCGAACGCTCGGCGCTGGCGGCGCAGCAGGCGGTGATCCAGCTCGAACTCGCGCAGCGCAGCAACGCGCTGCTGCTGTACCGCGTGCTGGGCGGCGGGGTGGCGACCGGCGAACCGGCCTGATCCGGGCGCGATCGGCGGCAGGCGCGCACCGGCTCGCGCCCGCCGCCGCGCCGGGCTTGGGCGGCCCGGGTGGCGAGCGCCTGGCGTCCGTGACAAGCGGCAAGCCGGTGTCATCGAGGTGCCGGCTGCTTCATCCCTCTGTCGGCCCGTGGTTCACTGGCCGGCTCGCAGACGGGCGCCGCGGCCGCCGCGCCGAGCGATGTCAGCCCCTGCCGGACTGCAGCGCTGCCTGGCGGCGACAGGCCTGAGCGGGGTGCCTGCTCGTCGCACGACGCAAGGTCCCTGCCAGCGCAAGTCCGCCCAGCAGCGACAGGACGGCCGTGGCCGGTTCGGGCACCGTGGAGACGATGAACTCCGAAAGGTGGAAGTTGCCGTTGACGGGCTGCCGGCCGGGTCCGCCAAATGGCAGCGAGGGATCGCGCATCGCCTCGAGCCGAAAGCCCGTGATGCCGCTTGCAATGACGCGGCTGTCGATGGCGTAGGTGGGGTAGGCGTTCGTGCCGCCGGACACGAGGATCGATGAGTCTGCCTGGGTGGTCAGCAGCTCGCCACCCGTCGAGCCTGACCCGGTGGGATGGATCACGATCCAGCCGGCACTGACGTCGCCGCCGCTGGCCAGGCCGTCGGCGAACGTCGCTCGGTCGTCGGTGGTGTAGGACAGACGGAACCGGCCGAGGTTGTGGCCGGCGCTGGGCACCCAGTCCTGGTGGTGAAGCGAGAACCGCAGGATCGTCCCCCCGTCGAGCGTCAGATCGGCCGTGGTTTCCCAGACGATGGTCTCTTCGTGATTGGGGCCAGTGCCGCGGTTGACAGCCCATGAGGTGAAGGCGCCGCTGGTGCGGCCATCGATGGTCTTGACCGGGTCCCACAGCCCGGGGTCTGACGAGTTCACCTGCGAGTAGGTGGCGGTTGCGCTCTGCAATCCAATCTGGGCCGCCCACAGTGTGGGTGTGCAGCCCAGCCCGAGGACGGTCAAGCCGATCGCAAACTCAAGCCGGTGTGTGCGCATGTGGATCTCCTTCATGGAAGACGGATGCACGGCTGTGGCGACCGCATGCGGCGCTGTGCCGCGCGACGCCATCGTGTGTCTGCGGCGGGCCGAAGTCCATCCCGTACAGCCGGCAGCGCCACGCTGGTTCGCAACTGCGGCCCCGGGAGAATTCACGGCATCCGTGACATGTGACAAGCCGGTGCCATCACGTTGCCGCGTGCTTCATCGTTCTGTCACGCCGAATCGAAAGCATGTCTTCCACGCAAAGGAAGGATCGAACGATGAATCGGGCTCGCAGACGACCGGTGTTCAGGGTGCCAGCGCGGTGCGCCGCGCATCTCGTGTCAGAGCGTGCGTCGCGTCCGCGCGTCGGCGTGGACAGCAGGCGCGACCTGTCGTGAACGTCCATCCCCTGCCGGTGGCGACCGCGCGTCATGTGCCCGCCAGCCCGGTCGGTGGTGCCGTCTTGACAGCGCCGAGCGTCGGCGAATTGATCGATCGCCACATGCTGCACGTGCACTTCCAGCCCATCGCCGACCTGCGGGACGCAAGCATTCACGGCCATGAGGCACTGGTGCGCGGTCCGGCGCGGTCGGCACTCGCGGCACCGGACGCGCTGTTTGCTGCAGCGCACCGCGAGCACTGCGCGTTCGAGCTGGAGGTGGAGTGCATCAGGCGCGCACTGACGGACTGGGCCGTGGCCGGCTGCGGCGGGCGGCTGTTTCTCAATCTCAGTGCCGGTGCACTGCTGCGCATCGTCGCCGAGCGCGGTATGGACGACGTGATCGCGGTCACCCGCCGGCACGGCATCGCGCCGTCGTCGCTGGTGGTCGAACTGACCGAGCATGAGCAGGTGCGCGATCCGGGCGCCTTGCTCGAGGTGTGTGCGACGCTGCGCCGCTGCGGCATGGAGGTGGCGTTGGACGACTTCGGCGACGGTCGCTCCAGTCTGCGCCTGTGGTCCGAGCTGAAGCCCGAGATCGTCAAGATCGACAAGCACTTTCTGAAGGACCTGGCACTCCACGGCGACAAGCTGCAGACGCTGCGCGCTCTTTTACAGATCGCGGAAACGTTCGGCTCGCGCCTGGTCGCGGAGGGACTCGAAGGCGATGAGGAGCTGCGCATGGCGCGCGATCTTGGCATCCACTACGGCCAGGGCTGGGCGCTCGGACGGCCGCAGGCGCAGCCGCTGACTCGGCTGCCCGACGACGCGCGCACGGTGCTGGTCAGCCGCGACATCGCGGTCTTCCCGGAGCCCAAGCGTGCGAGCAACGGCGGCTGCACCGCGGCGAACCTGCTCGTCGCGGCGCCGGCAGTGCCGCCGCATACCACCCATCACGAGGTGTACGCCCTGCTGTGCGTGCACGAAACCCTGCACGCCCTGGCGGTGGTGGACACCGAGCGCCGCCCGCTGGCCCTGATCGGTCGTGGCGAGTTCATTGCCAGCTACGCCAAGCCCTTTTTCAAGGAGTTGTACGGCAACAAGCCTTGCACCCTGTTCGCCAACCTGGCGCCGCTGACGATAGACGTGCACACCGGCATCGAGGATCTCACCAGCGTGCTCACCTCGACCGATCAGCGCTACCTGACCGAGGGCTACGTCCTCACCGAGGGTGGCCGCTACCGGGGCCTGGGCACGGGGCAGCAACTGGTGCGTACCGTGACCGAGGCGCGTATCGAGGCTGCACGACATGCGAACCCTCTGACCTTCCTGCCCGGCAACATCCCGATCAGCGACCACATCGAGCGCTTGCTCGCCAGCGGCCGTGACTTCGTCGCCGCCTACGCCGATCTGAACCACTTCAAGCCCTACAACGACCAGTACGGCTACTGGCGCGGTGACGAAATGATTCGTCTGGTGGCGCGCGTGCTGCTCGCACAGTGCGACGCACGGCGTGACTTCGTCGGTCACGTGGGTGGAGACGACTTCGTGGTCCTGTTCCAGAGCACCGACTGGCTGGCACGCTGCGAACGCATCGTGGGCACCTTCAACGCGATGGCAAGTGCTTTGTTCGATCCCGAGGCACTGGCTGCCGGTGGCATACACGCCGAGGACCGCCATGGCAACATGCGATTCCACCCCTGCACCACCTTGTGCATAGGCGCAGTCCAGGTGCAGCCCGGGCGCTTCGTCCATGCGGAAGAGGTGGCCAGCGCAGCTGCCGCGGCCAAACGCCAGGCCAAGCACGAGGCGCATTCAGTGGCGGTCCTGAAGGGCTGGCCGCGACCGGCACCGGGCTGACCGATCGCAACCGTGCCGTGCGACGCCGCCTGGTTCCGCAGTACGCAGCCCCGCCGCAGCCCGTCCGTGACCGCCGGCCGGCACGCCCTTGCACTTGGTCGATGACCGGACGGTCGCGCCAAGCCTGCAGGCGCTGCCGCCCGTCCTTCATCCTCGCCTCACCCAGCCCTCACCCTGCGCTCATCCGGGCTGCCTAGAGTGACCTCGTCCGCTGCCGCTGGTGCAGCGTCTGTCAAGGAGATCACCATGTCGCTGTCCGCACGAGTTGCCACCCGCAGCGCGGTCGCCGCCGCGTCCGCGCTCGCCCTCGCCACCCTGGGCGCCACCGCCGCCGATGCCTGGACCCTGCCGTCCTGGCTGCACCGCGGCCAGACCGCGAGCGCGGCCGAGTCCGCGGCCAGCCCCGGCGCCAGCGCAGGCACCCGTGGCGAGATGGGCGCCGCCCCCGCCGTGACGGCGGCGCTGCCGGCGACCCAGCTTCCCAACTACCGCGCCATCGTGCAGACGCAGGGACCGGCGGTGGTGGGGGTCACGGTGGCCGGGCTGCGCCAGGCCAGCGGCGAGCAGGAGGGCGAGGACCAGGCCGCCGACCCCGACGCGGAGCGCTTTTTCCGCTTCTTCCGCGGCATCCCGGGCCTGCGCCTGCCGCCGCTGCAGGCGCAGCCCTTCCGCGGCCAGGGCTCGGGCTTCATCGTCAGCGCCGACGGCCTGATCCTGACCAACGCCCACGTGGTGCGCAACGCCAAGCAGGTGACGGTCAAGCTGTCGGACCGGCGCGAGTTTGCGGCCAAGGTCCTGGGCAGCGACGCCAGCACCGACATCGCGGTGCTCAAGATCGACGCCCACGATCTGCCGACGGTGAGCTTCGGCGACCCAAAGGCGGTGCAGGTCGGCGACTGGGTGCTCGCCATCGGCGCCCCCTACGGCTTCGAGCAGACCGCCACCCAGGGCATCGTGAGCGCCAAGGGGCGTTCGCTGCCGGGCGAGAACGTGGTGCCCTTCATCCAGACCGACGCCGCCGTCAACCCCGGCAACTCGGGCGGCCCGCTGTTCGACGCCGAAGGCCGGGTGATCGGCATCAACGCCCAGATCTACTCGCAAAGCGGCGGCTTCCAGGGACTGGCCTTTGCCATTCCGGTCAACGTGGCGCTGCGCGTGAAGGACCAGATCGTCGCCCACGGCCGCGTCGAGCACGCGCGCCTCGGCGTCACGCTGCAGGAGTTGAGCGCGCCGCTGGCCAAGAGCTTCGGCCTGAAGTCGCCCGACGGTGCGCTGGTGGCCAGCGTCGAGCCGGGCAGCGCGGCGGCGGCGGCCGGCCTGAAGCCGGGCGACGTCATCACCGCCGTCGACGGCACGCCGGTGCACCTGGTGGGCGACGTCACCCTGCGCGTGGGCATGGCGCACCCGGGTGACAAGCTGGCGCTTTCGCTGTGGCGCGACAAGGACGCGCACGAGCTCAGCGCCACCCTGGGCAAGGCGCAGGGCGAGCGCAGCGCACAGGCACAGCCGGGCGAGGACGGCGCCCTCGGGCTGGCGGTGCGGCCGCTGGACCGCGACGAGATGCGCGCCGCCGGCGTCGACCACGGCCTGCTGATCGACGGCGTCAGCGGCCCGGCGCGCCTGGCCGGGGTGGAGGCTGGCGACGTCCTGCTGGCACTCAACGGCCAGCCGGTGAAGAGCGTCGAGCAGCTGCGCGCGCTGCTGGGCAAGCAGTCGCACCAGGTGGCGCTTCTGGTCTCGCGCCAGGGCCAGCAGATCTTCGTCCCGGTCAAACTGGGCTAAGGCCGGACGTGGAGTCGGCCCTGCGGACGACTGCGCGCCGGCCGAAGCGCCCGCGCCTGCTTGCCCGGGCGCGGGGCACGGCCGGAAGTGGGTCCGCCTGCGCGGCTCTCGACGCCTGCCGTAGCCTCAATCCGCGTCCGGCTTGCCCGCCGCGGCGTCCGCGAACAGGCGGTCGGCGGC
>CAUJJP010000191.1 GCA_963205525.1 Pseudomonadota bacterium | reverse complement strand
TGGCTGCTGGTGGCGCTGGGCTCGGCAGCCTGTGACCGCGCTTGCGAGCAGCGGCTGTACCTGCAGCGCCAGCTGCGCGAGATGCTGGGGCGCGAGCGCGACCGCATCGACCGCGTCTGGCTGATCACCGACGGCGGCCAGCCCTCAGCTGCGCTGCAGGCCGCGCTGCAGGCGACCGGGCCGATGCGATTCCTGCACGCCGATGCACCGGCGCTGGCGCGCTGGCTGGCGCCGCAGGCCGGGCAGGCGCTGGCCGGGCACTTGTACATTGTCGATCCGATGGGCGAATGGATGATGCGCTGGCCCGTCGAGCCCGACCCGCAGAAGATGAAGAAGGACCTCGACCGATTGCTGCGCGCCTCCGCCTCCTGGGACCGCGCCGGTCGCGACTGATTGCCATGGATTCCAGCCTCGCCCTCGTCGACCTCGCACCCGCTTTGCGCCTGCTGTTGCTGGCCGCGGTGATCGCCCTGCTGCCCTTGTCGTGGTGGTGGCTTCGCCAGCGCGGCGCCGACACCACGGCCAGGCTGGCGGCGCTGACCGCGCTCACCATGTTCCTGACCTTCGACCTCATCGCCTTCGGCGCCTTCACCCGGCTCACCGATTCCGGCCTCGGCTGCCCCGACTGGCCGGGCTGCTACGGCAGCGCGAGTCCGCTCGGTGCGCACGACGAGATCCACGCCGCCCAGAGCGAGATGCCGAGCGGGCCGGTGACCTTCTCCAAGGCCTGGATAGAGATGGTGCACCGCTACCTGGCGATGACGGTGGGCGCGCTCATCATGGTGCTGGCCGCCTTCTCCTGGGTCGCGCGGCGCCGGCTGCCGCACTCGCCCTGGTGGGCCAGCTTCACCCTCTTGTGGGTGATCGTGCAAGGCCTGTTCGGCAAGTACACGGTGACGCTCAAGCTCTACCCCGCGATCGTCACCCTGCACCTGATCGGCGGCCTGGTGCTGCTGGGCCTGCTGGTACGCCAGTACGCGCAGTTCAGGCCGCAAGCCATGGCCGGTGGCGCCGGCCTGCGCCGCGGCCTGCTGCTGGCGATGGCGGTGCTGCTGATGCAGGTGACGCTGGGCGGCTGGGTCAGCACCAACTACGCGGTGCTGGCCTGCAGCGGCTTCCCGACCTGCAACGGCCAGTGGTGGCCGCAGGCGGAGTTCAGCTCCGGCTTCACCGTCCTGCGCCACCTGGGCGAGGACGGGCAGGGCGGCCTGCTGAGCCTGCAGGCGCTGGTGGGCATCCACCTGGTGCACCGCATCTTCGCCCTCGTCCTCACCCTGGTCCTGGTCTGGCAGGCGCGCTGCCTCTGGCGCGCCGGCCAGCAGCGGGGGGCCGGCGTGCTGGCGGCGCTGCTGGGCCTGCAGTGGCTCAGCGGCCTGTCCAACGTGGTGCTGGGCTGGCCGCTGCTGGCGGCGCTGTTGCACACCGCCGGGGCGGCGGCCTTGTTCGGCTGGCTGGTCTGGCTGCACGCGCGGGCCGGGCAGGATGCAAGCGCTGCCGTCCCACATCCTGCCTGGCGCAATCAGGCCGCCTGAAACCTGGGTCTTGTCCACGATGTCCACCACGCTTGCCCGCCACGCCCCGCGCAGCTCGCGCTGGGCCCAGTACGCCGCGCTCACCAAACCGCGCGTGGTGCAGCTGATCGTGTTCTGCGCCCTGATCGGCATGCTGCTGGCCGAACCCGGCTGGCCGGACTGGTCGCTCGTGGTGCCGGCCGGCCTGGGCATCTGGCTGGTGGCCAGTGCGGCGGCGGCCTTCAACTGCCTGGTCGAGCAGCACATCGACCGCAGGATGGCGCGCACCGCCTGGCGCCCGACCGCCAAGGGCGAGTTGAGCGCCGCCCAGGCGCTGGTGTTCTCCACCGTGCTGTGCACGGCCGGCTGTGCGCTGCTGCTGTGGCGGGTCAACGTGCTGACGATGTGGCTGACGCTGGCCACCTTCGTCGGCTACGCCATCGTCTACACCGTGATCCTGAAGCCGCTCACGCCGCAGAACATCGTCATCGGCGGCGCCTCCGGTGCCATGCCGCCCGTGCTGGGCTGGGCGGCGATGCGCGGCGACACCGGACCCGAGGCCTGGATCCTGTTCCTCATCATCTTCCTGTGGACGCCGCCGCACTTCTGGGCCCTGGCGCTGTACCGGGCGGAAGACTACCGCCGCGCCGGCCTGCCCATGCTGCCCATCACCCACGGCCCGGAGTTCACCCGGCTGCAGGTGCTGCTGTACACGCTGGTGCTGTTCGCCGCCACCTTGCTGCCCTTCATCCAGGGCATGAGCGGCGGCGTCTACCTGGCGGCGGCGATCGTCCTCGGCGGCATGTTCATCGGCTACGGCTGGCAGCTCTGGCGCGACTACAGCGACGCCCTGGCGCGCCGTACCTTCCGTTTCTCGATCTGGCACTTGTCGCTGCTGTTTGCGGCCCTGCTGCTGGACCACTACCTGCGACCATGGATGCCCTGATCTCCCGCCGCCACTTCGTCCTCGCACCGGCCGCGCTGGCCCTGGCCGGCTGCAACCGCAGCCCCGAGGCGCCGGCCTTCAAGTCGGTGGACATCACCGGCGCGGACTACGCGCAGGCGCTTTCGCTCGCCGACCCGGACGGCCGCCAGCGCAGCCTGGCCGAGTTCCGCGGCAAGGTGGTGGTGGTCTTCTTCGGCTACACCCAGTGCCCCGACGTCTGCCCGACCACCCTGAGCGAGCTGGCGAGCGCGCAGCAGCTGCTGGGCGACGCGGGGGCGCAGGTGCAAGGGGTGTTCGTCACCCTGGACCCGGCGCGCGACACGCCCGAGGTGCTGAAGGCCTATGTCGCCAGCTTCGGCAGCGGCATCGTGGCGCTGCACGGCAACGAGGCGCAGATCCAGGAGACGGCCAAGGCCTTCAAGGTCTTCTTCGCCAAGGTGCCGGGCAAGACCGAGACCAGCTACACGGTGGACCACACCGCCGGCAGCTATGTCTACGACCGCCAGGGCCGGGTGCGGCTGTTCACGCGCTACGGCATCGGCGCGCAGGCGCTGGCGCACGACCTGAAGATCCTGCTCGACGAAAAGCCGACGACGGCCTGAGCTTGGGCCGAGGCCCGCTGTACGGGCTGCACGGGCCACACGGGCCATACGGGCCACACGGACTGGTCGGGCGGCACGGATTGCAGCGTGCGCGTCGGCCGCGCCGTCCGCTTCAACGCCGGCTTGTCCGGCGGGCCGGCGCTCAGGCCAGTTCCAGCGCCTTGCGCATCTTCTTCATCGCCGCGACCTCGATCTGGCGGATGCGCTCGGCGCTCACGCCGTACTCGGCCGCCAGTTCGTGCAGTGTCTTGCCGCCGCTGCCGTCGTCCTCGACCGCCAGCCAGCGCGCTTCGACGATGTGGCGGCTGCGCGCGTCCAGCGTCGCCAGGGCCTGGGCGATGCCGTCCACCGCCAGCCACTGGCGGTGCCGCGATTCCAGGGCCCGGGTCGGCTCGGAGCGGTCGTCGGCCAGGTAGGCGATCGGCGTGTAGGCCTCCTCGCCGTCATCGGCCGGCGGGTCTAGCGCCACGTCGCCGCCGGACATGCGGGTCTCCATCTCGACCACTTCGTCCGGCTTCACGTTCAGGGTGCGCGCGACGTGTTCGATCTCGGCGGCGCTCAGGCCGTGGCGGTGCAGCTCGCCGTCGGCAGCCTCGGCCTGGACCTGCTTCAGAGACTGCTTGAGCGAGCGCAGGTTGAAGAAGAGCTTGCGCTGCGCCTTGGTGGTCGCCACCTTGACCATGCGCCAGTTGCGCAGGATGTACTCGTGGATCTCGGCCTTGATCCAGTGCATCGCGTAGCTGACCAGGCGCACGCCCTGCTCGGGGTCGAAGCGCTTGACCGCCTTCATCAGGCCGACGTTGCCTTCCTGGATCAGGTCGCCCTGTGGCAGGCCGTAGCCCAGGTACTGGCGCGAGATCGACACCACCAGCCGCAGGTGCGACAGCACCAGCCGCCCTGCGGCCTCGATGTCGCCATGTTCCCGCAGACGACGTGCCAGCGACCCTTCTTCCTGCGCGCTCAGCATGGGCAGCCGGTTCACGGCACCGATGTAGGCGTCCAGGTTGCCCAGCGAGGGCACCAGCGACCAGGGATCGCGGATCGAGAGGGCGGTGGCGTCATTCATGCGGTCTGGGACTCCTCGGTTGGATCTGAGTTCCGCCATTTTAGCACTCATCGATGGCGAGTGCTGATCAGTCCGCACTATATATGTGAGTGTTCACTCCATGTCGTGTCGGCCTGCGCGAGGATGGCGTCCACGTGCTGCAGCAGCACCGCCACGTCCAGCGGCTTGGAGAGATAGGCCTCGGCGCCGGCCTGCAACGCACGGCGCACGCGCTCGCTGGTGGCGTCGGCCGACAGCACGACGACCGGGATCCCCGTGGTGGCGTCGTCCGCCTTGAGGTGGATCAGCAGGTCCAGGCCGTCGATGTCGGGCAGGTGCATGTCCAGCAGCAGCAGATCCGGCCGCTCCACGCGCACCGCCGCCAATGCGTCCAGCCCCATGGTCGAAACCGACAGCGCGATCTGCGGGCGCTGCGCCAGCATGCCTTGCATCAGCAGCACATTGGTCTCGTTGTCCTCGACGTAATGGACCCGGCGCCGCCGGTAGCCGGCGCTGCTGTCGACGGTCGACGTGGCCGGCGCGGGCGCGCTGCCGGCCGGTGCGCCGGGCAGGCACAGCTCGAACACCGAGCCCTCGCCGGGCGTGCTGTGGGCCTGCAGCGTGCCGCCCATGGCCTGCGCCAGCAGGCGGCTGATGACGAGGCCGATGCCCGTGCCCTCGATGCCCGAGCGCTCGCGGCCGAGGCGATCGAAGGGCTGGAACAGGCGCCCGATCTGCTCGGCGCTGAGCCCGATGCCGGTGTCGCGGATGCGAAACCGCACCCGGCTGCCGGCGTCCGGGCCCACCTCCACCTCGACCCGGCCACCCTCGACGTTGTACTTGACGGCGTTCGACAACAGGTTGGTGAGTACCTGCTTCACACGCGTCTCGTCGCCCCAGACGGCGGGCGTGGCGGCGGCGATGCGCGGCGGCTGCAGCTGCACGTGCTGGCGCTCGGCCGCACCCGCCACCATGGACAAGGTGGCGTCGAGCAGGGCGCGCGTGTCCAGCGCCACCGGGTCCAGGCGCAGGGCGCCGGACTCGATGCGCGACAGGTCCAGGGTGTCGTTGATCATGTTCAGCAGGTGCCAGCCGGCGTCCTGGACCTGATCCACCCAGCGCCGCTGGTGGCTGGCCAGGGGTGCGCTGCCGTCGCGCGCCAGCAGTTGCGCGAAGCCCAGCATGGCGTTCAGCGGCGTGCGCAGCTCGTGGCTCATGCGGCCGACGAATTCGCTCTTGGCCTGGCTCGCGGCCTCGGCGGCCAGGCGAGCGCTCTCGCTGGCCTGCAGCCGCAGGTGCTCGCCGATGTCCTCCACCACGCCGACCAGGCGCCGCGCGCTGCCGTCGCCGTCTTGCAAGGTGGACAGGGCCAGACGCACCGTACGCACCGCACTCACCGTCTGCGCCGCGCCGTCGCTGCCGACCAGGCGCAGCTCCATGCGCGCCACCGGCGGGCCGCCTTCGCCCAGGGTCTGCAGCAGCCGGGCGAGCTCGGCACGGTCGTCGGCGTGGGCGCAGTCGCTCAGCGTCGGTGCCGGCTGCGGCAGCCGGTCCAGCCCCAGCATGCCGAGCAAGGCCGGGTTGGCCTCGTCGATGCGGCCGCCGGTGTCGGCGTGCAGGACGCCGATCGGCAGGTGCTGCAGGATGCTGCGCAGCCTGGCCTGGCTGTCCTGCAGGGCGCGCCCGGTGCTGCGCAGGTCGGCCGTGCGTTCCGCCACCGCCTGCTCGATGCGGCGCTGGCGGCCCGAAACCAGCAGCAGCAGGGCGCTCAGCAGCGCGGCGGCGACGAGCCCGGTGCCGGCAAACAGCGTCGTGCCGTGTCCCGAGAAGTCGGGCATCTGCCAGGGCTCGGCGTCGATCCGCCACTGCAGCGCGTGCGGCCCGATGGCGTGCGCACGCGCGTAGTGCAGCGTCCCCGGGCGCCGCGCTTCGCAGCCGGCGGGGCCGGCGAGCCGCTGCTGCTCGGCACCGGGATCGAGGTCGACCAGGCACCAGGCGAGGTGGGCCGGCAGCCGCTTGGACAGCTGCTGCACCAGCGCGTCCAGGCGCAGGGCCACGAAGACGACGCCGACGAACGCGCCCCGGCGCGCCTCGTCGGTCTGCGGTGCGCCGTTCTTGTCCTCGTACAACGCGCGGTAGAGCACGATGCCGGACTCCGATCCGCGCGCCTGGGTGAGGCGAAACGCAGAAGTGGCCACGGTCTCGCCGGTGGCCGCCGCACGCTGGATCGCGGTGCGCGCGGCGCGCACCGACATCGCGTCCACGCCGAGCGCCTCGCGGTTGCTGGCCAGCGGCTCGATGAGGCGGATCGCCACCACGCCCAGCGGCGAGGGCGGCAGGCCGCTACCGTCGTCGCGTTCGAACACCCGGTAGCCGGGATCCGGTCCTTCGGCGCGCGCCCGCGCCTCGAAGGCCGGTACCGCCGCCGGATCCACCCGCTGCGAGTAGCCGATGGCGGCGATGAAGGGCTGGTCGTGCAGCCAGGGCGCAGTCGCCCTGGCCATTTCCGCGGGCTCCACCTGCTGCTGACTGTCGAACAGGCCGTGCATGGCCTGCAACACGTCCATCGGCCGGCGCAGCTGCGCGTCCAGCGCGTCGGCCAGGCTCCAGGCGTCGCGCTCGAAGGCGGCGCGCAGGCGCTGCATGTCGGTGTGCGCAGCCCAGGCGATGGCGGCCGACAGCAGCAGCGTCGTCAGCAGCAGCGGCGCCACCAGCACCGTGCGCCGGGGTGCCCACAGGGAACGCGGGCGGCCGAACAAGGCCAGCACGATGGGCGAGAACAGCAGCACCCCCAGTACATCGCCCAGCCACCAGGTCGACCACGCGCCCCAGCCCATGGCCGCAGGGAGCGTGCCGCTCGCCAGCCGAAACGCGATGCTGATGCTGGCGCTGGCGAGGCAGGCGATGGCGCCGCCGAAGACGAAGTAGCGCAGCAGATCCGGCAGCTCGTCGAGCAGCAGGGGCTGAGCCACGAAGCGGCGCACCAGGGCGCGCCCGATCGCCGCCTGTGCCGTCGCGCCCAAGCTCAGTGTCGCGGCGATCGCGACCTCGGCGGGTGTGAGCGTGCCGTCCGTTGCCGCAACTGACAGTCCGGCGACCGCAGCGCCCAATGCCACGCCGACGATGGCCGGCACGCCCCAGACGAGCGCGGCGCCAAGCGCCAGACCGGCGGCCGGAAACACCGCCACCGCGAGCCCGGGAATGGCCGCCTGCTGAACCGCCAGCACGCCGAGCACGGCGTAGGCCAGGGCCGTCAGCAACGCGGTCTTGAGTGCCGGGCGGGTCACCGTCTCAGGTTAGCACGCGCTCGGCACCGATGAGGCGCCGTTCAGTGCGTCGGACCGCGGCGCCAGGCCGACGCAAGCCGCCTTCGGCTGCGCAGCTCAGACGTTGAACAGGAAGTTCATGACGTCGCCGTCCTTGACGACGTAGTCCTTGCCTTCGGCGCGCATGCGGCCGGCGTCCTTGGCGCCCTGCTCGCCGCCGTGGGCGATGAAGTCCTCGAAGGCGATCGTCTGCGCGCGGATGAAGCCGCGCTCGAAGTCGGTGTGAATGACGCCCGCGGCCTGCGGCGCGGTGTCGCCGATGTGGATGGTCCAGGCGCGCACTTCCTTCACCCCGGCGGTGAAGTAGGTCTGCAGGCCCAGCAGCGTGAAGGCGGCGCGTATCAGCCGGTTCAGCCCCGGCTCGTCCTGCCCCATCTCGGCCAGGAACAGCGTGCGGTCCTCGTCGGCCATGTCGGCCAGCTCCGCCTCGGTGCGGGCACAGATG
>CAUJJP010000190.1 GCA_963205525.1 Pseudomonadota bacterium | reverse complement strand
TCGATGAGCAGCGACATCAGCGGTTCCTTGGCCAGGAACAGGCGCACCGGGTAGGGAAAGTCGAACTGCAGCAATGCGTCGAACAGTTCGACGTAGCCGTCGTAGTCGGTGCTGTAGCCGCGCAGCGCCGTCACCGCCAGCAGCGGCAGCAGCACCGCCGGGCCGGCGACGCGGCGCAGCGCCGCGGCGCTGTCGGCAGCGAGCACCGCGGCCCAGGCCCAGAGATAGAGGGCGACGTAGATCAAGGCCCGTTCCCGGCCTGCAGCAGTTGCAGGAACTGCGCCGCCACCGCGCGCCAGCCGAAGCGCTGCACCGCGGCGTGTGCCAGGTCCAGCCGCGCCGCCAGCGCCGGCGGGGCCTGCGCCATCACGTCCTCGATCGCCGCCGCCACCGCGTCGGGCGCGTGCACGGGCACGATCCAGGCGTTGTCGCGGTCGGCCGGCAGGTAGCCGGTGGTGACCACCGGCACGCCGCTGGCCATCGCCTCGAGCACCGGGTAGTGGCAGGCGCCGAGCTGCAACGTCCCGGGCGCGACCAGCACGTCCAGCCCGCGGTACCAGGCGGCGAGCTCGGCATCGTCGGCCGGCACGGCGATGCTCGCGCGCGGATGCGACCAGGTCGCCGGCAGGTTGCCGTAGGCGACCGACAGGCGCACCTCGTCGCGCCGCGCCGCCAGCCGCTCGAAGGCCGCGAGCACGTCGGCCGTGCCCTTGGCCGGCTCGTGGCGGCCGATGGTGCCGACCACGAAGGGCTGGCCCGGCGCCCGCGGCGGCGGCGCGCTGCGGCGGTGGAACAGCGCCAGGTCCAGCCCCGGCGGCACCCATTGCTCGGCGCTCAGCTCGCGAAAGCGCAGGTAGATCGGCGAGTTGACGATGCGCTGCAGCGGCAGCCGGTAGCTCCAGGCCGACAGCCGGCCCAATACGCGCGCCGCCAGGCCGGGCACGGCAGCGAAGTAGTCGGGCTCGTAGGCCTGCACGTAGTACACGCGCTTGGTGCGCGGGCGCGGCGCCAGCGCCACCGGCCAGGCGGTGAGCGAGTGGTTGGCGAGCACCACGTCGTAGTCGGCGGCGGTGCGGCGCAGCGCACGCCACATGCCGAGGTAGATGGAGGCGCCGTCGCCGCGTGGCCGAAAACGCCCCGCCGGCTGGCCGGCCGCGAGCTCGCTGCCGTCGCGCGCGAAGCGGCGGATGCCGCCGCGGGTCGGGAAGTAGGGCGGGTCGCTGCGGCCGTCGCCCCGGACGTCGACCTCGGCGCCGCGGTCGCTCCAGTGGCTGGCCAGCTCCGACAGCACGCGGTAGCCGCCGGCACGGCCGAAGCCGATGATCGGGATCAGGATGCGCATGGCCTGTGCTTCATGCCGGTGCGGCGTCGAGCCGGCGTACCAGCACACCGAGCTGCTGCTGCAGCAGCGCCCAGTACAGGGCGTAGGTCAGGGCATAGCCGGCGGCCGCGCCCGGCAGGCCCCAGCGCCAGGCCCCGGCGATGCAGGCCAGCGTGACGAGCAGCGCGAAGCCGATCTCGGTGGCGATGTACAGCCGGCTGCGCGCGTGGCTGATCATGGTGTAGGCCGGCACCCAGGAGCCGATCTTGAGCACGTCGCCGATCAGCTGCAGCCCCAGCGCCTGCACCAGGGGCAGGAACTCGGGCGTGAACAGAGCCAGCGTGAGCGGCTCGCGCAGCAGGTAGATGGCGCTTGCCGTGGCGGCGACCAGCGGCAGCACGAAGCGGTGGCCGCGCGCGACCTCGGCCCGCAGTTCGCGTCCGCTGCGGATCTCGGCAAAGCGCGGCAGGAAGTACAGCGACAAGGTGGTGGTGAGCAGCAGCAGGTGGGTCTCGCTGAGCTTCCACATCGCCTGCCAGTGCCCGGCCAGGGCGGCACCGCCGGCCTGCGACAGTCCTTCCCGGATCGCGAGCATGGACAGCGGGACGGTCAGCGCCGTGGTGGCCGCCATCAGCGCGTAGCCACGCAGGCTGCGTGCCGTGGCCGGATCGGGACGCCCGATCAGCGCGCGCCAGCGCGGTCGCTGCACGCGCGCGAACGCTGCCGCCGCGGTCAGGCCGGCGACGGCCTGGGCCAGGGCCAGCGCCACCAGGCCGCCGAGCAATCCGTGGCGCGGCAGCAGCCAGGCGGCAGCGGCGACGCCGAGCACACTGGTGAGGACGTTGGCCGCGACGTGGGCTCGAAACCGCTTGAGGCCGGCGAGCGCGCTGAGCAGGACAGCGTTCAGGGCCAGCAGCAGCGCCGCCGCCGCCAGCGCCAGCATGGCGGGGGCGAGCGCCGGGTCGCCGAGCAGCCACTGCGCGATCGTGTCCCGCAGCACGAGCAGGACGAGCGCGCACAGGGCGGCGCCGCACAGGCCCAGGCTGAGCGCACTGCGCCAGACCGCCGTCTGGCGTGGCGGGTCCGCGGCATGCTCGGCTGTCAGCTTGGTCACCCCGGCGCTGAACACCGCGCCGCTGGCGGCGCCGACCACCGCCATCAGGCTCTGGAACTGCCCCACCACCGCCAGGCCCGCCGGGCCGACCCAGACCGCCAGCAGCTTGTTGACAAGCAGGCCGCAGCCCAGGCGCACCGCGGTCGCCAGCCCGTTGAGCAGCGTGGTGCCCAGCAGCGAAGCCATTCGCGGCCATCCCGACGCCCGGCTCAGGCCGCGGCGCGCAGCGCCTGCACCACGCGCTCGGCGTCGTCCAGGCTCAGGGTCGGCCCCATCGGCAGGCTGAGCACCTCGCGGTGCAGTGCCTCGGAGATCGGGAAGCGGCCGGCGCCCATGCCCAGCGGTGCGTAGGCCGGCTGCAGGTGCGGCGGCACGGGGTAGTGGATGAGCGTGCCTATGCCCTGCGCCGCCAGCGCGGCGGCCAGCCGGTCGCGCTGCGGGTGGCGGATGACGAACACGTGCCAGACCGGCTCGCAGCCGTCGGCAACCCGCGGCAGCCGCAGGCCGCGGTCTTCCAGCCCGGCCAGCCCCTGCAGGTAGTGCTGCGCGACCGCGCCCCGGTGGGCGTTCTCGGCGTCGAGCTGCGGCAGCTTGGCCTGCAGCAGCGCGGCCTGCAGCTCGTCCAGCCGCGAATTGGTGCCGATGACCTCGTTGTGGTACTTGATGCGCGATCCGTAGTTGCGCAGCGTGCGCAGGCGATCGGCGAGGGCCGCGTCGTCGGTCGTCAGGGCACCGGCGTCGCCCAGCGCGCCGAGGTTCTTGCCCGGGTAGAAACTCCAGCACA
>CAUJJP010000189.1 GCA_963205525.1 Pseudomonadota bacterium | reverse complement strand
CTTTCGAAGCTGGCCGCGGCGTGCGTGAGGTTGAAGGACACGGCGCCGGGCGGGGCTTTGTCGAAGAGCTGCGCGAAGTTGGCGCCGTCGGCGCGGAACAGGCCCGCGCCATAGTCCGCCACCGTGACGTGACGGTCCAGCCGCGCCAGGGCGAAGGGGATGGTGACGCCGTCGCCGGCCTCGGGAAGCATGGACCAGCGGCCCCAGACCAGCTGCGAGCTCAGCGCCGGCGGGCTGTTGAGCTCGGGCACCCGCACCGCCGCCAGGGTCAGCACCTCGGCGGCGGCGCGGTCGTTGCCGCGCTGCAGTTCGCCCAGCGTGGGTTCGGCGGCGAGCAAGCCGCTCGCACGCACCGCGGCCATGGCGCGGCTTTCCCGCTCGGCGGCATCGTCGCGCGCGCTGCCGCCGGTGGCGGCGAGTGCGCGGTCGGGCCCGCGCACGCGCCGGGCGGCGACGTCGCCCGGGCGCACCTCGGCCATCCAGTGGCCCATGGCGGCGGAAAGCTCGCGCGCCTCGCCGCCCGCGCAGGGGCCGAGCCCGTTCAGGCTGCAGCCGCCGCCGTAGGGCGCCATCACGATCGCGCCGTCGGCCACCATGGCGCGCACCAGGTCGGGTTGCGCCTGGACGATGAAGTCGGTGCCGCGCACGCCGATGGCGGCGATCGGGGTGTTCAGGCGGAAGCGCGACTTGTCGACCTCGGTGGCGCCGCCGGAGATCGAGCGGCCGACGCCCTTCTCGAGCTTGAGCCGCACTTCGCTGGCCTGCGGCCGGGCAGGGTCGAACTGGTAGTCCTGCACCTGCAGCACGCTGTCCGGACGCACGCTGACGGCGCCGTTGTCGACGAAGCGCAGGTGGACCTGGCCGTTGGCGCCGGTCTGCACGCGGTCGCCGACGTGGATGCGCGCGCCGCGCGCCACCGGCTGCGTCTGGCCGTCGGCGCGCTGGATGACGCCGTCGCCGATGACCAGGCTCACATAGCCCACATCGGGCGCGCTGGCCTGCGCCTGCAGTGCGCACAGCGCCAGCGCCGGCAGCGCCGCGCGCAGCACGCGCGCGAGCGCACGCGAGGCCGGTTCGCGCCGCCGCGGCGGGCAGCGGCGCGGTGAGGCGGGGGATGTCTGCGGGTTCATGGGTACTTCCTCCTGGCAGCGCAAGAATCGCCGCAACGGGTCGCCAGCGGCGGGTGCGCGGCGCTGGGACAGAATATATGTATCACGCCCCGGGCGCCGCCGATGTGCTGTGCATCACCCGCCAGGCCCGCTTTCCCCCTTTCATGCCGATTCCGATCCCCATCCTGCAGGGGCTGCGCCTGTTCGATCAGCTACCGCTGGCGCGGCTGGCGCCGCTGAGCGCGTCGCTGCAGGAACGGCGGGTGGAGCGGCGCGAGATCGTCGTAAAGCGTGGCGAGCAGCACGGCGGGCTGGGATTTCTGATCGAGGGCCGGCTGCAGTGCGTGAGCTTCACACTGGACGGCAAGGAAGTAGGCACTGACTTTATCAGCGAAGGCGACTTCTTTGGTGAGCTGTCGGTGATCGACGGTCGGCCGGCGCCGGAGTACGTGATCGCGGTGGCGCCTTCGCGGGTGACCAGCCTGGAGCGTGAACAGGCGCGCGAGCTGATGTTCGGCAGCCCGGCATCGGCCGCCGCGGTGGCCGGCCGGCTGGCGGACCGCCTGCGCCGCGCCACCGAGCACCGCACCCTGCTGGCGCTGCCGAGCTCGTTCCAGCGCGTGTGCGCGCAGCTGCTGGTGCTGGCCACACGCGACCCTGCGGGCACCGGCTGGGTGATACGCATGCCGCCCACGCACCAGGAGATCGCGATCATGGTCAACACCAGCCGCGAGACGGTGACGCGCACGCTGCAGTTCCTGCTCGCGGGCAAGATCGTGGCGCGCGAGGGCCAGAACCTGCTGGTGAGCCAGCCCGACGGACTGCAGGCGGCGGTGGACGGCAAGGTGGCGCCGGGGCAGAAGTAGGCGCCACCGAGCACGCCGGGCGGCGCCCACGTGGAGGCGGGCGGCGGACAGCGCGGCTCAGGCGCCCAGGTCGCGCGCCAGCACCGCCACGATGCGCTCGGCGGCGCGCCCGTCCCACAGCGCCGGGCGCCGCGCCGGCGCCGCGCCGGCGGCCAGGGCCTGGCGGGCGGCGGCCACGATCGCCGCCGGGTCGGTGCCGACGAGCCGGTTCGTGCCCTCGTCGATCGTGATCGGGCGCTCGGTGTTCTCGCGCAGCGTCAGGCAGGGCACGCACAGCGCGGTGGTCTCCTCCTGCAGGCCGCCGCGGTCGGTGAGCACGAGCGCGGCGTCCTTCCACAGGTGCAGGAAGCTCATGTAGGGCTGGGGGTCGAGCAGGTGGATGCGCGGCCCGAGGTCCAGCCCGGCACCGGCCAGGGTGCTGCGGGTGCGCGGGTGGACCGGGAACACGAGCGGCAGATCCTGCGCGACGGTCTTCAGCGCGCCGGCGATGGCCGCCAGCTTGGCAGCGTCGTCGACGTTGGACGGCCGGTGCAGGGTGACGACGCCGTAGCGTCCGCCGCTGGCCTGGAGCTCATGCTTGACGGCGGCGGTGGCAAAGCCGGCGGTGTCGCCGCGCGCGAGCAGCGCCGCCTGGTGGATCACGTTGTCGACCATGACGTGGCCGACGTGGTGGATGCGCGCGGCGGGCTGGCCTTCGCGCCGCAGGTTGTCGACGCCGCTGGGCTCGGTGACGAAGAACCAGTCGCTGATGCTGTCGGTGACGATGCGGTTGATCTCCTCGGGCATCGCCATGTCGCCGCTGCGCAGCCCGGCCTCGACGTGCACCACGGGCACGCCCTTCTTCACCGCCACCAAGGCGCAGGCGAGCGTGGAGTTGACGTCACCGACCACCAGCACGCAGGAGGGCTTGTGCTGGTCGATCGCGGGCTCGAT
>CAUJJP010000188.1 GCA_963205525.1 Pseudomonadota bacterium | reverse complement strand
GCGCAAGCCGGCGTTCAAGCGCTGAGCCGGCGCTTGCAGACGGCGCTGGACGCCGCCCAGAATCGGCCACCCGTGAGTGCAAGCGCATGAAACCTTCTGATGCCCTGGCCTCGCACCGATGCGCGATCCGGCAGGTGGTCGAGTCCCACGGTGCTCGCAATCCGAGGGTGTTCGGCTCGGTGCTGCGCGGCCTCGACACCGTCCGCAGCGACCTCGACATCTTGATCGATCCGGGCGCCGACACGACCTTGATGGACGTGGCTGCGATCCAGGTCGAGTTGCAGGGTCTGCTCGGGGTGGCGGTCGATGTGCTGACGCCCAACGCCTTGCCGCAGAAGGTGCGCGACGCGGTGCTGGCCGAAGCGGTGCCGGTATGAGCCACGCCCTGCGTGTGGCGGACTACCTCGGGCACATCCTGCAGGCCATCGAACGCATCGCGCGCTACACCGCCGACATGGACGAACCAGCGTTCCAGGGCAGCGAACTGGTGCAGGACGCGGTGATCCGCAACATCGAGATCATCGGCGAGGCGGCGAACAACATCCTGCACGCGGACCCGGCCTTCGCCGCCCGACACGACGACATTCCATGGCAGGTCATGTACACCATGCGCAACCGGGTGTCACACGCCTACCATCAGGTGGACCTGGAGATCGTCTGGAAAACGGTCCAGCGCGAACTGCCCGGGCTGCATGCCAGGCTCGCCGAGGCGGGCATGACACTGCCTCCGCACGGCGCCGGCGGCTGAATGCGTCGAATGTGCGGAGCAAGGACGACGTCTGCCGTCCTTCCCGGCGCAAGGCCGGTGTCAGTCGGCTTCCCGGCGCAGGGCCGGGAAGAGGATCACGTCGCGGATGCTGGCGCTGTCGGTGAGCAGCATGACCAGGCGGTCGATGCCGATGCCGCAGCCGGCGGCCGGCGGCATGCCGTATTCGAGGGCGCGCACGAAGTCGGCGTCGTAGTACATCGCCTCCTCGTCGCCGGCGTCCTTGTTCGCCGCCTGCGCCGCGAAGCGCGCCGCCTGGTCCTCGGCGTCGTTCAGCTCGGAAAAGCCGTTGGCGATCTCGCGCCCGGTGATGAAGAGCTCGAAGCGCTCGGTGATGGTCGGGTCGGCGTCCGATGCGCGCGCCAGCGGCGACACCTCCACCGGGTAGTCGACGATGTAGGTGGGCTGCCAGAGCTTGGCCTCGACCGCCGCCTCGAAGAGGCCGAACTGCAGCTCGGCCAGGGTCCAGTGCGCCGGCACTTCCTCGCCCAGCGCCTGCAGCCGCGCGCGCAGCAGCGGCGCGTCGCCCGCCTCGGCCTCGCTCAAGCCGGCATGCAGCACCAGTGACTCGCGCACCGACAGGCGGGCGAAGGGCTGCTCGAGGTCGACCTCGCGCCCGCCGTAGCTCACGCGCGCCGAGCCGGTGGCCTGGCGTGCGGCGTGGCGCAGCAGCTGCTCGGTGAAGTCCATCTGCTCGCGGTGCGTCCAGTACGCGGCGTAGAACTCCATCATCGTGAATTCGGGGTTGTGCCGGACCGAGATGCCTTCGTTGCGGAAGTTGCGGTTGATCTCGAACACGCGCTCGAAGCCGCCCACCAGCAGCCGCTTCAGGTACAGCTCGGGCGCGATGCGCAGGAACATCTGCTGGTCCAGCGCGTTGTGGTGGGTGATGAAGGGCTTGGCGTTGGCGCCGCCCGGGATCGGGTGCAGCATCGGCGTCTCGACCTCCAGGAAGCCGTGCTCGACCATGAAGCCGCGGATCGACGCCACCGCCTTGCTGCGCGCGACGAAGCGCGCGCGCGCCGCATCGTCCGTCATCAGGTCGACGTAGCGCTGGCGGTACTTCTGCTCCTGGTCGGTCATGCCGTGGAACTTGTCCGGCAGCGGGCGCAGGCTCTTGGTCAGCAGCCGCACGCGCGTGGCCTTGACCGACAGCTCGCCGGTCTTGGTGCGAAAGAGCGTGCCCTCGCAGCCCAGGATGTCGCCCAGGTCCCAGTGCTTGAAGGCGGCCAGCAGCTCGGCGCCCAGCGCGTCCTGCGTCAGGTAGAGCTGGATCCGGCCGGAGACGTCCTGCAGGGTCGCGAAGCAGGCCTTGCCCATCACCCGCTTGAGCATCATGCGCCCGGCCACCGCCACCTGCACCGCCTGCGGCTCCAGCTCCTCGTTCGCGATCTGGCCGTGGCGGTGGTGCAGGTCGGCGGCGTGCTGGCGCGGCCGGAAGTCGTTCGGGAAGGCCACGCCCGCGGCCCGGATGGCGGCCAGCTTGTGCCGGCGCTCGGCGATGAGCTGGTTGGCGTCGGCGGCAATCGGTGCTTCTTGGGACATGGTTGGGGCCTGCGATGGGGCGCCAATTCTAGGCGGGGGTGGTCGATAGAATCGCGCCGCCTGCCGCGCCGCCTGCCGTGCCGCACACCGTGCCGCACACCGTTGCGCATCACGCGCCGCCGATGCCCATCCGCCCATCCCCGTGCCGCCCCCCGTGCCGCCCCCCGCTCGCCTGCCGCGCGCGGGACGGCGGCTGACGGCGGTGCTGCGCGTCGACACCGCGCTGTACGGTGCCGCGATCGCCGTCGACCGCCTGCTCGCGCTGGCGCTGCTGCCGCTGCTCACGCGCGCCATCGGCGCCGCCGACTACGGCCTGTGGACGCAGACCCTGGTGGGCAGCGCGATGCTGATGCCGCTGGTGGTGTTCGGCCTGCCCACCGCCATCGTGCGCAGCTACGCCGGCGCCGGGCATGATCGCGCGCGGCTGCACGCGCTGCGCCGCCTGGGGGCGCTGGTGCTGGCGCTGTTCGCCCTCGTCGCCGTGCTGCTGTGGCTGGCGCGTGCGCCCGCGGCGCGCCTGATCTGGGGCGACGACGCGCAGCAGCGCCTGCTGCCGGCGCTGCTGCTGCTGCTGGCGGCGGAGGCGCTGGTGGACTTCGCCACCGCCTGGCTGCGCGCCGCCGGCCGCATGGGCTGGATCGCCGCCGTGCTGATCGCGCGCAGCGTGCTGCGCTATGCCCTGCTGTGGGCGCTGGTGGTCGGCGCCGGCATGGCCATCGCCGACTGGCTGGGCTGGTTCGCGCTCGCGCAGCTGCTGCTGGCGGCAGCCGTGCTGGCGCTGGCGGTTCAGGTGTTGCGGCGTGGCGCGGCGCCGACCGAGCCGCGGAACCCGCCACCGGGCGAGGGGCCTGGCGAGGCAGCCGGCGAGGCAGCGGGCGAATCCACGGCCGCGGTGCTGCGCTTCGCCCTGCCGCTGGTGGCGCTGTCCCTGTTCACGCTCGCGCAGACGAGCGCCGATCGATTCATCCTGGTGCGGTTGCTGGGGCTGGACGCGGTGGCGGTCTACGCGGCGGCGGTGTCGCTGTGCACGCTGCCGGCGGTGTTTCACGGCGTGCTCGGCTTCACCCTGTTCCCGGTGCTGGCGCGCGCCTGGCACGCCGGCCAGCACGCCGAGCTGCGCCGGCTCACGCGCAAGGCGGTGGCGGTGTTCCTGGCGCTGGCGCTGCCCAGCGCGGCCGCCATCGCCGCCGCCGGGCCCTGGCTTCTGCCCTGGCTGGCGACTCCGAGCTTCCAGCCGCCGTGGCCGGTGTTCGCCGCCCAGGGCGTGGCGGTGCTGGCCTTCGGCGTCTACCAGATCCTGCTCTACCCGCTGCTGCTGCAGGGGCGCAGCGGCCAGGTCCTGCGTCTGGCGATGGGGGCGGCGCTGCTCAACCTGCTGGCCAACCTGGTGCTGGTGCCGCGCCTGGGCCTGAGCGGGGCTGCGCTCGCCGCCGCCGTGGCCAACCTGCTGGTGCTGCTGTGGACCGCGCGGCTGGCGGCGCGCGGCTGGTGGCTGGCGCCGACGCCGCAAGAGGCCCGGCGATGAGCGAGTTCGACGCCCAGTTCAGGCTGCAGCCGCGCGACTACCTCGCCGGCCTGGACTTCTACACCTGGACGCGCCATTTCCACGTCCTGCGCGACCTCGTCGCCCAGGCGCCCGGCGAGGTGCTGGAGGTCGGCACCGGCGACGGCGTGCTGCGCCGCTGCGCCGCCCCCTTCGTCGGCCGCTACCGGGTGCTGGACATCAACCCCGCGCTGCAGCCCGACATCCTGGGCAACCTGCTGGACCCGCAACCGGCGCTGCAGGCGGGCTTCGACGCCGTGGTCTGCACCGAGGTGCTGGAGCACCTGCCCTTCGAGCAGCTGGAGTCCGCGCTGGCGCAGCTGCACGCCTTCCTGCGCCCGGGCGGCGTGCTCTACCTCACGCTGCCGCACCGCAAAGGCCATCTGCTGCTGGTCACGCCGCGCCAGCGCCTGTGGGCGCTGCGGCTGCCGGTCGGCCTGGCCAGCCTGTCCGAAGCCTGGAACCGATTCGTGCGCCGGCGCATCTGGATCGACCCCCACCACTGCTGGGAGATCGGCGACGGCCGGGTGCGGCGCGCCGACGTCGAGCAGCGGCTCGCGGCTGCCGGCCTGCAGACCCGGTCGCGGCGCGAACTTCCGTACTGCGACTACTGGATCCTGCAGCGCCGGCCATGAAGCTGCTGCTCGTCGCCCACCACTTTCCGCCCATGGGCGGCGCCGGCGTGCAGCGGGTGCTGAAGTTCGCGCGCTACCTGGGCGAGTTCGGGGTCGAGGTCACGGTGCTTGCCGGAGCCGACCCCGACTATCTGCAGGATTCCTCGCTGCTCGCCGAGCTGCCGCCCGCGGTGGCGGTGCACCGCGTGCCGCACCGCAGCGTGCTGCAGCGGCTGCTGGCGTGGCGCGCACGGGGGGGCAGGGCGGCTGCAGTGGCTGCGGCGGGTGCGGCGGTTTCGCCGCAGCCGACGCCGACCCCGCAGGCGCCGTCGGCCGGGCGCAGCGCCGCGCGCGACGCCCTGCTCGCCGCCTGGGCCGCCGTCCAGTGGCCCGACGAGCGCGGCGGCTGGGCGCGCGCCGCGCTCGCCACCGGGCGCAGGCTGCTGGCGGCGCAGCGCTTCGACATCGTGCTCAGCAGCGCGCCGCCGGTGGCCACCCATGCGCTGGCGCGCCGGCTCGCGCGCGAGGCCGGCCTGCCCTGGGTGGCCGACTGGCGCGACCTGTGGGCCGACAACCCGGGCTACGCCGCGCCGCGCTGGCGGCGCGCGATCGACCGCCGGGTCGAGGCGCGCTGGCTGCGCGACGCCGCCGGCGTGGTCGCCGTCACCCCGTCCTGGCGGCAGGGCTTCGAGGACCGTTTGCGCGCGGCGGGCTCGGCCTGCCCGGTGGCCTGGATCCCCAACGGCTACGACGAGGCCGACTTCGCGGCCTTGCCGGCGAAGCACGCACCGGCCGACGCGGCGCTGCGCCTGGTGCACACCGGCAGCTTCTACGGCCCGCGCGACCCGGCGACCCTGCTCGCCGCGCTCGACCTCCTTCTGGCCCGACAGGCGGGCGCAGAGCGCCTGCGGCTGGGCCTGCACCTGCGCCTGGTGGGCGCCATCGGCAGCCGCTTCGACGCCGCGCTGGCGGCCTTCGACGCGCGTCACCCCGGCGTCGTCGAGCGCCTGCCCTACGTCCCGCACGCCCAGGCGCTGGCCGAGATGCGCGCCGCCGACGCGCTGCTGCTGGTCGTCGGTGCCGGCGACAGCGGGCGCCGTGTCGGCGGGGACAGCGCGCGCGCGGTGGTCGCCGGCACCCTGCCGGGCAAGCTGTTCGAGTACCTGCGCGCCGGCCCGCCGGTGCTGCTGCTGGGCGACCCGGCGGGCGACGCGGCGGCGCTGCTGCGCGCGCACGGGCGCGGCTGGGTGGCCGACGAGACCGACCCCGCGGCCATCGCCCGGGCGCTCGCGTGCCTGCTCGAAGGGCCGGCGCCGGCGCTGGCGGCGGATGCGAACCCGGCGCGCTTCGAGCGCCGCGCCCTGGCCGGCGAGCTGGCCGACTTCCTGCGCGTCGTGCGGCGGCGCTTCGAGGCCGATCGTGGCGGCTGAACACCTGTGCCTGCTCGGCGACGCCAGCAGCGTGCACCTGCGGCGCTGGGCGGCCGAGATGCTGGCGCGCGGCTTTCGCGTCAGCGTCGTCAGCGCGCGCCCGCAGCCGCTGGACGGCGTGACGCAGATCGCGCTGCCGCCGGTGCGCCGTTCGGCGCACTGGCTGTGGCGGGTGGGCGCCGCGCGGCGTGCCGTCGCGCAGCTCGCGCCCGACATCGTCCACGCCCACTACATCAGCTCCTACGGCTACCTGGCGGCGCGCATCGGTCGCCGGCCGCTGGTGATGACGGCCTGGGGCAGCGACCTGCTGCTCACGCCGCGCCACAGCCGGCTCATGCGCGTGCTCACCGGCTGGACGCTGGCGCGCGCCGACCTCGTCACCGGCGATTCGCTGGACCTGGTGGCCGCCGCCGACGCCTACCGCCTGCGCCGGCCGGCCTTGCAGCTGCACTGGGGGGCGGACATGGCGCGCTTCGCGCCCGTGGACTGGGCGGCGCGCGCGCCCTTCGAGATCGTCAGCCTGCGCAACTGGGAGCCCAACTACCGCATTCCGATCGTCCTGCAGGCGCTGGCCGAGCTGCAGCGCGACGGCCGGCCGCTGCGCCTTCACCTGCTCGGCGGCGGGCCCGACGAGGCGGCGCTGCGCGCCCAGGCGAGTGCGCTCGGGCTGGGCGCCGTGGTGCAGTTCCACGGCCGACTCGACGATGTCGGCATGGCGGCGGTGCTCGCGCGCTGCAAGGCCAGCGTCTCGGTGCCGGCGAGCGACGCCACATCGGTCAGCGTGCTGGAGAGCATGGCCGCGGGCGTGCCGGTGGTGGCCAGCGAGCTGCCGGCGAACCGCCAGTGGCTGGATGCCGAGCCGCGCCTGCGCGTGCCGGTGGACGACGCGCCGGCCCTCGCCGCCGCGCTGCGCCTGCTGCGCGACGACGACGCGCTCGCGCGCCGGGTATCCGAGGCTCAGCTCGAACGCATGCGCCGCGAGGGCGACCGCCGGGTGCAGATGGACCGCATGGCGGCGCTGTACCGCGAGCTGCTGGCAACATCGCGGGCATGACGACGGTCAGCGTGATCGTTCCCTGCCGCAACGAGGCGGCGCACATCGACGCCTTCGTCGCCGGGCTGCGCGCGCAGCGCCTGCCGCCCGAGCTGGTGCTGGAGATCGTGATCGCCGACGGCCGCAGCGACGACGGCACGCGCGAGCGCCTGGCCGCGCTGGCCGCCGCCGACGCGCGGCTGCGCTGGATAGACAACCCGGCGCGCGTCACTCCGGTGGCGCTGAACCTCGCCATCGCCGCCGCGCGCGGCGAGTGGATCGTGCGCATGGACGTGCACACCCGCTATGCCGAGGACTACGTGGCGCAGTGCGTGGCGGCGCTGCAGGCCAGCGGCGCGAGCTGCGTCGGCGGGCCCTGGCGCGCCGAGGCCGGGCCGGGGCGTGCCGGCCTCATCGGCGCCGCCTTCGGCAGCCGCTTCGGTTCCGGCGGGGCGGCGTCGCGGCGCCTGGACTACAGCGGCGAGGTCGACACCGTCTACCTCGGCGCCTGGCGGCGCGCCGAGCTGCTGCGCTGGGGCGGTTTCGACGAGAGCCTGGTGCGCAACCAGGACGACGAGCTGGCGCTGCGCATCGTGCGCGGCGGCGGCCGCATCTGGCAGAGCGCGGCGATCCGTTCCTGGTATCAGCCGCGGTCATCGTTCGGCGCCCTGTTCCGTCAGTTCTGGCAGTACGGCTACTGGAAGCTGGCGGTGATGCGCAAGCACCGGCTGCCGGCGGCGCCGCGCCAGCTCGCGCCCTTCGGCTTCGTCGCCGTGCTCGGCGCGCTGGCGCTGGGGGCGCCCTGGTCGCGCGCGGCGGCGCTGGCGCTGGGGGCGCTGCTGGCGCTGTACGTGCTGGCGGCGCTGGGCGCGGCGGCGGCGCTGGCACCGGCGCGGCCGCGCTCCTGGCTGCCGCTGGTCTGGGCCTTCGCCTGCATGCACTTCGGCTACGGCCTGGGCTTCGCGCGCGCGCTGGCCGACCGCGCGCTGCGCCGCGGCGCGGGCGCGCAGGCGACGACGCTGACCCGATGAGACCTGATCCAGCCCCTGACGAGCCGGCGGTCCCGGCGACCCCGGCGAGCTCGGCGGGCGACGAGCCGGCGGCGGTGGCCCGGCGCTACGCGCAGCGCCTGGACGACGGCCGCTACGACCCGCTGAATCCCGACGTGCTGCTCGCGCGCCAGGAGCGCGAGCGCGCGATCGCCGCCTTGCTGCGGCAGCGTGCGCCGCGCCCGCTGCGCGAGCTCGACGTGCTGGAGGTCGGCTGCGGCCACGGCGACAACCTGCTCGAACTGCTGCGCCTGGGCGCCGACCCGGCGCGCCTGGTCGGCAACGAGCTGCTGCCCGAGCGCCTGGCCAGCGCGCGCCGGCGCCTGCCGGCGGCGCTGCGCCTGGTGGCGGGCGATGCGCTGGCGGCAGCGCTGCCGGACGCCGGTTTCGACATCGTGCTGCAGTCCACCGTCTTCACCTCGCTGCTCGACGACGCCTTCCAGCAGCGCCTGGCCGACGCCATGTGGCGCTGGCTGCGCCCCGGCGGCGCCGTGCTGTGGTACGACTTCGCGTTCGACAACCCGCGCAACACCCATGTGCGCGGGGTGCCGGTGGCGCGCATCCGTGCCCTGTTCCCGCACGCTGCAATGGAGATCAGGCGGGTGACGCTGGCGCCACCGATCGGCCGCCGCGCCGCCGCCCTGCACCCGCTGCTGTGGCGGGCGCTGAACCTGCTGCCGCCGCTGCGCACGCACAGGCTGGCGTGGCTTGCCAAACCGGCCGGCTGATCACGGGCCGTCGGTGTCGTCGGTGGCGCCGGGGCTCGATTCCCGGCGTCGGAGGAGGCCCGCCGCCAGCGCTAATATACGAACTTCACTACTTCGACCGTCGACCATGAAGACCTTCAGTGCTGCGGAGGCGAACCGACGCTTCTCGGCGGTGCTGCGCGAGGTTGCACAGGGCGAGCGGGTGCTCGTCACTTCGCGCGGCAAGCCGGTGGCGACGATAGAGCCGATGCGTCCGCGCGGCGGGGCCTTGCAAGCGGGCGCCGCCAAGCGCCGCCTGCTCGAGCACCTGGCGACGGTGCGGGCCTGCGGCACGCGGACCTGGTCGCGCGACGAGCTGTACGAGCGCCGCGCTCCTTGATACAGCCTTGATGCTGGTCGCGATCGACACCAATGTGCTTGCCTACGCCGAGGGCGCGGGCGACGAGCGGCGACGCGCGCAGGCCGTGGCCTTGCTGACGCGGCTGCCCGAGCATGCCGTGGTGCTGCCGGTGCAGGTTCTGGGCGAACTGTTTCGCGTCCTCGTCGGCAAGCTGCACCAGACGCCCGAGCGGGCGCGCGAGGGCGTGCTGCGCTGGAGCGATGTCTACACGGTTCGTGAGTCGAGCTGGGCAGCCCTGCAGTCGGCCTTCGATCTGGCGGCGGTGCACGGGCTGTCGATCTGGGATGCGCTGATCCTGTCGGTCGCCGCCGAGCAGCGCTGCCGCCTGCTGCTGAGCGAGGACTTGCAGCACGGTTTCACCTGGCGGGGCGCGACGGTGGTCAATCCCTTCGCCAGCCCCGCGCATGCGCTGCTGGTCGACGCGCTCGGTGACGATGCCGGGCAAGCCCCGTAGAACGCCATGAGCTCCAAACTCCCCTTCCTCCCCTTCGCCCTGCCCGAGATCGGCGACGACGAGATCGCCGAGGTCGTCGACTCGCTGAAATCGGGCTGGATCACCACCGGCCCCAAGGCGCGGCGCTTCGAGGCCGACTTCGCGGCCTTCCTCGGCGCGCCGGTGGCCGAGCACGGCCTGCACTGCGTGGCGGTCAACTCCGCCACCGCCGGGCTGCACCTGGCGCTAGAGGCGCTGGGCGTGGGCCCGGGCGACGAGGTCATCACCACCACCCACACCTTCACCGCGAGTGCCGAGGTGGCGCGCTACCTCGGCGCCGACGTGAAGCTGGTCGACATCGACCCCGCGACGCTGTGCATCGACCCGGCGGCGGTGGCGGCGGCCATCGGGCCGCGCAGCAAGGCCATCGTGCCGGTGCACTACGGCGGGCTGGCGGCCGACATGCCGGCGATCCTGTTGCTCGCGCAGCGCCACGGGCTGGCGGTGGTGGAGGACGCCGCCCACGCGCTGCCCACGCGCGCCGGCGGCGCCCTGGCGGGGGCGCTCATCGGCACCCTGGATAGCGCGGCCACCGTGTTCAGCTTCTACGCCACCAAGACCATCACCACCGGCGAGGGCGGCATGCTGGTCACGCGCGACGCCGAGCTGGCGCGGCGCGCGCAGGTGATGCGGCTGCACGGCATCAGCCGCGACGCCTTCGACCGCTTCACCGCCAAGGTGCCGAGCTGGGCCTACGAGATCGTCGCCCCCGGCTTCAAGTACAACCTGACCGACATCGCCGCCGCGATCGGCATCCACCAGCTGAAGAAGGCGCAGGCCTTCGCCGAACGCCGCGCCGCCATCGCCGCCGCCTACGACGCCGGCCTGGCCGGCCTGCCGCTGCAGCTGCCGCCCCAGGCGCCGCCCGGCGCGCAGCACGCCTGGCACCTGTACGTGCCGCGGCTGAGCGACGACGCGCCGCTGGACCGCGACACCCTGATCGAGCGCCTGTTCGCTGCCGGCATAGGCTGCAGCGTGCACTATGTGCCGCTGCACCTGCAGCCCTACTGGCGCGACCGCTACGCGCTCACGCCGGCGCAGTTCCCGCACAGCCAGCGCGCCTTCGAGCGCATGTTCAGCCTGCCCATCTACACCCGCATGAGCGACGCCGACGTCGAGCGCGTGATCGCGGCGGTGCGGCAGGTGCTGCAGGGCTGAGCGGCACAATCCTGCCCCGGAGGTGATTGCGATGGCCCTGCCTGCAAGCCAGCTCAGCTTGAGCCAGTACCTGGAGTGGGAGAACCGGCAGCCGGACAGGAACGAGTTCTACCGCGGCGAAGTGTTTGCGATGGTGGGCGCGCGGCGGGTGCATGGCGTGGTGGTCGGCAACTTGATGCGTCATCTGGGCAACCAGTTGGCCGGCACACCCTGCCGTGCCTTCGCCGAGAACATGAAGCTGCAGGTGGCCGACGACGCGATCTTCTACCCCGACCTGCTGATCACCTGCGACCGTGCCGACCTGTCCACCGAGTTGATCTTCCGCTCGCCCAGCGTGGTCATCGAGGTGCTCTCGCCCAGCACCCAGGCCTACGACCGCGGGCTGAAGTTCGCCACCTACCGGCGCCTGCCCTCGCTGAAGGAGTTCATCCTCGTCGACCCCGACGCCCGCCGCATCGAAGGCTACCGCCGCACCGAGCAAGACCAGTGGCTGTTCTTCGACATGAGCGAAGGCCCCACGCTGGACGCCCCCGGCATCGGCTGCAGCGTGCCGCTGGCCGAGGTCTTCGACGGGGTCGACCCGCCGCCCCCGTCCTGATGGCCAAGCGCCTGTTCGACGTCCTCGCCTGCGCGGCCGCGCTGATCCTGCTCGCGCCGCTGCTGGCTGCGCTGGCGCTGTGGGTGCGGCTGGATTCGCCGGGGCCCGTGCTGTACCGCCAGGTCCGGCTCGGGCGGGGCGGGGTGCCGTTTCGGATCCGCAAGTTCCGCACCATGTTCGAAGGTGCCGGCGGCCCGCCGCTCACGGTGGGCGAGGACGCACGCATCACGCGCGCCGGCCGCGTGCTGCGCCGCAGCCGGCTCGACGAGCTGCCGCAGCTGCTGGACGTGCTGCAGGGCCACATGAGCCTTGTCGGCCCGCGCCCCGAGGTGCCGCGCTACATGGACGCCGCGCCGCCCGCGCTGCGCGCGCGCGTGCTCGCGGTGCGCCCCGGCATGACGGACCCGGTGGCGCTGGCGCACCTGGACGAGTCGACCCTGCTGGCGGCGGCCGACGACCCCGAGCGCGTCTACCGCGAGACCCTGCTGCCGGCCAAGCTGCAGGCCGCCGCCGACTACGCCGACCACGCCACGCTGTGGACCGACCTGCGGCTGCTGTGGCGCACGGCGGCGGCGCTGTGGGGGCGGCGCTGAACGGCTCGGCACTGAACGGCTCGGCACTGAGCGGCTCGGCGCCTTCAGGACGCCTGCTCAGCGCCCGGGTCCGATGCCGGTCTGAGGCTGCCAGCGCCGCGCAAGCTGCCGACCCCAGCGGTGCATGGGGTCTTCCACCCAGCGGTGCAGCAGCCAGGCCAGACCCAGCGTGAGGGCGATGGCAGCTGCGGCCTGCCACCCGGGCGGCCATTGCGGCAGCAGTCTCAGCGTTGCCTTCAGCACCCACTCGTGGAAGAGGTAGGTGGCGTAGCTCAGCGCGCCGGCCCGCAGCGCCAGCCGGCGCGCGAGCCCACCCATGGACAGCGGCGACGCGAGCGCCGCGCCCAGCAGCAGCGCATACCCCAGGCCGCTGAACAGGTTGTACAGGCCGAAGGGGCGGGCGGTCAGGGCCTGCGCGCTGGCCGGTGCATACAACGGGATCAGCGCCAGCGCGAGCAGGGCGCCGATCGCCGCACACGCCCGCCTGGCCGACGCCGAGCGCTGCAGCACCGGCAGCGCCAGGCGCAGGCTGGCGCCGAACCAGAACTGCAGCAGCAGCGCCGGCAGCTGCGCCTGGCGCATCACCCAGGCCTCGTCGCCCGGCGCCGCGCGCCCGCCGTGCAGTGCGACAAAGCCCAGCGCCGCGAGCAGGCCCATGCAGGCCCAGCGCTCGCGTGCCGAGCCCGCGGCGGTGGTCATGGCGAGCGCCACCAGCACATAGAACGCCACCTCCACCGGCAGCGTCCAGTAGACCTCGCTGAAGTAGCCCGCCTCGCGCAGCCCGAATCCGGGCAGCGCCTGCAGGAACAGCAGGTGCAGCCCGGTGGCGCCGGCCAGCCCTTCGCGCTGCCCCCAGCTCTTGGCCACCGCCACCGCCAGCGACAGCAGGTACAGCGGATACAGGCGCAGCGCGCGCCGCACCGCGAACGCCGCCACCGGCTCGCGCTGCAGCCCCAGCAGGGCGGGTGCGAACAGGTAGCCGCTGATGACGAAGAACAGGTCCACGCCGTTGTGCAGCGCATGCGGCCAGACCAGGCCGGGGTCGGCGCGGTAGGCGTAGTGGTGCAGCATCACCATCAGCGCCGCAGCGCCGCGGAATGCTTCGAGCACGGGATTCATGGTGCGGGTGGCCTGGGTCGAGCGGCGGCGAGTATGCCTGTGCGGCTGCCGCCGGCCGGCCGTGTCGGGCGCGGCCTGGTGTGCCGGGGCCGGGCCTTGCGCTTGGCTATGCTCGGTGGATCTTGGAATCCGCCGCCACCCCCACCGCGCCATCCCTGTGGCACCGCCTGGACGCCTGGCTGGCGCGCTGGCGCGCGCACCGGCGCCCCGTCGTGCTGGCGCTGGACGCGTTCACGGTCTGGGTGTGCTGGAACGCGACCTATCTGTTCCGGCTCGGCTTCGACGACTGGCTGGCCGCGCGCCCGACCTACGACGGCGCCGTGGCCGCCGCCGTCGTCGTCGTCTATGCCGCCGCCTTCCTCGCCCTGCGGGTGCCGCAGGGGCTGTGGCGATTTGCCGGTTTTGGCGAGGTGGCACGGCTGGCCGCGGCCTGCGCACTCGCCGGCGGCGTGGCCGGGCTGGCGGTGCGCGGCCTCGGCCTGGTGGGCGTGCCGCGTGCCGTGCTGGCCCTGCATCCGGTGCTCACGCTGATGGGCGTGGTGCTGGTGCGCCTGGCCTACCGCATGCTCTACGAGCACGCGCGCCGGCGCATCACCGGCAGCGAGCGCGAGGTGCGGCGCGCCATCGTGCTCGGCGCCGGCGGCGCGGCGCGGCGGCTGCTCGCCGGCATCCACCAGCAGGGCTGGGTGGTGCTGGGCCTGCTCGACGACGATCCGCTCAAGCACGGTGGCCGGATCGCCGGCGTGCCGGTGCTGGCGGCCCTGGATGCGCTGCGCGATCCCGCGATCCGCGGCGCCGCCACCCACGTCATCGTCTGCATCCCCACCGCCAGCGCCGCGCAGCGCAGGCGCGCGCTCGCGCTGGCCGCCGACAGCGGCCTGCCGGTGCTCACCGTGCCGGCCGAGGACGAGCTGCGCAGCGGCCGCGGCCGGCTCGAGCGGCTGCGCGAGATCGAGCCCGACGACCTGCTCGGCCGCGCGCCGGTGCTGCTGGACGAAGCCGGCATCGGCGAGCTGGTGCGTGGCGCCAGCGTGCTCGTCACCGGGGCCGGCGGCAGCATAGGCAGCGAGCTGTGCCGCCAGCTCGCCGCCCTGGCGCCGGCCCGGCTGGTACTGGCGGAGCTGTCGGAGTTCAACCTCTACAGCGTCGACGCCGAACTCGGCGCGCGCTGGCCAGCGCTGCAGCGCGCGGCCTGCATCGCCGACGTCAAGGACCTAGCGCAGATGCGCGCCCTCATGCAGCGCTGGCGCCCGGCGCTGGTCTTCCACGCCGCGGCCTACAAGCACGTGCCTTTGATGGAGGGCCACAACGCCCTGGCCGCGCTGCGCAACAACACCCTGGGGACGCAGCGGGCGGCGCTCGCCGCGGCCGAGGCCGGGGTCGGCGCCTTCGTCCTCATCAGCACCGACAAGGCGGTGAACCCGACCAATGTCATGGGCGCCACCAAGCGCGCCGCCGAGATGGTGCTCAGCGCGCTCGCGCCGCAGCACCCGGGCACGCGCTTCGTCGCCGTGCGCTTCGGCAACGTGCTCGGCTCCAGCGGCAGCGTGATCCCCCGCTTCAAGGAGCAGATCGCCGCCGGCGGCCCGGTGACGGTGACGCACCCGGACATCATTCGCTACTTCATGACCATCCCCGAGGCGGCGCGGCTGGTGCTGCAAGCGGCGGCCATCGGCGCCAGCGGCCAGGTGCTGGTGCTGGACATGGGCGAGCCGGTGAAGATCGCCGACCTCGCGCGCCAGCTCATCCGCCTGGCCGGCCACACGCCCGACGAGATCCGCATCGAGTACACCGGCCTGCGCGCCGGCGAGAAGCTCTACGAGGAACTGCTGGCCGACGCCGACCAGACCCTGCCGACGACGGTGCCGCGCCTGCACCTCGCCAGGCTGGCCGGGCTCGGCGGCGATCCGACGGCGCTGCAGGCCCTGCTGGATCTGGCGCAGCTGCCCGCCGCCGACACCGAAGAATCCGCCTTGCGTGCCGCCCTGCACGCCGCCGTGCCCGAGTACCGGCCCGCCGAAGGCGCGGCCGGCTAGCATGCCGCGCCTGCATCGTCGTCGACCGGACCGCCCGTGACCGCTCCCTGCCTGCACCTGATCGCCGGGGCCCGCCCCAACTTCATGAAGATCGCCCCCATCGTGCGCGCGCTGCGTGCCGACGGCCGGCTGCGCTTCAAGCTCGTGCACACCGGCCAGCACTACGACCGCAACATGAGCGACGTCTTCTTCGACGAGCTCGGCATCCCGGCGCCCGACGTCCACTTCAACTGCGGCGGCGGCAGCCATGCGGTGCAGACCGCGCGCATCATGGAGGCCTTCGAGCAGCACATCGGCGCCGACCGGCCGGATGCGGTGGTGGTGGTGGGCGACGTCAACTCCACGCTGGCCTGCGCCATCGTCGCCAAGAAGGTCGGCATCCCGGTGGCGCACGTCGAGGCCGGGCTGCGCAGCGGCGACATGGCGATGCCCGAGGAGATCAACCGCATCGTCACCGACAGCATCAGCGACTGGTTCTTCGTCACCGAGCCCAGCGGCGTCGACAACCTGCGGCGCGAAGGCCAGCCCG
>CAUJJP010000187.1 GCA_963205525.1 Pseudomonadota bacterium | reverse complement strand
CGCACCGCCTGGCATCGATTCGGCGAAGAAGATGCTCTTGTGCTCTGCCACCGCGAGCGCCAGCGCGCGGTCCTTCGCGGCGCTGTCGGCGAAGCCGGCGGCGTCGAGCCGCGTCACGTCGTGCCAGTGGCGCGCATAGCGGTCACCGGCGCACTGGATCTGGCACCCAGCGGCGACGCGCGGAAGACGCTCGCCGAGGACTACCAGCACATGGTCGAGGACGGCCTGCTCCTGGACGACGCCGAACCCTTCGACGTCCTGCTGCAGCGTTGCCAGGCGCTCGCGCTCAAGGTGAACGCGGCGGCGCTGGGGGCTGCATGACGCTCTGCCCGCGCATCCAAGAACGCGTGCCGACCACCGCTTGTAGGATGGCGACAACAGATTGCCGCCCAGCGCCATCGCCTGGGTTCGCAGCGGAAAAATGTGGGGGTATGCGTGGGGGTACCGACCAAACCTCAGGAAACAAAGTTAAATAAAAACAGCAACTTAGGACTGCTTTGAAACTCGCGACCTGGAACGTCAACTCGCTGGCGGTACGCCTGCCGCAGGTGCTGGCCTGGCTGGCCGACAACCCGGTGGACGTGCTGGTGCTGCAGGAGACCAAGCTCAGCGACGACCGTTTCCCGCACGCCGAGTTCGCGGCCGCCGGCTACCAGGCGCAGTGGCACGGGCAGAAGACCTACAACGGGGTCGCGCTGCTGTCGCGCGCGCAGGCGCTGGAGGTGGTGCGCAACATCCCGGACTTTGCCGACGAGCAGGCGCGGCTGATCGCCGCCACAGTGGACGGCGTGCGCTGCGTCGGCGCCTACTTCCCCAACGGGCAGGCGCCCGAGAGCGACAAGTTCGCCTACAAGATGCGCTGGTTCGACGCCTTGCGCGGCTGGCTGCAGGCGGAGCTGGTGCGTCATCCGCAGCTGGTGCTGATGGGCGACTTCAACGTCGCGCCCGAGGACCGCGACGTCCACGATCCCGTGGCCTGGGCGGGGCAGATCCTGTGCACGCCGCAGGAGCGCGCGCAGTTCCAGGCCCTGATCGAGCTCGGCCTGCACGACGCCTTCCGGCTGTTCGAGCAGCCGGCCAGGAGCTGGAGCTGGTGGGACTACCGCAACCTGGCGTTCCGCCGCAACCAGGGTCTGCGCATCGACCACGCGCTCGTCAGCAGCGCGCTCGTGCCACGGGTGAGCGCCTGCACGATAGACAAGGGCCCGCGCCGCAACGAGCGGCCGAGCGACCACGCGCCGGTGCTGTTGACGCTGGGCGCTCAGGTGGATTCGTCGGACCGCCCCGACATCCCTTGACCCCGGTTCCAGGGGACACGATCAGGCCACCCTCAGGCTGACCTGGACTTGATTGCGACCGTCGCGCTTGGCTCGGTACAAGGCTTCGTCAGCACGTTGCAGGGTGCGGTCCAGGTCGTCGCCAGGACCTGCCAGGGCGACGCCTATGCTCACCGTCAGGCCGCGATCGAAGGCTGCGACCTGCGCCCAGGCCTCGTCCTGCACCGCCGCGCGCAGCCGCTCGGCGGCCCGGCGCGCACCCGGCAAGTCGATCGCCGGCAGCATGGCGACGAACTCCTCGCCGCCATAGCGCGCCAGCAGTGCGTCCGACCGCAGCTGTGCCTTCAGCGTCGCCGCCACGAAGCGCAGCACCTCGTCGCCCACCGCATGGCCATGCTGGTCGTTGACGGACTTGAAGTGATCGAGGTCGATCAACACCACAGCCACCTCGCTGCGGCGCTTGTGTTCCTGTTCCAGCATCGTTGCCGCCAGCTCGCGCAGTGCGCGACGCGTGAGCAGGCTGGTGAGCTCGTCGGTGCTGGCGCGGGCGTGCAGGCGATGCTGCAGCCGTGTGTTGACCAGGCTCAGCAACAGCGTGGCAACCGTGATCGGCATCACCGCATACAGGCTGGCGAACAGGGCTGCCGGGGTATCGGGTGCGAGCATGATGTCCACCCGCGGGGGGCCGCTGTAGGCGAGTGCGAAGCCGATGCGCGCCACGGCGCTGAGTGTCAGTGTCAGCGCCATCAGGCCCAGGCCCAGCTCGACCGCATTGCGCGGACGCACGATGAAGCCGCACATGGCCCAGGTCGCCAGCAGGCTGGCGGCGAGCATGTCCCTGGTGTAGCTGTGCGCGAAGGCGAGCGGCCCGGAATTCAGTGCCACCAGCAGGACGGCGGCGGCGACGACGAGGAACACGCCGGGCAGGGTTGCCGGCGTGCGCCGACCCTGCGTCCTGCCCAGGCCCTGACCGATGAGGACGATGCCCGCCAGGCTGAAGAAGGTGATGCTGAACTGCGCCGCCGGCAGCGCCGCCACCTCTGCACCCATGCCGGCCGGAACCAGGCCCACACCCAGCATCACCATGCCCCAGGCACAGGTGCGCAGCGCAGCGCGCAGCCGGGCCTGATCGGTACGCGTCAGGCCGATGATCGCCGCCGCCACCAGCGCCGCAGCTCCGGTATTGAAGAAGGCGGTCAGAACGTCGACATGGAGCATGGAGGCAGGTGCGGCAGACAGGCCATCGTTGGCCTATCGGCGCGCGCCGCCACTTCTTGATCCCGTTCCTGCCCCCCAGCCTAAGGGCCGCGGACTAGGAATCCAGCCCCAGCTCGCGCAGCTTGCGGGTGATGGTGTTGCGCCCTATGCCCAGGCGCTGGGCGGCCTCGATGCGTCGGCCCTGGGTGTGGGCCAGGGCGCCACGCAGCAAGGTGGCCTCGAACTGCCGGGTCAGGCTGTCCCAGGGTGCTGGCGCGCCCTGCTGCAGCCGGGCCTGCAGGTCCTGCAGCAGGGCGGC
>CAUJJP010000186.1 GCA_963205525.1 Pseudomonadota bacterium | reverse complement strand
CTGGCCGATCTTGGTGGCGCCGGCAAAGAACTCGACCTTGGTCACGCTGCCGTCGGCGTCGCTGGCTGCAGCAGTCAGCACGATGCTGGCTGGGGCGGTGTAGCTGGCACCGGCTGCGGGGGCAGTCAGGGCCACGGTGGGCGCGGTTCCCGCGGCCTGAACGGTGAGTTTCAGGGCCCACACTTCGGCGCTGGTCCAGGAATTCGTCTGCCCCCCGAAAAGGATCGTCCGCCCATTGATCGGGTCATAGGCGATTTGCGCAAGTGCTCGCGCACTTGGAGCCTGCGGAGGCTCAAGCTTGAGCCAGCGATTGCTCGGCAAATGGTAGTACCACGTATCGTCCAAGCGACCAGACTGATTGGCGCCGCCGAAGAGGACGACGACGCCATGCTCCTCGTCGTAGGCCATCACGTGCTGGGCGCGCGGTGAGGGCGCCATTGGCGGGTTCATGTTGGTCCAGGTGTTGCTCGAAAGACGGTAGACCCAGGTCTGCCCCGGGTTGCTGTTGTCCGGGCAGACCGGGTCGTAAGAGCAGATGCCGCCGAAGAGGATGAAGGCGTCGTTCTGCTTGTCGTAGACAAAGGAATTGAGCATTTCCCGCATGTGTGGCGGCGTGCCGCCTACGGGAATCGGGAGCTTGGTCCAGCGCCGCGTGCGCACGTCCAGGCGCCATACCGCCGTGTCGTAGCCCATGGACCTGCCGGCGAAGAGCGCGAAGGCCTCGTCGCGGTCTGAATACGCGACACCGGCTGCGATCCGTCCGCCGTCGGGCGTGAGCCCGTCTACGCGGTCCGGGTTGTCCTGCCCGGTCCAGGTGCCGGTGGCCTTGTTGTAGTACCAGATGCCGGCGCCGAGAGTGGCGTAGAGCTGATAGCTGCTGCCCTGGGCGAGCCCGGTGATCGGCGTCGCCAGGGTCAGCGTGCGCGTCGCCGACTGCCAGCCGGCGACCGCGACGTCCTGGCTGGGGCTGCGTACGCGCCAGTTCAGGTAGTAGCCATCGGGGTTCTCGGGCAAATCGGGGTCGATGATTGTCACCGGGCCGGTTCCGGCGCCCGCGGTGCGGACGGGGTTCTGGCTCAGGCAGCGATAGCCGCTGCCGTTGCCGAAAGTCCAGTAGAAGTCGTTGACCGGGTCGTACTTGAAGTTGGTGTCGTCGGTGCCGTTGGGTTTGCTGAAGCCGAAGTTCCCGGGGCAGATGACGTTCGGGTCGATCTGCTCCCAGTTCGTCGTCGACGCGTTGTAGGCCCAGATGTCGTTCTCGTAGCCGGTCACGCCGTTGCCGCCGTAGATCACGACCTGCTGGCGCAACGGGTCCCAGGTCATCTCGGTCCAGGTCCGCGAGTAGGGGCCGGCCGGGGGGGCGTAGTTCGGGTTCGGCAGTTGAGTCCAGTTGCCCGCCAGGACGGGTGGGACGACTGCGGGCGCTTCGAGGGCCTTGGCCCGCCGAGCGGTGGCGTTGCGTTGCGCGTCGTCGGAGCCGCCCCCGCAGGCGCTGAACAGCAGGGTGATCGCGATGGCGACCCATCCAAGGGAGCGCGTGTACTTCATGGGCATGGATCGTGGTGGGTGGAGCCAAGGCCCGGGACCGGCCCATGGCCGGTCGCTTGGCCACCATGGTGGTGTCCGAGTCTGCCCGCCGGGCGCCGCCGCCGCCATCCCGCGAGTGCGCGTCCCGGCGCTCCGGGGACTGTAAGTCTTCGTGTCAGGACGAGTGCAGGCGCGCCCGCAGGCTGTCCATCAATAGCCGGACCTCGCCGAACATCGGGTGCTGCCACAGGCGCAAGGCCAGCACGAACAGTGGCACGCCGCCGACCAAGGCTAGGCCGATTGCCGTCGCGGTGTGCGTGGCCTGCCAGCCCATCGTAAGGACGATGCCAACGGGCACTGCGGCTGTCGTGCAGGCAACCGCGACGCTAGGGGTCATGGCCCTGACGAGCGAACGCTTACGGATACGAAGGTGTTTCAAGGTGGCGTTCAGCCACCAGACGGTGTTGACGCCCTGGGCGATGACCAGCGCCGCTGCGACGCCCAGCAGGCCAAATGGCGAGCCCGCGGCGGCGGCAAGCAGCGTGTTCACGGCGGCAATCACCGTGATCCGCAACGCGCGGTTGATGCCCCCGGTGACCATGAGCGCGATCGGGCACAGCGCCGCCGGGACCGCGAAGGCTGCTGCCAAGCTGAGCAACCGCACGGCGCCCACTGCCCCATCCCACTGTTCGCCGTAGAGCAGGCGCACGAGCGGATGTGCCAGCAACCCCATGCCAGTGAAGAAGCCCCAGCCCAGTACGGTCACGTAGGACAAGGCCTTGAGGAAGGTTTCGCCCACGTCGCCGGCCTCGCGGTGCACGCGCGCAAACAGGGGCTGTGCGACGACGCTGACGGCGTCCAGCAGGAGCCGGTTGAACATCTGCGTCAGGCCGCCGGCGCGTGAATAGAGCCCGGCAGCAGTCAGGCTCTGCAGTTTCCCCAGCAGCAATTCGGGGGCGCCTTCGCCCAGGGTGCGGATGACGGTCGACGCGGACAGCTTGCCCCCGAAGGACAGCACGCGACGCAGCTCGCCGCGGCCGGGCAGCCAGGGGAAATGGGCGGGCCGAAAGCG
This sequence comes from Pseudomonadota bacterium, assembly GCA_963205525.1. The sequence continues at coordinate 1,208 of CAUJJP010000186.1, read as the reverse complement.
AATGGCGACCAGCGCGTTGGTCAGCGTTGCGACCAGGCTGCCCAGCGCCAGGCTGATGGGCCCTAAGCCGCGCCAGGCCAGCCAGACGGAGGCCAGTGCGCCGGCGAGTGCCGCCGACAGGCGCATGACCGCCAGGCGGTCGAAGCGCATTTCACGCATCAGCCACGCGTAGGTCATCGACCCGAAGGGGTTGACCGCGAAGTTCAGTGCGATCACCAGCATGATGTCGACGATGCGCGCGTCGCCGTAGAACTGCGACACCGGCCAGGCGGCGGCGGCCAGCACGAGGCCGAATGCCAGGCCGACGAGGAGTTGCACCGTCCAGGTCGCGCGCAGGCGCGCCGGCGTGAGCTCCCTCTCCTGTACCAGGTAGTGGCCCGAACCGAGGTCGCGCAGCGACATCGTGAGCGACACCAGCACCATGGTGACCGAGTAGACGCCGATCTCGGTGGGTGTGAGCAGGCGTGCGATCGCCATCGACGACAGGACGCTGATCACCAGCGCCCCGTAGCGATCGACGAACGAGAGGCTAAGCGCGCGGCGCGTCGACATGGGGCAGCGCTGCGCTGGGCAAGCCGGCAGCCTGCTCGAGCAGCCGGGCGAACTCCTCGGCACGATGCCGGCGCGATGCCGCGTGAACCGACTGCAGGCTGGGCAGGGGCTGCGCCGCCGGCGCGGCGATGAAGCGATCGAGCAGGGCGGCGATGTCGGCTGCGTCGTCCAGGCGCGCGAGTAGCTGGGTGCCGGCGGCCTGCTGCAACAAGGCCCAGGTGTCGCCCTCGGGGTGGGCCAGGCCGATCACGGGCCGCCGCGCGCGCAGGTACTCATAGGCCTTGGCGGGGATCTGCTCGTTGCAGTTGGCGGCCTGCATCAGCAGCAGGGCGTCGGCACGCAGCATCTCGCCCAGCGCCTGCGCATAGGGGATGGGCGGGCACAGCTCCACATAGTCTTGCACGCGGTGTTCGGCGGCGAGCGTGCGCAGCAAGCCCTCGGCCACCGCGGCGCGGAAGCGGATGCGGAACTGCCCGGGCGTGATGCGCCCGCGCGCGTGCAGCAGGGCCAGCGCCTGCATCAGCGCCGTCGGGTCGCGTTCCTCCGGGTAGACGATGCCGCTGTGCAGCAGCGTCAGGCCGGTCTCGTGCAGGCGTTCTGCGGGCCGGGCGGCGATTTCGGTCTCGGCGGCGACAAAGCTCGGCTCGTCGTAGCCG